>DATMVF010000001.1:0-13376 GCA_035563475.1 Rubrobacter sp.
CGGTCCGAGGAACCTGGCCCAGATCTGTGAGGGGCTAGGCTGCGATCTCCTGCACGTCAGCACGAACTACGTCTTCGACGGCGAGTCGGGACGAGCCTACGAGCCCTTCGATACCCCGAACCCCATCAGCGTCTACGGCCGCACCAAGCTCGCCGGAGAGGAGTACGTCAGGCAGCTTACCAACCGTTGGTACATCGTCCGATCCGCGGGCGTCTACGGGAAGGGCCACAACTTCGTGCGGACCATGCTGCGCCTGGGAGCGCAGAGGAACGTGTTGAAGGTCAAAGACGACGAATCCATCTCGCCGACCTACGCCGCTGACCTCGCGCAGGGGATCTTGGGGGCGATCGAAGACCGACGCTACGGCCTCTACCACCTTACCAACTCTGGCTCCTGCTCCTGGCACGAGTTTGCGAAGGAGATCTTCTCACTCGCCGGCGTCGAGGTCGAGGTCGTCCCCGTCTCCAGCTCGGAGTATCCTCTCCCCGCAGCACGACCCGCCAACGGCGTCCTCTCCGCCCTGGGGAGCCCAAGACTGCGCCCCTGGCGCGAGGCTCTGGAAGACTACCTCGAGCGCGAGAAGGTTATTTAGGCTGCCCGACCTCCGCGGCGCGGCAACCTGTCCCGGCGCAGTCGCGCAGCGCGTCGAGGCGCGCGCCGAGCTTCGAGATGAGATCCTTGTCCGCCCAATCGTACAGGTTGTGCAGCTCGTAGGGGTCTTTTTTCAGGTCGTACAGCTCGCGCTCCCCGGCTGCGTACTCGACGTACAGGTATCTCTGTGTCCTTACGGCCCGGTAAGGAGGCACGGGCGCTACCGACCTATAAGACGCTTCGTTCCTCTTGTTGTCCCAGTTGCGGATCTCGAAAGCCGTGCGCCAGGAGGCAGGATCGTTACGCCGCGTCCTGTCGAGCAGGGATGCGAACGAGCGGCCATCGACGGAAGCCGGAGGCGGCAAGCCTGCCAGGTCAGCGAAGGTCGGGGCGAAGTCGTTGTTCAACACCATCTCGTCCCTGCTGACCCCAGCAGGCAATCCGGGTCCCCGGATCATCAAAGGTACCCTTATATCCTCTTCGTAGGCGCTTTGCTTGCCAAGCCCGAGGCGATGCTGGCCCATGTGATAGCCGTTGTCGCTGGTGAGAACAACGTAGGTA
This sequence comes from Rubrobacter sp., assembly GCA_035563475.1. Lineage (GTDB taxonomy): Bacteria > Actinomycetota > Rubrobacteria > Rubrobacterales > Rubrobacteraceae > Rubrobacter_D. The sequence continues at coordinate 1,153 of DATMVF010000001.1, forward strand.
TTGTCTAGCTTCCCGGTCTGTTCGAGCGTCCTTAGCAACCCGCCGATCATCTCGCCAACCGCGGCCATCGTCTTTAGCCTCTTGCTGTAGAGCTCGTCGATACGTTTCTTCACTGCGGAGTCAAGCTCTAGGTCGCGCACCCACTCTGGCTTGTCGGAGACGTCTGCTTCGTCGAAGGAGGGCGTACGGGGCGCACGCAGGCCCTCGTACAGACCCTCATGCCTCCGGGCGGGTTTGGCGGGCGCGTGGGGGGCGTGAACGGAGAGATACACGAAAAATGGGGCGTCCCTGCGTTCCTGACGTCTCACAAAGTTCTGGGCGAGACCCGAAAGCGCATCATCGAGGTAGGTGTCCGCCCGGTACCTGACCAGCCGCCCGTTCTGGTTCAGCTGCGCGTCCCCTACGGCCCCGTACCATTCGTCCCACCCCGCCGGAACGTGGTTGCGGCCAGCGTCGCCGTAGCCGTTGAGGTACTTGCCGAACAGGGCCGTCTCGTAACCCGCTTCGTCGAGCCACGTGGCCAGCGTGGATCTCTCTCGTCCGAGGTCGCGGAACGTTTCGAAACCCCCGCGCGGAGGGACATTGGTCCTGACCAGATGGTTGTGCGGGTACTGTCCGGTCAGGATCGTGGCCCTCGAGGGACAACAAAGCGCGGAGGTGACGAACGCGTTGTCGAAGGTAACGCCCTTCTCGGCTATATACCCCGAGAAGGATGGTACCTTCGAGACCGACGCGGCGTCCAGGTCATCCGTGACTATGAAGATGATGTTGGGCCGGCCCACTGCTTCTATGGAGCCCTGCTCTAACTCTCCCGGCAGGAAGAACCCTAGCGCCAGGCATGCCCCGGACAACAGCAAGATCCTGCCTACCCTACTCATGACGTGGGCCGCCACGACGCGGTGCTACCAGTCGAGGTCATCCTCGTAACCGAGCCGGATCAAGAGCTCCCCGGCCTCCTCTTTGAAGATGCGCCTGTCCTCCTCGGTGAAGTGGTTCTTCCAGTCACCCGCTATCCCCTTGCGGTAGAAAGAGGAGGGGTCCTCCTGACCCCGCCGGCGCCCCTTGGAGAGCCTCTGGAAGCTCGCCGAGCCCACGCAGTGCTCTACCAGCCTCTCGTCGGTGTCGACCCCCAGGAAGCCCAGCAGCCGACCCACCTCCGCGTGGGGGTGCTCCAGCAGGTCCTCGTAACGTACCTCGGTGTAGTTTGGCCCGAGCAGGGCCGGGCCGTCCTCGATGGCTCTACCCACCAGAAGTCTCCAGTTACGGGCCGCCTGCCGCAGCCACACCTCGGTGAACACGCCCTTCTCCGTCCGTTCCTGCTGGCCCTCACGCAGGGCCTTGCCCTTCGCCAGATCCTCGGGCGAGAGCCTGTGGACGTAGCCCTGGCTGGCGCGGCGCCACCCGCGGTGCATGGAGGAGACCGTCCTGTCCCTGCCGTCCCTTATAATGTGGATGACCCTGGCTCCCGGATACACGGCACCCACTTCCCGCACGAACCCTTCGTCCAAGAGCGGCGACTTGTCTCCGACAAGCCTCTTGCCGCTCTTGATGAGCTCTTCCGTGAGGAAATACTCCGTGGCCAGGCGCATGAGGGAGTTGAGGTGCCTGTCGGTATTCCCATCCCGGCTCCATACGGAGCGTTCGATCCAGAGCCTTAGGTATTCGGAGTGGGTCAGGGCGTAGTAGAGGGAGCTCGCGACGGCCTTCTCGTTCGTGGGGTCGAGGTTCGCCCGCCTCCAGTTCGCGGAGAAAAAACGCCCCTCACCCTTACACAGCACCTCAGGGTGGGAGTCCAGGATCTTGGTCAGCCACCGGGTCCCTGATTTGCCGATTCCCGTAACGAAGAATACGGGCGTGCTATCGTCTCGCGTCCTCGCAGCGTCCGCCTTCTCGCCAGGGGGATTCCGGCGCCACGTTCCCCCGAGTCTGCTCACCCTAGCGTACGACGCTCCTGACCAGGGCGGTGCGAGTTCCCTTGCCTGGTTTGCTGTCATGTCGTTCTCCAAACGTGCGTCCGGGTACCGTGCTACCAGTCGAAGTCGTCTTCGTAACCGAGCCTGATCAAGAGTTCCCCGGCCTCCTCTTTGAAGACGCGCCTGTCCTCCTCCGAAAAGTGGTTCTTCCAGTCGCCCGCTATCCCCTTGCGGTAGAAAGAAGACGAGGCTTCCTCGCCCTGGGTCCTGCCGCCGGAGAGCTGTTCGAAGCTCGCGGCCTGTACGCACCCGCGGGCGACCTCCACATCGGAGTCGGCCCCCAGGAACTCCAGCAGCCTCATGACCTCACCGACCGGCTCGGCAAGGAGGTCCTCGTAGCGTACCTGGCAGTAATCGTCGCCAAGAAGAGCAGCATCAGCCATCGCCCTGCTGACGGACGTACTCCAGCTCCTGGCTACCTCCGCCACGTGTTCGTCGGCAAAGATGCTCTCCCCTGAGGCACCGAAGGCCTCGGGGGCTTTACGGTAGGCTTCACGCTTTGCAACCTTCTCGCGCGAGAGCTTGCGGCGGCCGCCCTGGTCGATCGCATTATTCCACTGGTGGTGAACCGAGGACACGGCCACGTCCCTGCCGTCCCTGACTATGTGCACGACCTTCGCACCGGGACAGATAGAGGAGATCTCCTCTACCACGCCGGGGGTGGTGAACGGGCTCTTGTCCCCGACGATCTTCTTGCCCGTCTTCTTGAGCTTCTCTCGCATGAGGTAGCTTATGGTGTTGGCCACGATGCCGTCGAGGTTGGGATCATCATCCCGGAGGGTCCAGGGGTTGTGGTCCAGCCACCGCTTCAGATGCTTCGAACGGGCGAGGGCGCCGTGGAGGGCGTTGGGGTTGTCCTTGCCGAAGAACTTGGCCTCCCCCCTGCAGAGTATCTCCGGATGGGAGTCGAAGACCCTCATCAACCAGGAAGTCCCCGATTTCGAACGCCCTACGAGGAAGAACATCGGTACGACCTCGTCCGTAGCGCCGCGCGTGGCGCTCCCGTCCGGAGTGGACCCCGCCCGCAGTGCGTTTTGCGCTTCGCCGCCTACCTGGCGCTGGGATCCCCCTGTTCCTGCATCGCGGCCCTTTGGCGTACCCCGACTCCCGTTGCGGGTGAGGACTACCTCGAGGTCCAGGAACGCCTTTATGTTCCGAGCCATCTCGAAGGTCGTGCGGTACTCGAAGATCGGCACCCGGTGTTTCTCCTATCGAGCTACGTTGCTACTACAAAGTACGATGCTCTCATAATAACCCGATTCCTACTAGTGGTATCGGAGCCGCTTCGTCCTCACACAGAGCTGTATCTCCGGCACATCTTGATAGACTGTCACGCATCGTCGTTGTTCGTCGTCGGGTCGAGATGCCGTTGGGAGGCGTGGGTGAAGCTCTCGTTGTGTATAGCGACGAAGAACTCGGCCGGGTACATCGAGAAGCTCTTGCGGGTCGGGAGGAGCTTCGCCGACGAAGTCGTCGTGGCCGTCGACGCCTCGAGCAATGACCGGACCGAGAGGATCTGCCACGAGAACGCCGACAGGGTCTTTAGCGTAGAGTCGCCCGGCTACGTGGAGCGGATCCTCCCCTGGCTCAACGAGCAGTGTCGGGGGGATTGGATCCTCCGCCTCGACGACGATGAGCTCCCCAGCGAAGGCCTGATCGAGATCCTGCCTTCTCTCATGAACGACCGCGAGATGACCCATTACCATCTCAGACGGCGCACGATGATCGGGGAAGATGGAACGCGGTGGATAGCCCAGCGTCCGTGGTGGCCCGACTGGAAGCTGAGGTTGTTCCGCAACATCCCTTCGATCGTGCGCATTCCCGGTCGCCTGCACTCCGGATACGAGGTCAAGGGGGCCTCGCGCTTTCTCTACAGGGGTTCGATCTATCACTACGACTTCGTGTATCACGACGAGCAGCATCGCAGGGAGAAGGTGCGCCAGTACGAGATCATATCGCCCGAGAAGAGCGGCAGTCATCACTATTCCCTTCCCGATGAGAACTCGCTTGTCACACGCCCGATCCCGGCCGATGACGTGCCCGCACAAGACCATACCGAAAGCAGACCGCCCGCCGCGCTTGCCCCGATCAGGCACGTGGACCTGGCCGAGATCGACCTGGCGGCCGTTCAAGAGTGCGACTACGGCCCGGCCCTGTTCAGGGCGCGTCTCGAGTGCATAGATTGCCCACGAGTCATGGAAGCGGGACGGTGGTACAAGGTCGACGTCGAACTGCGCAACGAAAGTCCTGTAGCGTGGCCTATACCCGAGATGGGAGCGCCTGACGTGCGCGTTACCTACCACTGGCTCAGTGCAGATGGAGAACTCTACGATTTCAAGGGCCGCCGGACGGTGCTACCGCACATGCTGAGGCCCGGCGAGACAGCCAGGCTGCCAGCGCCGGTGCGCTCCCCCAAAGAGCCCGGAGACTACATCCTCCAGTGGGACATGGTCATCCCGCAGGTCGCCTGGTTCTCCGGGCAGGGATGGCGAGGACCCGAGATCCCGGTTAGCGTCGTGCGTAAGGCTTGAGAGCCTTACGCACGACGAGCATCTCAGCACGCTCAGCCCTTCGGGCTTCGCTCGTCAGCACTTCAGCATTTCAGCTTTGTTGGGAGCGGCTGGCTTAGGTTGTTCTCTCTGCGATGGATGGGGCCTGCATCGTTTGTCGGGGTGCCAGGCTGTCAGGCACTTGCTGAGCTGCGGAAATGCTGAGAGCCGCCGTAGGCGGCGTGCTGACTTGCTGAAATGCTTATCGGCCCGGGTAGAACTCCTTTAGCAAAGCAGCCGATACCTGCTCCACTATCTCTACCTGGCCGGGGGTGAGATCTTCCCTCCAGCCGCCCGGCGTCGCCTTGCGGTAGAATTTTCCCTGTCCCTTCTCTTTCTCGGGGATGTTCTCCCAGGCGTGTTTCTCGACAGCCCGCGCGAGTTCCTCTCCCCCGACTTCGATGCCCAGCGTCGAGTACAGGCGCTCCATGGTGCCGCGAGTATCGTCGCGTAGCTCCTCGTAGCGGATCAGGACCTTGGGACCCTTGTGGGCCTCGTAGGCGTCCCTGGCTTTGCCGGCGTGGCGCACGTAATTCTGGGCCCGGCGCCTCACCCAGAGATCCGGCTGGTTATCCGCCAGCGCCTCCCTCTTCCAGCCGCGATCCGCCGCGTTCTCGTACTGCCAGCTGCCCTTCCTGGCGGCGTCCAGGCCTGAAGCGGCGACATCCCTGGGGTCGCGCAGGAGGAAGATCACCCTGCTCGCCGGCATCGCCTCGGAGAGCAGCGGCGCGCCTATGGAGCCGTTCGGCTCCTTTATGATCAGGTAACCGCCCTCGGCCACCCCGGGAAAGCGCGCGGTCGCTTCGCTGAGGACGAAGGATTGGACGGAATCGAGCCAGCTCCCTTTGTGAAAGTCCCCGAGTATGTAGTGCTTGACCTTCTGGTGGCCTGCCGCTCCGCCATAGTAAAGGTCGCCGAAGAGCTTCCCGACCAGCGGCTCGTTCCACACCTCGTGGCCCTCGACCTCGCCCATCATCGAACTGAGCCAGGTGCTGCCGCTGCGATTGGAGCAGAAGATCCAGACGACGTTCTCGGGGTCGACGCCGCCTGCCCTCGAAGAGCGCGCTGCCAGCCTCTGTTCTAGCCCGGCGATCTCTCGCTCTTTCTCTTCGAGCCGCGTGCGGACCCGCGCAAGCTCGAAAGCGGGTGGATCCTCAACGCCCGGCGCTCTCGCCGGTATCTCGCCGCGGGTAAGGCCGGCCTCCAGGTTCAAGAACGCTCTTATGCCCCGCGCTATCTCGATAACCGTGCGGCTGTTGAAGACTGGCATCAGGGGTCCTTCCTGCTACGAAGCGTCGTTTCGGCGAGCATTGTGCTAGATCCTGCCTACCAATCCAGGTCTCTCTCGTAGCCGAGCCGGATCAGGAGTTTGCCCGCCTCTTCTTTGTAGATCTCCTTGTCGCGCTCGGTGAAATAGTTGTTCCAATCACCCGCGACTCCTTTACGATAGAACGATGACGTATCCTCCTGCCCCCGCTCACGTCCTTTGGAGAGTCTCTCGAAGCTCGCCGAGTCTACGGCTTGGTGCACGGCCTTCTCGCTGGTATCGGCGCCGAGGAATCTTGCCAGCCTGCTTACCTCTTCATTGGGGCGCTCGAGCAGGTCTTCGTAACGTACCTCGGTGTAGTTTGGCCCGAGCAAGGCCGGGCCGTCCTCTGAGGTCTTGCCCACCCTCGCATTCCAGCTCCTGGCCGCCCCGCGCAGCCGCTCCTCGGTGAACATGCCCTCGCCCGTCTGAAGGAGCTTTTCCGGGTCTTTGCGGTAGGCTTCGCGCCTCTCGAACTCTCCGGGCTTCAGGGTCTGGACGCCGCCCTGGTCCGTGGAGCGGTTCCAAACGTGGTGCAGCATGGAGACGGCCTGATCCCTACCGTCCCTTATGATGTGGATGACTTTGGCCTCGGGGAAGATCCTGCTCACCTCCTGGATGAAATCCTCATCGAGCAGCGGCGACTTGTCGCCCACAAGCTTCTTGTTGGTCTTGCGGAGTCGCCCCACGAGGAAATGCTCGGTCGCAAGGCGGGTCAGGTTGTCGAGGTGCCTGGCGGCGTCGCCTTCCCTGGCCCAGACGGAGCGCTCGACCCACATCCTCAGGTACTCGGAGTGGAGCAGCGCGTAGTACAGGGAGCTCGCCAGGGCCTGCGTGCCCTCGGGGTCGAAGTTCGCCCGCCTCCAGTCGGCGGCGAAAAACCGCCCCTCGCCCTTGCAGAGTATCTCGGGGTGAGAGTCCAGCGTCCTCATCAGCCAGGAGGTGCCCGACTTGCCCACCCCCGTAACGAAGAACACAGGGGTCTTGGATCCTCGTTCCAGGCGCGCAGGTTTGCTTCTCGCCGACGGAACCCCGACCGCTCTCGCCAGCGGGGGCACCCTGCCAAGGCGCGACCCGAGTCCTCTAGCCAAACCCTCGAGGCCCGTCACACCCGTCTCCAGGTCGATGAACAGGCTGGTGTTTCGCCATAGCCTGAGCTCTATATTCTTCTTCAGAATAGGCATCCATCTCTCCATTCGAAGTCAAAGGCCTGGCGGCGTTACGCCCGCCCTTCACCCGCTGGTTCGTCCTATTCACGGATCGAGGTTCTTCACCCTCCCGTAGGAAGTGCTCCACCGGGGGTAGAACTCGTCGAGGACGGCGACCGTCAACTCCTCTACTATCCTGGCCTGCTCGGGGGTGAGGTCTTCCTTCCAGCCCCCCGGGGTCGCCTTGCGGTGGGGTTTGTCCGGCCCCTTCTTGTTCTCGGGTACGTTCTCCCACGCGTGCATCTGGACTACCCTGGCGAGCTCCTGTTCGCCTACCTGGATATCCAGCGTCGAGTAGAGTCGTCTCATGGTCCTTAGGGTGTCTGCCCTGAGGTCCTCGTAGCGGACGACGGCCTTGGGACCTTTGTGCGCCTCGTAAGCATCTCTGGCGTTGCCGAGGCTCACCGTGTACATGTTGGCCCACTGCCGCGCGAACTCGTCAGGGTCGGTGTCGGCGAGCGAATCGCCGCCCCCGTTAGCCCGCCATCCTTCGCCCCAGCTACCCTTCCTCTGGGCTGCCATGGCCGAGGAGACAACGTCCCTGGGGTCACGGACCAGCAGGATCATGCGGCTCTCCGGGAAGGCTTCGGCCAAGAGCGGCGCCCCGATGGAGCCGTTGGGCTCTTTGATCGCCAGGTAGCCGTTCTCGCCGAGCCCCGAGAAGCGCGCGTTCGCGCCCTCCAGCACGAAGTTGCGGATGGACCGGATCCAGGCCTCCCTGTAATCATCCCCCAGGGCGTAGTCTTTGCGCCCCCGCATCCTGTCTCCGGCCCTGAGGTAGTAAGCCGAGCCGAAGAGCTCGCCGACGTACGGTTCGTTCCACCTGGCGTGGCCCTCGAGATCCGCCATCATGGTGCTCAACCAGCTGCTCCCCGTCCGTCCCGAGCCGAACATCCAGATCATGTTCTCCGGCTTTACGCCTCCGCCGGGCAGATGGAAACTCCCCGCGGCCAGCCGGGAGCGCAGCCTGGCGTTCTCCCCGTCCTTCTCCCTGAGCTCTCGACGCAGTTGTTCGATCCTCTGGTCCTGACCGGCGCCGGAAGGACGCACTGCCGCGCCGAGCGTACCACCTCCCGATTCGGGTACCCCGCCGCGAACGACCCCGGCTTCCACCTTCAAGAAAGCCTTTACGTTTCGGACCGCCAATGCTACGCGCTGGCTGAAGACCGGCATCCTAAGGTCTCCTCATTCGTGGGCCGCCTTCTTCGCGACGACCGCGTACTCGCCCGTCTCGTAGCGGTCGACCTCCACCTGGCCCCTCCCGTTGGGGTGGAACACGTAGGCGCTCTGGAAGCCGCTTATCTCGCAGAGCGCCAGCGCCACCTCGGGGAAGAGCGGGTGCTGGTGGGTGGGGTCTACCCAGAACGTCTTCAACGCGGGGACAGAGTGCGGGTTTACGGTCTCCAGGATAAAGAGTCCCCCTGGCCGGAGCTTCTGCAAGCCAAGACCGTAGAAGCGTAGGAGCTCCTCGTAGGGCATGTGCTCTATCACCTGGGCGCAGAAGATGGCGCCTATAGAATCGTCCTCGCACTTCTCCAGGTAGGAGTTCGCGTCCGCCACCTCCACACGCTCGTGGCCCTTGGCCCTGCACCGCCCGACCATGTCGGGGTCGGGATCTGTGCCGGCGTACTCCAGGCCCCGCTCGCGCAGGAGATCCAGAAACTCCCCACGTCCGCACCCGATATCCAGCACGGGCTCGCGGTCCCCGAGGATGTCGAGATAGCGACGCTGGCGGTCGCGGATAAAGTGCTCGGGGCCGCGGAAGATGTCCTCGAACGCGTCGTAGGTCCCCCCACGCCCGGGATCCCCCTTGCGGCGGCCGTAGCCCTGGACGCGCCCGGCCACCGGCTCCTCGAAGATCTCGAACGGGGAGCCCGACACGTAAGGGAGAGCGCGGGTCTCGGCCACCAGCCGGTCTGCGGCCTCCACGCGGGGAACGAGACCGCCCAGCTTCTCGCCGAGCGTGCTGACTGCGGCGAAGAGCTGGTCGTTGATCTTCTGCTGCTGCGCCGTAAAGGGGGTAACTAGACGGGATATCGCCTGCCTGGAGAAGCCGCCAGTATCCGCCGCTTTCGGGCCGGGGTCGTCCGATTGTTTGCCGACGCTACCGGTCTGCGGCGTTGGTACGCCTCCGGCGCCCTCGGCCAGCCGTCTCTCCAGGCGGTCGAGCCGCTCACCGTGCGTCCTGGCCTGCTCCCTGTTGTGGTTAACGGCGCCCAGCAAATCGGCGCGGTCTTTCGCGTAACGCGACTCGATCAGGTTGAGAGCGGCGCGCAGGTTCTGATCCGCCTCCTTCGTCGTGGCGAGGAGCTCTTCGTTGACCGCGCGCTGTTGCAGGGCGAAGGGCCACATCAGCTTAAGCAGGACCCGCCGAAAGGGGGCGAGGGCCCTGCCGAGGGTGGAGCCCGAAGTCGCCGGCTGCGGGGTGGTCGCGATGCGGTGTGTAAGCGGGTTGGTGTCGAGTCCCGACTGGCTGTGCACGTGCGGCCTGAGGGCGTCGGGTCCCGCGCCGCGCCGCGCCCTGACACGCCGGATGCGCTCCGCCATCGCCCTCCCCGCGGCCTCGGCGGAGTGGTTTCGGCGGAGGTCCTCCGCAGCCCTCTTGCCGCGCCCGGATGCCTCCCCCCGATCCTCGAAGACGCGGCGCATCAGGCGCGCGGCGTGCCCGACGTCGGGTTCGGCCCACTCGCCGGTGGCGGGGTAAGGCCCGGCGGCGTCGCCGATGGCCCTCATCGTGTAGTCGACGGGGTAACTGTTCTGCTGCGTCATGAACTCCATGTTGCCCGAGTACCCGGTTGCGATCACCGGCTTGCCGAGGTACATGGCCTCGGCGAGGGTGTTGCCGAAGCCCTCCGAACGGTGAAGCGAGACGTAGCAGTCGCAGCCCGCGAACATGGCGTTCTTCTCGGCCGCCGTGACGTAGCGGTCTATGACGTGGATATCCCCGCGGCCTTTCGCGGCCTCCATCAGCCTCCCGTGCTCTTCCGGGTAGTGCTCGCTGTTGATGGACTTGAGCACGAGGGAGGCCCCCGAGCCCTCGGAGAAGGCTTGCTCGAACGCCTCGATGAGGGCGAGCGGGTTCTTGCGCTCGAAGACGCTGTGGTAGTCGAAGACGAAAAGGAAGACGAAGCCCTCGGGGAGTCCGAGGTCCCCGCGGTCGAACTCCTCTATCTCCGGCATGGACACCGGCATCGTCATCTTGACGACGGGGACCGGCGAGACGGCCGAGATCGCGTCGGCCACGAAGTGCGAGCCGACCCAGACCTCGTCCACCGGCTCGAAGGCCCTAGAGAAGCGATCTGGGAACTCGCTCGTCTCCCACCACCACAGCCCGATGGTGTAACGGTCGAAGAAGAACCCCGGCCCTGCCCTCTCGGCGAAGGTCGGGAGCATGTCGGCGTTTACGCAGATGAGGTTGACCGGGAAGGTCGGCCTGATCGCGTCGGTCTCGTAAGCGTGCTCCTGGCGGCTCGCCGAGGCGGAGAGGCCGACCGTCGCCACCGGTATCCCTACCCTCTCCAGCGCCGCGACCACCTGCCTTGCGGTCTCGCCGACGCCGAGCTCGGCGCGGAAGTACCCGGCGACGTTGACCCCGACGGGAGGATCGGAGGTCTCGGGCGTCTCGTGGCCGTCTTGCTCTGCGGAGGGGTGCACGGGGTAAGGCAGCTTCACCCGCCCGTGGATGCGGTGCCACTCGATGAGGCGCATCGCGTCCGGGCCGTCGAGGTTGGGGAACTCCTGCCTGAGGTCGGGGCGGCCCGAGTAGATCTCGTAGAGGTAACGCGTAACGCCGTGCTCCCCGCCTACGGGGGCCGGCTCGTTGAGCCAGGCGACGAACCTGTCGGCGCCCTGTGGCGTGAAGATGGATTCTCGCGGGGCCCCCTCGCCCTTGCGGTAGAGCCTGTGCATACCCGAGTCGAGCGTTACGCCGTTCGGCAGCACCCCGTAGGTATAGGGCCAGTTCTTCGCCTTTCTGTACCCGTTTGCTAACAACTCGTCCGCGTAAGCGTTACAGGCGCGGGCCAGCGCGGAGCCGCGCCGGATCTCGATGCGGGTTTGGTGTTTGCTGAGCCGCTTTCTGTGGTCGGGATCGAAGCCGGAGAAGTGGAAGAAATGCAGGGGCCGACCGTCGACGTAGTAGCGCCCCTTGCGGTAGGTCAGATCTCTACCGTGCAGGTTCCAGTAGGCCACGTTGTAGGAGGGATCGCGCAAAACGTAGAAGTCCGGCATTACGCCATGCACGAAGTCCATCCACCGCTGGTCGACGAAGTAGCCGGCATCGGGGGCGACCACGCAGTCCGTCTTCAGGCGCTCGGACCACCAGTCGAGCAGCGCGTCCGTACTCGGGTTTCGTTCCAGGGAGATAAAGCCCAGGTTGTAGGTGCCCGAGATCAGGATGTCAGCCTCGGAGGGCCTCTTCCCGTCGCGGGGCAGGGGGGTGGTGATGTGGGGGATGAGGACGAGCCCGTGCTCGACGGTCAGCCCCTCTATCTCGTCCAGCCTGTCGTAGACGCGGATATCCGGGTCGAGATAAGCGATCCGCTCCAGAGAGCGCTCGTCGAGCAGGTACCGCAGCAGCCACGGCTTCACGGCGGTCGAGAGCTCGAGCACGTCATAGATCGCCGCCATGTGCTCGTAGTCGTCGATATCTAGTTGGGCCGGGGTCACCAGCTCGAACGGTTCCGAGGAGGCGTCTACGTAACCTTCTGTATCGTCTATGACGAGCACGTGGCACGTACCCTCGGGGTGATGCTCCTTGTAGGACTTCGCCAACACCCTCGCGTGGGCGATATAGTTCTTGGCGATGATCGTGCAGATATCCATAGCCGGCATTGAATCATACTCGGCGTGGCACTTCGCAAAATGGCCAGGAACCTGATACGGTTCAGCTATAAATTAGTGAACCTTCAAGGTGTAGAATGATTTCGTGGATACCATTGAATAGAGCGCCTGACGATTCGAAGACGCAAAGTATGTGGTCCTTCACGATCTGAGACGATACCAAGATTCTGGGGGAGAAAGGTGATCGAAGCACGAAGCCGGGCCAAGTGGAACAACAGGGAGGGGATATCCGAGTACGCGGTCCGCTGGAACTGGGCGGAGGACTCCTCGGACTCGGGATTCACCGCGGTCTTGAGGGTCAAGGACGAGGCCCGCTCCTTGCCCTTCTCGCTGCCCGGGGTGCTGC
>DATMVF010000002.1:0-8477 GCA_035563475.1 Rubrobacter sp.
CACCGGGACTCCATGGACGACTCCATCATCTACCGCGCCTCCCGCTACGGCAAGGGAGAGGCTGCGTACCTGAACTGCCCGATGACAGATGAGCAGTACTACGCCTTCGTAGAGGACCTGGCTGTCGCCGAACTAAGCCCCATAAAGGACTTCGAGGAGGACCTGTACTTCGAGGGTTGTCTTCCTGTGGAGACCATCGCCCGCCGCGGAAAGGAGACCCTCCGCTTCGGGCCCATGAAGCCCGTCGGCCTCCCCGACCCGCGAACTGGCGAGATCCCCTACGCCGTCGTGCAACTCAGGCAGGACGACGCCGAGGGCCGCCTCTACAACATCGTCGGCTTCCAGACCCGCCTGAAGTGGGGCGAGCAGAGGCGCGTTTTCCGGACGATTCCAGGCCTCCAGAACGCCGATTTCGCCCGCATGGGCGTCATGCACCGCAACACCTACTTGCCCTCCAATCACATGCTAGAAGCCACCATGCGGATAAGAGAAGCGCTCGGCGAAGCCCCCCTCTTCTTCGCCGGCCAGCTCACCGGCGTGGAGGGGTATGTGGAGAGCACGGCGATGGGCCACATAGCCGGCACGAATGCCGCCCGGATCGCCCGTGGTGAGGAGCCACTAACCCTGCCGCGCGGTACCATGATGGGGGCGCTCGCCCACTACATCACCACCAAAGAAGGCACCCTCCAGCCCATAAACTCCAACTGGGGTCTCGTCCCCACCGTTCCGAAGCGAGAGAACGGCAGACGCCTCAGCAAACCCGAACGCAGGCAACGCCAGGCCAGAATGGCCCTTTCCACGCTCGATGAGTTTATGCGAGAGGGCGTTAAGACAGCCGTTTGAACAGCTGATCTCCGCACGAGCTAACCGCAGGTAGAGAGGGTTCGGAATCGCTCACTGCGGATCGCTCTAGCGAGTGCGTCTCGTCCGAAAACGTTGGGCTCCCCTCCGGGCTCCCCCGGTTAGCATCACAGCCGAGACCAGCGCCACCCACGCCAGACCCACCAAAGCTGCCACAAGAGGGAAGAGAAAATGCAAGAACGTCAGTATTGCGACCAGGAACCCGGCCAGAGCAAGCCAACTCGGTAAAACACGTGTTCCGACCGCCACCATCGAGGTGGAGAGCACCATGGCTGACGCCCCTATCTGGCAGTAGTGGTAGAGCCATGAGGAGAGCGTCAGAGATACGAGCACGAAAGCGGTGTCAGATGAGAGGTCTCCGAAGCGTTGCAGAACCGCTGGATAGAAGATCTCTACTGTGAACCCTGCCGCCGAGAGCGTCGCGAATACGATCCCCCCGGCGAGCGCCACCGCCGGTAGTCCCTCTGCTACTGCCCTGGTCTCGCCCCCGGGACTCCTTAGCATCCCGTACAACACCCCAAGGAACAGGAGGAAGAAGAAGACGTGGAAGAGAGGTAGAACCCCATTGGAGAAAACGAACATATCCGACTCGGCATCAAAGTAGGTCTGGGCTTCGAGCAGGGAGCCGGGGGCGTCCGGATACCCGACCAGGTAGGCCGGTACCATCGAGACCACCGCCAGCAACCCGGAGAGGCCGCCCAAACGTAGCGGGTTCCCTTCAGCCATGTACTAGTCGCCTCCCGGTGTCGCCGTTCTTGTGGGGTGAAGTATAAGCGTAACCATGAGTGTGGCGCTTGTCCTGTTTCCACTCTCGAACTCTCGTGCGTGCTGCGGGGCAAACGCTTCGCTATGCTTAATCATAGCTGGCGGCCACGCAGGGAGGCGGCGATGTCGGAGACGAGGTCGGAGAAGGAGATACCCGAAGCCTGGGTTGGACAGCGCGTCAGGGTGGGCCACGCCCACGGCGCGTCCACCCACACGGACGGGGTGTTGCTTGGGGTTGGCGACCGGGGCATCGTTGTCGAGGGCGGCGAGCTGGTCCGCTTCTACCCCTGGACGTCAGTTGGGAGTATCGAGAAGGCCCACGAAGGGGGTACCGAGGATCCCGGCGTACAGGCGAGACGGGCCTGGTAGAGACTGCCTCCAAGCAATAGACGGGCTGGCCTGCGTGAGGAAGCTGCAGGCAGCCGTTCTACCCGGCGGGCGGTAAGGGTTTGTGGCCCACGAAGACCTCGACGCGCTCGCCGCCGGTCGACGGGTCTTCGACGACTTCTGGCTCGAACCCGACGTCTTCGAGCAATCGTAGCCAGGTCGCGCGTGGGAAGACCCCCACGACCTGACGGTCCACGACGGCACGTAGTTCGTCGCCATCTTTCAGAGCCAGCATGAACTCGTAGTTGACTTTGGTGTCGTTCGGATCTGCGTCCCAGGTCCACTCCAGGTACCTGACGCCCCGATCTCCTCTGTCTACCCCTTCGTGGGTGGTGCCGGGCTGGAAGGTCTCGGCCACCCAGTCGGGTACGAACACGGCGACCCCACCCGGCCTGCAGTGTTCGTGGGCGGTGAGCAGGGCCGCGCGCAGATCCTCCTCGCTGCTCATGTACATGATGGCGTCGTGAATAAGGATGCCGTCGAACGTCCTGTCCAGGCGCAACGTGCGCATGTCGCCCTCGATGTGTTCGAGCTCAGGGTTTTGCTTCTTGCTCTGGGCGAGCATCGCGCCAGAAATGTCCGTGAGCGTGAGATCGAAGTCCTTCTTTAGAAACCAAGCGACGTTGCCGCCGCCGCAGCCCAGCTCGAGCACGGTCCCGGCGCCCTCGGCCCGGAGGAGCTTCGCGAAGAAAGCAGCTTCGTCCGCGTAGTCTTCGGTCGGCGAGATCAACTGCCACCAGCCTGCAAGTTCGGCGTACAATTTCGGGTGTTCGGAGCCCATAATGCAACGTTACCACGTCCCCGCCGTAACCCAGGGACGAAAGGCTTATAGCTTCGCCGCGGCCTCCGTACGTAACGCCGCTTCGAGGATGGTCTCGACGAGCGTCTCGAAGGTGGTGCCCGTGGTTTCGGCCGCGAGGGGGAAGGTCGATGTCTCGGTGAAGCCAGGGATGGTCTTTACGTCGAGGATCCAGGGAGTGCCTCCCGCGAAGATGGTGTCCACCCTGGCGAATCCGGAGCAGCCGAGGGTCTTGTAGACGGTGAGCGCCGTCTCTTCGACGCGGGTGGCGGCCTCGTGCGGTATCTCGGCGGGGATGGCGAAGTCCGTCGCCCCGGGAGTGTACTTCGCCTCGAAGTTGTAGGCGCCTTCGCGAGGGCGGATCTCGACCAGGCCTAGCGCCCTTGGCTCTTCGCCAGCCGGTTCGATGATGGGGATGGAGATCTCCGTCCCCTCCACCCAATGTTCGAGCAGGATCTTGGCGTCGTAGCCCAGCGCTTCGTAGACGGCGTCGAACAGTCCTTCGGCCCCCTCGACCCGGGAGAGCCCGAAGCTCGACCCCTCCCTGGCAGGCTTGACGACGAGCGGGTAACCGAGCTCCTCGGCGGCGACATCCAGCGCCGCAGAAGCCCCCATCTCGTTCATTGCCCTCCTAAGGAAGGTGCGGAAAGGCGGAGTCTGTATGCCTGCGGCGCGGAGCGCGCGTTTGGCGTAGTCCTTGTCCATGCAGCGGATGGAAGAGAGCGGCCCGCTCCCCGTGTAGGGGATGCCCAGGGTCTCCAGCAGGGCCTGCACCGTGCCGTCCTCGCCACCGGGGCCGTGAAGGCAGATGAAGGCGGCGTCGGGTGAGATCTCCATCAACGCGCCCGTAGTGGAGTCCTCTATGTCGAGCGGGTGAACGTCGTGGCCGAGGCGTTCGAGGGCGTGCTGGACGCGTCGGCCCGTAATGAAGGAGACATCACGCTCCATCGAATGCCCACCGCGCAAAACGGCTACGCGCGCCACTGTACCCTAACCATCCGTGCCCGAACCGAAGGCCGCCGCGCGGCCGCCGTGTATCGCGCTCTCTTTTCGGTGCGAGCCACGTTCCAGATCGCTCCTGAGCTCCATGCGCTCCCGGATCACCTCGGAGAGCAGCTCTATGCCGCGCCGGATCCTCTCTGGTTCGACGAACGAGAAGTTGAGCCGCATGTTGTTCTTGCCCGTCCCTGGAGCGCCGCCGTAGAATCCCTCGCCGGGAACGTAGGCGACGTTCCTGGCTATGGCGCGGGGGAGCATCGCGGTCGCGTCCAGGTACGAGGGGAGCGTGGCCCACACGAAGAGCCCGCCCTCGGGGTGGGTCCAGTAGACCTCTTTGGGCATGAACTCGGCCAGAGAGTCGAGCATCGCGTCGCGGCGCTCTTTGTACATGGACGTAAGGCGCCTGACGTAGGCCCTCCAGTCCGCATTCTGGAAGTAGGAGGAGATCATCATCTGAGACAGGTTCGAGGAGCAGAGGTCGGCGCCCTGCTTGCCGACGTTGATCTTGTGCAGTATCCCCGGCTGGGCATGCACCCACCCCAGCCTGACGCCGGGGGCGAAGATCTTGGAGAACGTACCCAGATAAACGACCCTGTCGAGATCTCCCTCTTCCTGCTCCAAGGCCGCGAGGGAAGGGAGCGGCTCGCCCTCGAAGCGGAGCATCCCGTAGGGGTTGTCCTCCACGATCACCAGGTCGAACTCGCGCGCCATCTCCAAAAGCTCCCTGCGCCGCTCGGCGACCATCGTTACCCCAGCAGGGTTCTGGAAGTTGGGGACGGTGTAGAGGAACTTGACGTGGAGCCCACCTTTGCGGGCCCTCTTGAGGGTCTCGCGGGCGGCGACGGGGATGATGCCGGCCCTGTCCATCGGGACGTGGGCTATGCGCGGCCTGTAGGAGGCGAAAGCGTTGAGCGCCCCGGCGTAGGTCGGACCCTCGCACAAAACGGCGTCGCCCTCGTCGAGGAAGACCTTGGCGATCAGGTCGAGTCCCTGCTGGGCCCCTGTCGTGACGAAGACGTCCTCCTGCCTCGCCGGAGTCCCCTCCGCGCCCATGACCTCGACTATGACGTCCTTTATGGCTTCGAGACCCGCCGTCGGCCCGTACTGCAGGGCCTGGGCCGCGTCCGAAGCGATGTTGCGGGAGATCTCACGGAACGCCTCCTCCCCAAAAGCCCTCGTGTCCGGAAAGCCGCCGGCCAGCGAGATGATGCCAGGCCGCGAGAGCGTGGCCATCAGGTCGCGGGTCGCCGCCGTCTTCATGCCCTTGACGCGGTTGGCGTAGAGAAAATCGAACCGGTCGAGGTCTACGAGCGGCAAGGATTATCTCCCTCCTCGGTGACCCAGCGTCGCATCCGGGCCCCCCGCGACTCGAGCTTCTCCACCCTCACCTCATGCATGGACGCGACTGTATCATAAAGAATCGCTCTTGTAGACTCCCAGGCTATGAAGGCCATCTTCGTGACTACCAACGAACACAAGCGTCGCGAGGTACAGGAGATCCTGGGCTTCGAGCTGGAGCGGGCGGATCTGGACCTGCCCGAGATACAGGCCATCGAACCCGCCGAGGTCGCCGCACAGAAGGCCCGCGCCGCCCGCGAAGCTCTGGGTAGACCGGGGCTACCGGTCCTCGTCGAGGATTCGGGTCTCATGGTCGACGCGTGGGACGGCTTTCCCGGGGCGCTCACGAAATGGCTCATGCAGAGCGTCGGCAACGAGGGCCTGCTCAGGATGTTGGCGCCGGGCGAGGACCGTTCCGCCAGGGCCGTTTGCGTCGTCGCGCTCGCGGAGGCTGGCGGGACCGTGCGCACGTTCAGGGGCGAGGTGCCGGGAACTCTGGCGCAGAGGCCGCGGGGTACCGGGGGATTCGGCTATGATCCCGTGTTCGTCCCCGGTTGGTCTTCCATGACCTACGCCGAGATGGGCGAAGGCAAGAACAGGGATTCCCACAGGACGCGGGCGTTCAGGGCCGTGCGGGAGTGGTTGGGAGGGGCGTAGAAAAGGGTATAGGTACGTATGGAGAGTACCTACAGAACCCGTGGTTTTGGTATTCTGTCATTAGGTTTGTACCTCTGAGAGGGAAGGGGCCGTTGATGTCGGCAGATAACGAGCACTCGGAAGACGGGGGCATAGAGACCCGCGAAGACGGTGGTGCCATAGCGACCAGCTCGGAGCGTCTCGTGGACTTGTACCGCCAGATGGCCCTGATCCGGGCCTTCGAGGAGGCGTGCCAGAGGGGTTTCAGGCAGGGTAAGATCGGGGGCTACCTACACGTCTACATCGGTCAAGAAGCGGTGGCAACGGGCTTTCTGGACGCCTTCAAGGAGGGCGACAGGATCATCACGGCCTACCGCGACCACGCGCACGCGCTGCTCCTGGGCAGCGACCCCAACGAGGTCATGGCCGAGCTCTACGGTAGGGAGACGGGCCTCGTCAAGGGCAAGGGCGGCTCCATGCACCTCTTCGACGTCGAGCGGGGCCTGATGGGCGGTTACGGCATCGTCGGCGGGCACATACCCCTGGGCGTAGGCGTCGCCTACGCCATGCGCTACCAGGAGACTGACCACATCTGCCAGCTCTACCTGGGTGACGGTGCGATGAGCCAGGGTGCCTTCCACGAAGCCGCCAACCTCGCGGGGCTGTGGGGCAAAGAGGGCCTGTGCCCCTGCCTCTTCATCATCGAGAACAACAAGTACGGTATGGGCACCTCGGTAGAGCGCACGACGGCCATGACTGACCTCGCCGCCAAGTTCGACGCCTACGGCATCGAGCACGAGAAGGTCGACGGTATGGACGTCGAGGCCGTGGTCGAGGTCGCCGAAAGGGTGGCCGGGCAGGTGAGGGAGACCGGTAAGCCCTACGCGGTCGAGGCGATAACCTACAGGACGGCCCCGCACGGCGCCGCCGACTTCTTCGAGAAGTACCGCACCAAAGAAGAGATCGCAGAGTGGCGCGAGCGAGATCCTCTCGCGATGGTCGAACACAAGCTGATCGAGAACGACGCGCTAGACGAGGACGAGATCGAGGAGATAAGGGACGAGGCCAAAGAGCGGGTACAGGAGGCCGTGAAGTTCGCCGACGAGAGCGAGGAGCCACCTGAGGAGGAGCTCTACACCGACGTCTACGCCGGTGAGGACGAGTACATGGGGGAGGCGTAGGCCATGGCGGAGACGAAGACCTACCGCGAGGCCCTGAGAGAGGCGATGGTCCACGAGCTCGACAGGGACGAGAACGTCGTCCTGATGGGCGAGGACATCGGCGTCTACGGCGGCACCCACCTAATAACGGACGGCCTCTACGACGAATACGGGCCCAAACGGGTAATGGACGTGCCGATCTCCGAGAATGGGTTTACGGGCGCGGCGGTCGGCATGGCGATGATGGGTATGCGCCCCGTGGTCGAGATGATGACCTGGAACTTCTCGTTTCTGGCGGCGGACCAGATCATCCAGAACGCCGCCAAGGTGCGCTATTTCTCGGGCGGACAGGTGGAGGTGCCGCTCGTGATCCGAGGCCCCAACGGCGGCGGTGTCCAGCTCTCGGCCCAACACACGCACTCCCTGGAGAGCTTCTACGGCCACTTCCCCGGTCTCAAGGTAGTCGCGCCGGTGACCCCGAACGACGTCAAGGGCATGATGCTGACGGCGATCAGGGACCCCAACCCCGTGATCTTCCTGGAGGCTGGCGCCCTGTACGGGACGAAGGGCGAGGTCGAAGACGGGGATAACGCAGTCCCCTTCGGCAAGGCCCGTATCGCCCGCGAGGGCTCCGACGTCACCCTGATAGCCTACGGCCGGCAGGTCAACCTATGCCTGAGGGCCGCGGATACGCTCGCCGAGGACGGCTTCGAGGCCGAGGTCATAGATCTGAGATCTTTGAGACCCTTCGACGAGGAGACCATCGTCGAGTCCGTAGAGAAGACACACAGGGCCGTGGCTGTCCAGGAGCAGTGGCGGTGGTTCGGGGTGGCGAGCGAGGTGGCGGCGATCATCCAGGATCGGGCCTTCGACTCGCTCGACGCCCCCATAGAGCGGGTGAGCGGCGCCGAGGTCCCCGGACCGTACGCTCGCAACCTCGAGTTGATGGCATTCCCCAGCGAGAAGCAAGTTACCAATGCGGCCCGCAGGGTTCTGTACGAGGAGGAGAAGTAAGGTGCCTGAAGTCATTATGCCCAAGATGGGCGACGCGATGGAGGAGGGCACCCTCCTCAAGTGGCTCAAGAGCGAGGGCGAGGAGGTCTCCGAGGGGGACCCGATCGCAGAGATCGAGACCGACAAGGTCACGATGGAGCTCGAGGCCGAAGATGCAGGAACTCTCGCCCAGCTGATCGCCAACGAAGGCCAGGACGTTCCCGTCGGCGAAGCGATAGCGTTCATCCAGGGCGAGGGCGAAGAGGTCCCCGAGCGTAGCGAGGGCGGCGGGGAAGAAGAGGCCGAAGAGGGCGGCGAGGAAGACGGCGGCGGGGCCCAGGCCACGGCCACCGAGACCGAAGCGCCCGAGGAAGAGGAGGCCGAGGAGGAAGCTGACGGGCGGGCCGATGGCCGGGCCGACGGGCACTTCAGGGCCTCTCCCATAGTCCGCAGGCTGGCCGAGGAGAACGACCTCGACCTCTCGAAGATAGACGGCTCCGGCCCTGCGGGCCGCATCGTGGAGCGCGACGTGCGGGCCG
>DATMVF010000003.1:0-2067 GCA_035563475.1 Rubrobacter sp.
TAGCGGTGCTCATAACCCTCGTAGCCATGGCGCTGGTCGGGTTCGCCTTCGGCAGGAAGGGTGAGGAGGTAGGCCCGGTGCTGTACGACAGGAACCTGATCCTGATCTACATCTCGGCGATCGCGATCCTCTGGAACCTCTGGTTTTTCGGCTTCTGGTCGGTGTCCATCGTCTCTCAAGCAGCGGGGCAAGGATCTTTGTTGTATGCCGGGTTGACGGCTGCATTCAATACTGGGGCCGGCATACTTGGGTTCCCTGCCGGCGGCTGGCTGGCCGATTACGCTAAGCGCAAAGGATGGGGCCGCAAGTGGATGCTCGTGGCTTTCTCGCTGATTGCGGGACTCTTGACGGTCGTTTTCGGCCTCTACATCATCAACGGGGGGCAATCTCTCTTCGTGATGGGCATCTTGCTGTTCTTCCAGGCCACGTTCTTCTTCGCTCTACAGCCGATCTCCATGGCGCTCACCGCGGACATAGTCACTAACCCCGCCCTTCTCGGCGCGGCATTTGGCATGTGGAACCTGGTCGGCGAGATCGGTGCCGTTCTTTCTCCGGCCGTTAGTGGTGTGTTGCGAGGCGCGACGGGGGACTGGAATACAGCGGTGATGCTGGACGCGGGTATCCTCTTGGCGAGTGCCGTGATACTGCTGTTCGTGAGGGAGCCGAGAGCGGCCTCGGCTCAGCAACCCTCCGAGACCGAGGCGAGGAGTTAAGGGCTTGTTCGCAAGGTCCAAAGCCGCGTAGCAATGCGGCTCCGAAGGTCAACACGCCAGGTAGGCGAGGACGAGGCGATCCCCGCCTCGCTGCCGGCGTTCTTCGGCAACGCCACCGTGGGCGGCGGGCCCGCCCTGGTCCGGGCGTACATCGAGGAGCTTTTGCCGGACGTGCTGGAGGGCAGGATCGAGCCCGGCCGCGTCCTCGCCCGGACCGTGGGCCTCGACGGGGTGCCCGACGGCTACAGGGCGATGGACGACCGCGAGTCGATCAAGGTCATGGTGAGCATGCGCGACAAGGAGCGCCTCCTGTCACCCGACGAGCCGCTGCGCTTTATCTTCTCTCACTCGGCCCTGCGTGAGGGGTGGGACAACCCGAACGTCTTCCAGATATGCACGCTCAACGAGGCCCGCTCGGAGGTGAAGAAACGGCAGGAGATAGGTCGCGGCCTCCGCATACTCGTCGACGAGACCGGTGAGCGGGTCTTCGACGCCAGCTACAACCGGCTGACCATCGTGGCTAACGAGAGCTACGCGGAGTTCGCAAGGGCACTTCAGACCGAGATAAGGGACGAAATTGGCGTCGACTTCTCGGGACGCACGAAGAATGTCCGGGACCGCCGCACTGCCTCGCTCAAGGGGGGTTGGAAGCTGGACGCGGACTTCCGGGAGCTTTGGGAGCGCATCAAGCATAGGACCCGCTACCGCGTCGAGTACGACACCGACGAGCTGATCCGGAAGGCCGCAGAATCGATAAAGGACTCCATGGCACCCATCGAAGCCCCGAAGATCGTCATTCGCAAGGGCGCCTTGAGCTTCGGAGATTTCGAGGAGAAGGGCCTGACCACGAGCATGTTGTCCGCCGACGAGGTCGACGTGCTCGGGGAGTCAGTGCGCATCCCGGACATCCTCGGCCATATCCAGAGGGAGACAGAACTCACGCGGAGTACCATCGCCCGGATACTCGTCAAAAGCGGTCGGCTCCCCGACGTGACGAAGAACCCGCAGCAGTTCTTGGACCGGGCGACGAAGGAGATAAGGAAGGCGCTCGACGGCATGATGATAGACGGCATCAAGTACGAGCGCGTCGCGGGCCAAGAGTACGAGATGCGGCTCTTCGCGGACAAGGAGATAACGAGCTACGTGGAGAAGATGGTCGACACGGAGAAGTCCATCTATGACTCCTTCCCCTTGGATTCCATGCCCGAACAGAACTTTGTCCGGGACCTGAACACCCGCGAGGACATCAGGTTCTTCCTCAAGCTGCCGAACTGGTTCAAGATCGAGCCCCCCATCGGCACGAGGTGGCGGAGTTCTTGCAGATCGGGCGCAGTCGGGGGTATGAGTTGGTGGG
>DATMVF010000004.1:0-2899 GCA_035563475.1 Rubrobacter sp.
TCGGTAGTCCCGGCGCAGGGTGGGGCGGGTAGGTAGCCGGTCAGGGTGTTCGGATCTTCCGTGCACCGGCGCCGTCACGCCCTACGAAGGTCCGGGCTAAGTGTGCAAGACCGGCTACCGCGTAAGGACGTGCGCCAGTCCGGACGCCATACGCTATGTCCTCAAGGACCTTGCAGCGGGCGTAGAAGACGGCCCGCTCACGCTCGGCGTCATCAAAGCGGCCCTCGTACTGGGCCAGCATCAGGTCGAAGATCTTGGGACCGAGATCTCGGTAGATCAGCGCCAGGTCGCGAGCGGGATCGGCGATGGCAGCGTCTGACCAGTCGATGACGCCCGTGACGGCGCTCGCCCCAGCGTCCACCAGCACGTGCTCTGCCCCTAGGTCGTTGTGGCAGAATAGAGCAGGAGCGGCAAGGGGCTCTGCCGGCGGCGTGCGGCCGAGGAAGTCCTCGACCAGAGGGCGAGCCGCCGCGGGTAGGTGCTCCACGATCTCCTGGTAGTCCCTCTGGGCGTCCTCCAGCCACGCCAACAGCGGGTAAGTATCCTGCTCCACTAGCTTCTCCACCTTCTCTAAGGGAGCCTGGTGCAGGCGGCTCAAGAACCCGCCCAGGGTGGACGCCAGGCGCGCGGGTTCGGCTACAGGATGTTCCATTAGGGGAAGGCCGGGTAGCCTGGTATACGCGAGTACGCCCGCCTCGGCAGCTACGAAGACTGGCTCGGGAACCGGCAGCGTGGAGAGTCCGGCCACCACGGCCAGCAGGTTCGCATTGCGCTGAGTCGATTGGCTGCGGAGGGCGGGATCGGTCTCTCTGCTCGCCCGGACTATGAGCTCGCCGTTTACCTCGTAGGCGGCGTTGTCGAGGCCCTCTCCCAGCCTGATGATAGATCTAACCTCGTAGCCAGGCAGGTGGCGGGGCAGCAACGCGCGGATCTCGTCGATCACGGTTGCACCTCAGAGCCCGTTTCGCAAGCCTCAGGTAGGCCGCCGAAGACCCACGGCCATCGTCTCAGCCAGGCTCCTCCGGCGGGAGGTCGAAGAGCAGCTTGGCGAGGTCCTCGGGCCTGGAGAACATGGGCCAGTGCCCCGTGGGCAACTCGACGAACCGCCACTCGGGACCGTCGAGTTCGCGGAACAAGGGGTTGCCGCTGGCGATCATCTCCTGCAGCTGATCCAGCGAGAAGCTGCACAAGATCCCCAGCTTCGGTAGCCCTTCTCGGGCCGGGTTCTTAAGCCGCAAGGGCTGGGTGTAGGTGCCAAACGGCTGCGAGGTGGCCCGCGAGTACAGCAGCCTAAGACGATCTTCGTCCACCCCTTCCAGGCTGGCCATGTTGGCCAACTCTTCCGGCGGTGGCATCGGGAACTTCCAGCCCTCGCCCAACTCCTGCACCTGATCCTCGGTTCGCTCTCTGGCTTCGAGCGGGAACTTCTCAAGCAGGATAGCGCCGTCGGGAAGCGGCGCGGTGTCCAGGTACACTAGCTGGGAGATGCGCTCGGGGATCCTGTCCGCCGCGCCCGTGACCACGAGCCCACCGTAGCTGTGTCCGAGGAGCACGACGTCGTGGAGATCCTCGAACTCTACGAGGTTCACCACGTCGGTGATGTGGGTCTCCAGGTCGACCTGGGGAGAGGCGAGGTGCACCCGCTCGCCAAGACTGGTGAGGGTAACGGGGTAGGCGTCGTGGCCGTTGTCTCGCAGCCGACGGGCGACTCTCTGCCAACACCAGCCCCCCAGCCAAGCGCCACCGACTAACACGTAAGTTGTCATCCGCAAGACCTCCTAATAGATCAGTGTACAAGGTCATCTCGAACCCTTACCTCTAAAAACAAGCTCTTAGGACTGGCGACACCGGCAGCAGAACCCGGAACGGCTCTGATAGCCTCGCCTCGCTGCGCAAGAGCCTACCCGTCAGGTCCTGACCCACAGAAGAGCAACCGGCAATGCCGAAGGGGAGAAGCAGTGCGGCTCCGCCTACGAGTCCCAACTTCAGGAACTCTCCGCGCGAGATGTTCATTGATGAGTCGATCCTTTCGTTGTTCGGCAACCACGCGCCACAGTCGTTCAGCGGCGATAACTACCCCAGATGACCATCGGCGTGACGCCTACGATGAACCTGTCCGACGATCGTGGCAGGCGTGTCTCAAGTGGACGACAATCGGGATGTTCCGGCTCGTCGAGTCCCATCTTCGCCACGAACTCGACAGAGCCACTCATCAGCGTGGCTCTCTGTCGCCTCATTAGGCCGTGACAGCCTTGGCGACCGTCAGGCTGTCCTCGTAGACGTGGTAGCGGGTGATTAGGCCATTGGAGACGCTCAGGTGCAGCGCGAACGGGATCGTAAAAGCCTTGCCATTGGACTTCAGCCGTTGCGAAACGTGCCCCATTACCACGGCATCCTTACCATCCACGAGGCACCTGGATACCGACGCCGACCTGTCCTCCGGGACGAAGTTCTCGTTTATCGAGGAGAAAAAGTCTGCCATGTCCCGGCGGGTCCGTCGGGGACGAATCCATGGCACCTTCTCGGATCCGGCGCACATGAAGTCGACCTCCTCTGCGAACAGCTCGGCGATCCTCTCAGCGTCGCCGGCTGCCATCCTGCTCAACAGCTCCTCGACAGTGGTACGGACGGTCATTTCGATTTGCTCTCTTCCCAAGACGGATGCTCTTTGCGCGGTCATTATCTTCGCTGCCAGGCCGCCTTTCCATTACCTCGCAGGTAATGTCGTTGCCGCGGCCGACGATGTACCATTGCTGGCATGGAAGGCCGGGTGACCACGATGGAGCAACACCGGCGGCCGGTCGGCGAGCTACTGCGCCGGTGGCGAGGAAGACGGCGCCTGAGCCAGCTCGAGCTCGCCCTTGAGTCGGGGATCTCCGCGAGGCATCTGAGCTTCGTG
>DATMVF010000005.1:0-7496 GCA_035563475.1 Rubrobacter sp.
ACCTCAGGGAGGCCGTTTATGTTTGTCATGGAGCGCCGCTCGTTCGGGTAGCCTACCCAGACGCTCGTGGAGAGTTGCGGTATGAAGCCGATAAACCAGGCGTCGATGAACTCGTTGGAGGTACCCGTCTTGCCCGCGGAGGGGCGGCCGATCTCGGCTTCGAGATCGTGGTAGTAGCTGGCCGTTCCGCTCTCCGTCACGCGGCGCAACGCTTCGGTGACGACGGCCGCCTCGTCCCTGCTAAGGACCTCCTCGCCGAAGGGGCGGTGTTCCTCCAGGAGCGTATCCTTCCCTTTATCGTCCTTTGTTAGCTTCTCTACCAGGTAAGGCTCCATGTGCGTACCCGAGTTGGCGAAGGTAGAGTAGGCCGAGGCCATCTCCAGCGGCGTAACGCCGACCCTGAGGCCCCCGATCGCGGTCGAAGGGTAGGCGTCGACCTCGCTGTCTATGCCCAGCTCGTTGGCCATCTCCACGACCTTCTGGAGGCCGAGATCCAGGGCCAGCTGGACGAAGACCGTGTTGTCCGAGTCGGCGAGAGCCTTCTCTAGCGTGATCGGACCGCGGTGGATGAAGTCGTAGTTGTCCACCTCGTAAGGCTTTGCGTTACGGCCCATGTCTATGGTGAGGTGCTTGGAGACGTAGAGGGTCTCGGGCGAGATCCCCTCGTGTACGGCCTCCGAGTAGACGAAGGGCTTGAACGAGCTTCCCGCCTGCCGGTGCGCCTGGGTCGCGAGGTTGAACTTCACCTGGTCGAAGTCCGAGCCGCCTACCATGGCCCTTACAGCGCCGGATCCGGGTTGGATGGAGACCAGGGAGGCCGAAGGATCTCCGGCCTCCGGGTTGACGACGGAGTCGACCGCATCGTTCGCCATCGCCTGGAGATCCGGGTCCAGGGTGGTGTAGATCTTGAGCCCACCCTCGTAGACCATATCGTCGCCGTACTCCTCGGCTATCTCCTTTCGGACGGCGTTGAGGAAGTACTCGTTGTCGTTCTCGTACTGGACCCTGCCGCGGCTCACATCGAGCTTCGATGCCACGGCCCTGTCGTGCTCCTTTTCAGTGATGTGGCCGTACTCGAGCATCCTATCGAGCACGACGTTGCGCCTCGCTTTGGCGCTCTCGGGATCTACGAAAGGATCGTAGACGCCGGGCAGATTGATTATCCCTGCCAGAAGGGCGGACTCTGGGAGCGTGAGGTCTGAGGCTTGTTTGTCGAAGTAGGTTTTGGCAGCGGCCTCGGCGCCGTAGGCGTTGGACCCGAAGTACACGGTGTTGAGGTACTGTTCGAGGATCTCATCTTTAGGGTGCTCTTTCTCGTACTGCCAGGCGAGCGAGCCCTCGACGAACTTCCGCTCGAAGCTGGCGACCTGGCGCTCCTGCTGGGCTATGTAGGTGTTCTTTATGAGCTGCTGGGTCAGGGTGGAGCCCCCCTCCTGGATGGAGAGGCTCTTGACGTTCTCCACCGCCGCCCGTCCTATGGCCTCGAAATCCAACCCCCTGTGCTCGTAGTAACGATGGTCTTCGATCGAGATTATGGCCTGCCTGAGGGTCGGGTCGACCTCTTCCAGGGGGACTACAAAGCGGTTCTGGACGCCGTAGAGCTGGTCGACGATATTGCCTTCGGTGTCGTAGATAAGGGAGGTCTGGGCGAGCTCGGTGGAGTGGTAGTCGTCGAGGTCGGGCATGTTGGCGGCGAGGGCCTGGTAGGTACTCACGGCGCTTGCCACCATGCCGACCACCCCGAGTATGCTCGCAAAGCAGAGCAGCAGAAGGGCGGTCCTTAGCCTCTGCAAGAGCTTGCTCTTCTTGCGCACGCGTTTGCGCCTGCGGCCGATTCTGAGGAGGTTACCGTTCTGCATGAAGAGGCTATTATACAGAACGGCGATTCCGATCCCGGAAGGAGAAACACCATCACAGACACGAGCCTCCCCCGCGAGATGTTTCCGGCCCTCGCCACGAACGACTGCGCCTACCTGAACACCGGCAGCAGCGGACCTCCCCCCGACTACGTCCTTGCGGCCATGAGGGAAGTGGACGACGTCTGCTCGGGCCGCGCCTACCTCGAAGGCTTCGGCCTCTTCGTCCACCAGGCCGAAACGAACTCACGCGCCCGACAGGCCGCGGCCCGTCTTGTAGGCGCTGATGACGTGGCTCTCACCCAGAACACCACCCACGGCATGAACCTCGGCGTCGGCTCGATAGACTGGCGCGAAGGCGACGAGGTCGTCTCGGTCACGACGGAGCACCCGGGCTGCCTCGTGCCGCTCCACAACCTGAAGAACCGCTTCGGGGTAGTGGTCGACCTGATTCCGCCCCCCGTGACGCCGGAGAAGATCGAAGCCTCCCTGACGCCCCGGACACGCCTCGTCGCCTTATCGCACGTGGACTGGACGAACGGAAGGGTACTGCCGCTGCGGGAGGTCTGCGCCGTGACCAGGGAGCGGGGAGTCCTCACCCTGGTGGACGGCGCCCAATCGGTCGGGAACATACCGGTCGACGTGCCGGCCACCGGAGCGGACATGTACGCTTTCACCGGCCACAAGTGGGTGCTCGGCCCCGAAGGCATCGGCGCCTTCTACGTCAGGCCAGGCCTGCAGGTCTACAGCCCGAACGTAGGCATCATGTCGCTGAACGACCCCAGCGACTTCGATAACGAGGGTGGCTACGGGCTGAGATCCGACGCCCGCCGCTTCGAAGCCTCGACCATGAGTCCCGCCCTCGCAGGCGGTCTCGCCGCAGCAGCAGATGCCGTCTACGAACGCGGCGGTGCGTGGTTCGAGGAGATCCGGCACCGCGCCGACTTCCTGATAGACCTCCTCTCGGAGCTACCGCGCGTCACCATACGTTCACCGAGACCGGCCCGATCCGGGCTCGTCAGCTTCGAGGTCGAAGGTGTTGCGGCCGAAGACGCCGTCGAACGCCTGCTGGAGCAGGGTTTCATCCTTCGCTACCTGCCCGCCCCGAACTCCTACGTCAGGGCGAGCACGCACCTGTTCAATACCGACGAGGAGTTGGAGGCGTTGGCGAAAGCGGTGCGCGCACTGTCGTAGGGACGGGTTTGAAACCCGCCCCTACAGGGTCGATAGGATGTCGACGGCCGATCGGATGTCGGGGACGAGGTGGTCGGGTCCTGAGGCGCGTAAGGCGTCCTCGGAGAAGGCGCCCCAGCTTACGGCGACGCTCGTGAGCTCTGCGGCCTTCGCGGCTTCCACATCGAAGGGGGAGTCGCCTACGTAGGCGGCTCGCTCCTTTGGGATGCTGCCGAGCAATTTTAGGGCTCTCAACAACGGTTCGGGGTGGGGCTTGTGATGCGTGGTGTCCTCCATGGTGACGAAGCGGTCCACGACGTTCCGAAGACCGGGGAAGATCTCGAGGGCCATCTCCACCGAGACGCGGCGTTTGGAGGTGACCACGGCTACCTTTATCCCGGCTGAGCGGAGGCGTGAGAGCGACTCCTCGACACCGGGGAACTCCCGGATCAGGGCGTCGTGGTGTCGTTCGTGGTGGCTGCGGTAGGCTTCGAGCAGCGACTCGGCGTTCTCTGTGTCTATCAGCTCCATCTGGCGCGGGAGGGGCTGGCCTACGTTGGCCAGCAGCGTTTCACGGGGGATATCTTCGCGGCCGAGGACCGAGCTTGTGGCGTGGCGCATGGACTGGTGGATCATCTCCGTCGTATCGACGAGCGTCCCGTCGAAGTCGAAGAGGACGGCAGAGATCAACGCCTAATCGAGCCCGTTCCTGAGCAAGCCGTCTACGTCCCAGGCGCCGAGTTCTTCGAGACCCGCTTTATCCGTTAGCTCGAGGTGGACGGGGGTGATGCTGATCTCATCGTTCTCGATGGCGGCGAAGTCCGTGCCCTCCTCCTCGTGGTGGCCCGGGGGGTTGTTGTAGATGTCGTAGCCCACCCTCCCATGCTCATCCCTTACCTCGACGAGCTCATCCTTATAGAACCGGCGCCCGAGCCTCGTGACCCGCGCGCCCCTGAGCCTCTCGCGGGGCAGATTAGGGGCGTTGACGTTGAGGATCCGGCCCGACGGAAGGCCCTTGAAGGCTACTTTCACCAGGCGTGCCGTGAAATCTGCAGCGGCATCGAAGTGGAGCCTGTCGTCGAGGGGAATGGTATCCTGCACCGTCTCGTGCCAGGGGCGGTTTATGCTGAGAGAGACGGCGATGCCAGGGACCCCGATCACGATCCCCTCCAGCGCACCGGCGACCGTCCCCGAATAGGTGATGTCGTCGCCGAGGTTCTCCCCGTGGTTTATCCCCGAGACGACGACGTCCGGCTCGAAGTCCATGAGCCCGAGGGCGACGAGCCGCACGCAATCGACCGGCGTCCCCGTGCAGGCGTACCCGATCACCCCGTCAGCCATCTCGCGCTCCTCGACGTGGAGCGAGCGCCCGAAGGAGATGCTCCTGCCCACTCCCGAACGGTTCTGGTCCGGGGCAACGGTGATGACGTCCCCCACCTTCTCCAGCGCCCGCCTGGCCGCCAGAAGTCCCGGAGCCGCGATCCCGTCGTCGTTGGTCAATACTATGCGCATAGTTCCAAACCCTCCGTAAGTCCGGAGGTTGTTGTCGTCCAAAAGGCTCCTGATTCTATCATCCTGGCCCTGATGTCCCCGCGGCCGGGCAATGGAATTGGTGGTATCGGTATAGGAATGGGCTATTCCCAACATTAAGAAAAAAGAATGGACAAAGCCGCACATATACGGTAGCTTACCGAGGCTGTGATGGAGAGACCTACGTAAGGAGTGTGATGTTGTGAACGCCGTAGAGTGGTTTAAGCATCGCTCCTATGACTACAAGCGGTTCTCGGACCTGGAGGCTCTTGGCTCCCGCAAGCGCGACCTCGGCCTGACTGTCAGCGCGGTCCTGCCCGGCCGCAACGTCGCCGACACCGTAGGTGGTATCGTCGACGAGATCCACGCCGTCAATTATCAGGCGGGGGATCATCCGCTGGTCGACCAGATCCTCGTGGTCGACGCTGACTCACCTGACGGCACCGCAGATGTGGCCGCATCGAAGGGCGCCGAGGTCTACTCGGAGAACGAGCTCATGAGCAACCACGGTGGCGCGCACGGCAAGGGCGACGCCATGTGGCGCGCACTCTCCGTCGCGCGGGGTGACCTCGTCATGTACATCGACGCCGACACCAAAGACTTCAAGCCCCAGCTCGTCTACGGCATACTCGGCCCGATCCTAGAAGTGCCCGAGATCCGCTTCGTCAAGGCCGCCTACAGGCGTCCTTTCAAGAGCTACGAGACCGTGGAGCAGGACGGAGGAGGGAGGGTTACGGAGCTTTCGGCCAAGCCCCTCTTCAACCTCTTCTACCCCGAGCTTTCAGGCTTCGTGCAACCCCTCGCGGGGGAGTTCGTCGCCGACAGGGAGCTGTTCTCCTCCATCCCGTTCCTCACCGGCTACGCGGTGGAGACCGGGATCATGATAGACGTCCTCAAGGTGGTCGGGCTGGAGGCGATGGCGCAGGTCGACCTTGGTACACGCCAGAACAGGCACCAGCCTTTGCGGGATCTCTCCCGCATGGCTTACTCCGTCCTTCGTGCGGTCGCCCGGCGCATGCGCCAGGAGGGACGCCTGAACCAGGTGCGGGACCCTGGCATGCCCGACTCACTTTTCCAGCTCTCAGACTACCTGCACGCGGTCGCCACCCCTGACGGCCTCATGCTCCAGGAGTACGTCGAGGAACTCGTCGAGCGACCCCCGATCAAGGAAGTCCTGAGGGTCGGATAGGAGCAGAACCTTGGCCCCAGTCCACGATATGGGCGGGTCGCCCGGAGGACCCATTGACAAAGACCAGCACGAGGTCGAAGACTGGGAGCGTCTGGCCGACGCTATAAACTCTGCTCTCGGCGGCAGGGGGCTCCAGACCACGGACGAGCTCCGCAGATCCATTGAAAGCCTCGAAGATTACCGGAACCTCTCATACTACGAACGCTGGGCAGCGGCGACCGAGAAGCTACTCATCGAGAAGGGCGTCCTCTCCGGCGACGAGATAGACGAGAGGGCGGCAGAGATCAGACGCCGTTGGGAAGGGCCGTGACGTTCGAGCCCGGCGACCGGGTCAGGGTGCTCCCCTCGGAGAAGCCCGGTCACGTACGTACCCCGGCATACCTCAAGGGGAAGACCGGGTGGGTCGAGTCTTTGATCGGCGCGTTCCCCAACCCGGAAGAGATCGCCTACGGTCTCTCAGGCCGGCCCGAACGGCCCCTGTACAAAGTCTGTTTCAGGCAGACCGACCTCTGGGACGACTACGCAGGCCCCGCCGAAGACCGCCTGTACGCCGACATCTACGAGCACTGGCTGGAGCCCGAAAGGGGAAGTACGTGAGCGACCACCACTTGCATGAGGAGACGGGAGGGACCACGAGCCCTTACGCCGCGCGCATCAGGGCCATAGAGGCCCTACTACTCGAGAAAGGCGTCCTCACGGAGCCCGAGGTACAGGACAACATCTCCTACATGGAGGCCCGCTCTCCGGCCAATGGCGCCAGGCTCGTGGCCCGCGCCTGGGTGGACCCGGACTTCAAGGAGTTGCTGCTCTCCGATGGTAAGGCCGCAGCTTCGGAGTTAGGCATGGACCCCGAGCATCCCGCAGAGTTCATCGTCGTCGAGAACACGCCGGAACTCCACAACCTGATCGTCTGCACCCTGTGCTCCTGCTACCCGCGGGCCATCCTCGGACGTCCGCCAGACTGGTACAAGAGCTTTGCGTACCGCTCGCGCGCCGTCAGAGAACCCCGCGCCGTGATGCGCGAGTTCGGCTTCGAACCACCCGAGGGCGTCGAGGTCATCGTCCACGACAGCACCGCAGACGCCCGCTACATGGTCCTCCCCATGCGTCCTCCGGGCACAGAGAACCTGAGTGAGGATGAGCTTGCGGAACTCGTCACGCGCGACTCCCTGGTCGGGGTCAACGTGCCTCGTTTATAGCATTTCAGCCTGTCAGCACGGCGGCTGCGCCGCCTTGTCAGCCAGCCACTTAGGGCTTGCGCAACCTGACAAGCTGAAATGCTGACAAGCCGCCGACCGAAGGGAGGCGGCGTGCTGAAATGCTGACAAGCGAAGCCCGAAGGGCTGAGCGTGCTGACTAGCTTACAGCTTTCTCCTCCTCCCTCTCGTTGGCGGCGAGGACTTTTTCTACGAGGTTCGGAGGGACTTCTTCGTAGTGGCCGGCCTCGACGTGGAAGTTGGCGCGCCCGCCGGTTATGGAGCGGAGGTCGCGGGCGTAGGTGAGCATCTCGATCTGGGGCACTTCGGCCTGTATGATCTGGCGCTCGCCGCGCTGCTCGACGCCCATCGGCCTCCCGCGGCGGCTGGAGAGGTCGCCCATGATGTCGCCGACCAGCTCGGAAGGCGTCAGCACCTCGACCTTCACGTACGGCTCCAGCAGCACAGGGTTGGCCTTTTCCACGGCGTTCTTGAAGGCCATAGATCCTGCGACCTTGAACGCGTTCTCGGAGGAGTCGACGGAATGAAACG
>DATMVF010000006.1:0-3272 GCA_035563475.1 Rubrobacter sp.
CCTTGACCCTCCGCGCGGCCTCGTCGGTCTGCTTTCGGATCTCCATCACCCAGTCCTCGTTCGCCTGGGGAGCGATCGAGATGGGGTTGTCGGGATGGAGCAGCCGGTCTCCCAGGTCGTACGGCGGCAAGTAGGCGTCGACGCTCTTCTGATCCGGGATCTTGACGAGCGCCTGCGAGTGTGTGATGAACGCCCCGTCCACGCCCAAGCCCACAGGGAACGAGACCCTCTTGTCCTCGCCGACGCGGTACGCCATAAGCGTCGCGTCGAAGCACTCCTGCGCGTCCTCGACCCAGAAGAGTTGCCAGCCCAGGTCGCGCACGCACATCGCGTCGTTGTGTTCGACCCCGAACGCACCAGGATCGTCCAGGGCGCGGTTTCCGATCATGGCTACGACCGGAAGACGGAGCGGCGGGGTGACCGCGAGCGACTCCATAGCGTACATCCAGCCCACGCCCGAGGAGCCCACGAAGACACGGCTGCCGACGGCCGAGGCGTGCTTGCAGATCTCGAACTGGGAGTGCTCGCCCTCCGCAACGATGTACTCGGCATCGAGCTCGCCGTTGGCGATCAGCTTCGCCACAGCCTGCATGACACCGTCGTAGGGGCGTATGGGATAGGCCGCCATCACGTCGACATCCGCGAGACGAACCGCCTGCGCGACCGCCTGCGTGCCGGTCATCAGTTTTTCGGTCTGCTGAACCCCTCCTGAGGGTATCGTGATGGTCATCGTGCTCCTCCTACTTCGCCCACGTATCCGCGTTGAAGTGCGCCTGGTGGTCTATCCTGCCCCTGGCGATTTTCTCTTCACGCCACTCGTGGTAGGCGTCCTTGTCGTCTTCCCACATCGGGAAGACGTCCTTGTCACCCTCCTCGACGAACTCGAGGTCGTTGACCATCACGATACAATCCTCGACCGGGCACACGTTGGCGCAGATACCGCACCCGGTACAGTAGCTGTAGTTGATGGGGTGCAGCTCTTCCTCGGAGATCTCGAAGCATTCGTCAGGGCAGTCGATCCAGCACTGGCGACACTTGATGCACGTGTCGAAGTTGACAACCGGCCGCATGGTCCGGTCTGAGGAGGACCTGTAGTGCGGGTTGCGCTCGCCCGGCTTGACCGCCTCGACGATGATCGCCTCGCGCATGTCCTTCCACCCCGGCAGCTTGACCGGTTCGTAGTCGTCCTCTTTGCCCTCGCCGGCTGAGACCTCGTATACGCTGACCTCGTCGTGCCCGCTCCTGAGCGCGTCGAGGTACCTATTGTCGAGGCTCTCGTCATCCTTGACCACGGCACTTATAGCATCAAACCCGAAGATGTCGGGCCTCGCGCTCGCTATGGCGCCGAGCACCCGCATGTCCGTTCCGTCGTCGCGATAGACCCAGAGCCCACCCATGCTAGGCGTGCCTGGTACGATCGCCAGGGTCCAGTCCCACGGCTTCCGCGGGATGACCTTGAGCAACTCCTCGGCGCTCCTGTTCGAGATCACCAACAGCGTCCCACCCCGCCTGAGACGCACGTTGATCGGCTGCCGGCCGTACCAGGCCCACGACTCGATCCCATCGCACATCGTGTCGTCCAAGACCGTGATGACGTCCAGCTCATTGGGCTCGTATTTGGCCATGTGGCCTTCCAACGTCTCCGTGTCCGGCGCGATGACCGCGAACTGCTTGGCCGGGATGCCATTGCGCTCCGGCGAATCACTGTAGCGCTGGATAGTAGATCCTAACCAGTCCCGCTTGCGGGCCGCCATAACTACATGCTTGCACAGGTTCGCCGCTAACGTCTTCTGGAAGATGCCCCGATAAGTGAACTCGACGCTCTTGGCCTCGTCGCGTACCTCAGTAGAGGTGCGTCCCTCAATGGTGTCTTGATCCCCGGGCATCGAGTCGCCAGCTTCTCTGCCAGTCGGCATCCTTTCTCCTTCCCTAGTAATCGGCCCCCAGAGCCAACTCCTACACCCCTCAACTTCGCCCGTCGAAGCTCTGGCCTGACCACTTTACCAATTTGCCAAGCATCCTATCAGCGGCAGGTAACAGGATCAATGGCATATTGTTGGGATTGTATCAGTTTTTCTATGCATCCTGAGCTTTATTTGGCTGGTATGTGCGGTTGTATGGCGCCCTCTTTTGGGGAGCACGTAGTCAGCTGACGTCTCCGTAGACGAAGGAGCGAACCAGGGACCGGCGGAAGTCTTCTCTGGGACCAGCAGCGGCCCCTGCCTCCTGCTCGAGGCGCTCGACGAATTCTGGGGTGGGGATCAGCTCTACGTCCCCGGACGGTGGCGGGTTTGCAGCGACGTAGGAGATGCTCGCGTCGGTGTTGAGGAACTGTATGAGGTCTTCGGCGGGGAGCTCGACCCCGTCCCATTTCTCGGTGTTTTGAGGAGGAGTACCAAGGACGCGGACGGCGAAATCTATGGCCTTTTCCCGTGTGGAGAAGAGGGGCAGGAGGGCGCCGTCCTGGACGCCGAAGAGGCCGATGGTGATGGGACCGGCGTGCGGCCCCTCGGGGTAGTAGGCGACGAATACGAACCTGGGCACAGGGGGCGAGTTTTCGGAAGGATCCATCGAGCCGCTTCGTCGCGAGTTGCTAGACGTCGTTGTTGTGGACGTTTCGGGCGCGGACCTTCTCGAGGTCCGGCTCGAAGATCTCGTTCCAGTTGTGTACTGTTTGCATGTGGTCCGCGAACTCTGCCAATGCCTCGTCCTCGGTCTCCGCGCGGGCCACGAAGTCGCAGTTCCGATCGACCTCGAGATCCAGCGTCCTCTGGGCTTCCGTGCACCGGATCGTCCTGGCCATCTGCCTCTCCTTTCCTCCTCATTGATCATAGCAGGACGGTCAAACCCGCTCAATGGACCCCGGCGCGGCGCCCACGACCCGAAAGGGGCCCTCGTGATAACATCCCCAAAAACCATGCCTGAGACGGCCCGCCGATCGGCGACGGACGTAGCGGAGGAACGGAGGTCGACAGATGAAAATAGACAAGTGGACCCGACGATACACCAACGCCGAGGTCGGCCCTGAGCGACCGGAGGTCGTCTCCGACTCCGGAGATGGAGAAGCGATCCATCAGCCACCGGACGGTCTGTCGGAGGCTGGCGTTCGGGAAGCGCTCAGGGATGTAAGGGACCCCGAGATAGGGCGCGACCTCGTCTCGCTGAACATGATCAGGAACATAGAGATAAAAGGTTCGCTCCTCACCGTCGGCGTCGCCCTCACCACCGCAGGATGTCCACTAAAGCACAGGATCACAACCGACATCACAGAC
>DATMVF010000007.1:0-9103 GCA_035563475.1 Rubrobacter sp.
ACAGGTTCGCAGCCCAGGTCAGGCCGAACCCGAAGCCGACGGTGATGACGTACTTCCCCGGCTCCATCGCGTCGTAGATGTCGGGGTAAGAGAGCGGGATGCTCGCCGCCGAAGTATTGCCGAACCTGTCGAGGTTGATCACGACCCGGTCTTCCGGTACCTCCATCTTCCGCGCCGCGGAACGTATTATGCGTGCATTCGCCTGATGGGGGATCACGTACTGGACCTCATCGGGAGAGAGTGCGTTGCGGGAGAGGAGCTTCTCGACCATGTCGGGCAGTATCCTGACGGCGAACTTGAAGACCTCGCGCCCGTTCTGGAAGAGCTTCTCGTCGTCGCCGGGATGGCCCGCGCGCCCGAGCGGAGCACCCCTGCCGTCGGCTCCCAGTATGTGGTCGACGAAACCGGAGTCGCCGTCGCCGGCATCCAGTATTACCGCGCCTGCGCCGTCTCCGAAGAGGACGGCCGTCGAGCGCTCTGTCGGGTCTACGATGGTGCTCATGGCGTCCGACCCGATAAGCAAGACCCTGCCCGCGGCGCCTGAGCGGAGCATGGCCGAAGCGACCGAAGCGGCATAAGAGAAGCCGGCGCACGCCGCGGCCAGGTCCATCGCACCGGCTCCGGGGGCTCCTATCTCCTCCCCGACCAGGCACGCTACCGAGGGCATGGACTCCGGGGCGGTGGACGTACCGCAGATGATGAGGTCGACCGACCCGCCGTGTACTCCGGCATGCTCGAGGGCCCTCTTCGACGCCTCTACGGCGAGCGTCGCGGCGTTCTCGCCTTCGGCGACGAAGTGGCGGGCTTTGATCCCGGTACGCGCCGAGATCCACTCGTCCGTGGTGTCGAGCACCCCTTCCAGGTCGCCGTTGGTGACGATCCTGCCCCCGAGTGCCCTGCCTACTCCGACGATCCTGCCGGCAGCATCACCGTTCAAGCCGACCTGCCATCCGAAGTACGGAGGCTATGCGCGGAGAGCGCCTGTTGCAGGTCCCCAGTCAGGCCGGCGCCGACGTACGAGATGCTAAGGAGCGCGTTCTCGACACCCGTAGCCTGCGAGTTCCCGTGTCCGATCACGGCCGAGCCCCTTACTCCGAGCAGGAAGGAACCGCCGTACTCCTCCGGATCTATGGTGTCCCTCACCTCGATTAGCCTTGGACGCAGGATACCCGCAGCGAGCTTACTCAGAACATCGCCGGTCATCGCGGAGCGAACCATTCCGAGGATCTCCCGCGCTACCCCCTCAGCCGTCTTGAGCACGATGTTACCCGTGAAGCCGTCCGTTACGAGCACGTCGGCCACCCCGCGGCTGATGTCGCGACCCTCCACGTTCCCCACGAAACGCATCCCCGACTCATCCATGAGACGATACGCTTCCTTGGCGAGGTCGTTGCCCTTCCCCGGTTCCTCGCCGACGTTGATGAGCCCGACCCGCGCCTCCCCGTCCAACCCGAAGTAACTCTTTGCGAACACACCGCCAAGAATAGCGAAATTCAAGAGATCTTGCGGCCTGCAAGAGACGGTGGCTCCCGCGTCGAGTAGTAAGACCGGCGAAGGGAAAGGAAGCACCGTGGCGATCGCCGGTCTCCGGCATCCTTCGAGGCGTCCTATCCTGAGCAGCGACGCCGCCACCGTGGCGCCGGTGTTTCCCGCCGAGAATAACGCGTCAGCTTCACCGTCACGAACCATCTCGGCCGCGACGGCGACGCTGGCGTCAGGATGGGCCCTCAGCGTCGCAGAAGGCTCCTCGTCCATCCCGACGGCTCCCCCGGAGGACCGCAGCGAGACGTTCGGAGGGAGGTCAGAACCCACCTCGCGTTCGATAACGTCAGGCTTTCCGACGAGGAGCAACTCGTCGCGCGGCAGCCCTTCGGCCGCGGATAGGGCGCCGGCGACGATCTCCCGCGGGGCGTTGTCTCCGCCGAGGGCGTCTACCGCGATACGCACCGGTGGGCCGATCGGGGCTTAGATGTCCTCCACGGCGAGCACCGTGCGGCCCTTGTAGAAACCGCACTCGGGGCAGACCCTGTGCGGCACGTGCGGCCAGCCGCAGTTCGGGCAGGCGACGAGGCCTGGGCCGGTGATCGCGTGGTGCGCCCGGCGCTGGTTCCTGCGCGCCCGGGACGTCTTCTTCTTGGGAACGGCCATGAAAATACCTCCTGGTTGCTACTTACTCAAGATCGCGAGGCGAATAGACCGTCGAGGCCCCGCCAGCGCGGGTCTACCTCGTCGCCATCACCCTCGGGGTGCACGGGCTCCGTGCCTGGCGAGAACACCTGCATCGGTACCTCGTTCGGCAGGGCGCGCTCCGTGTAGCGCGCCAGATCCAGGGTCCAGTCCTGGACGCTCAACTCGACGTTGTTCGGCCCCGAGAAGAACTCGGAGTCGCCGAACTCCAGCGTGAGTTCCGTGGGCTCGAGCGTCCTGTCGCAGGTCGTAAGGACCGTCGCCATAACCAGCACGTCGAGGTGCAATCCCTCGGAGAGACGCGTGACGCCTACCTCTGCCTCTGCTTTCGTCACCTCGTGGTGGCGTCCGTAGAGGTCGAAAGGATCTGCGGAAAACTCGGCACGCACCTCGTGTGTGTCTCCGACCTCCGCACCGGGTCGCCTTAGGGGGATCAAATGGTTCATGAGGTTAGTTTACTACTTGCTATTGTTCTTGAACGCCCTGCAGCTTGGTGCGTCCGCGCTGCACGGCCTCGAGGAGCTTGCCCAGGTTGTCCTCCAAATTGGCGAGGACCTCGTCGGCGTAGTCCTCGGCGCCGAGGCGTATCTCGCGCTCCCGGCGACGGGCGTCCTCCATGATCTCCGCGCTCCGCTTCTCGGCCCTCTTGAGGACCTCTTCTTCCGAAGTTATCTTCTCGGCCTCGTCCTGGGCGCTGCGGATGATGCGGTCGCTCTCGCTGCGGGCCTCGTCGAGCATCGCCTGGCGCTCCTTGACGATCCAACGGGCCTGCTTGAGCTCCTCGGGTATGGTCTGGCGCATCTGGTCTATGATGTCGAAGGCGGCGTCCCGGTCGACCATCGCCGTGTTGCCGAAACCGGGGAAGCTCCGCGCGTCCTCGACCAGTTCTTCCAACCTGTCTATGAGTACCAGTACGTCCATCTTCTACTACCTATCCTTCGCTTACGATCCCTGTATATTACCGTCCCCACCGGAATATATCTGCTTTACGGTCTCCAGCACGCCCTCGGGTACGAGCCCGCGCACCTCTCCGCCGAGCGAAGCTATCTCCCTGACCACGCTCGAGGAGAGGAAGCTATGCTCCGCCGATGCCATTATGAAGATGGTTTCGAGCTCGGGAAACATCCTTCGGTTGAGCTGCGCCTGCTCGAACTCCGATTCGAAGTCCGAGACGGCCCTGAGGCCCTTCACGATCGCCTGCGCACCACGTTCTCTGGCGAAATCCACGAGGAGCCCTTCCATCACCTCGACGGAGACTCCTTCCATGTCGGCGGTCACCTTCTCCAGAAGCCGCGCCCGGTCGACCGCGGGAAGGCGGGTCTGCTTGCGGCGGTTAGTGCCAACGGCGACGATCACGTGGTCGAAGATCTTGGAAGCACGCCTGATGACATCGAGGTGCCCCGTCGTTACAGGGTCGAAACTACCCGGGCATACAGCCACGATCATTGTCAGCTCGGACCGATCAAGTATGGTTATGAACGTGCCGCCGTAGCGGCGCGTTACCCCTTTCTTGCCTCCTGCGCCCTCAACCGGAGCCTCGCCGCTCTCGATCGCGACCGTTCCTCCCGGCGCGAGCAATGAGCGTAGCCGGTGCAAGATTCCCCCGACCTCCGCCGCGATTCTATATGGTGGGTCGGCGAAGATCAAATCGAAGCGGTCACCGCGCCCGGCGAGCCGCCCCAGTACGGCCTCGACCTCGCCGCCGAGTACCTCCGCCGACTCTACGAAGCCGGTCCTGTGCAGGTTCTCGTGGATCGCGGCCCGCGCCCGTCTGTCCCGCTCGACGAAGACGGCGTACCCGCTCCCGCGGCTCAGGGCCTCTATACCTAGCGCGCCGGTCCCCGCGTAGAGGTCGAGGACCTTGCCGCCCTCGAAGAACTGTCCGAGCGAGTTGAACAGGCTCTCCCGCACGCGGTCGGACGTGGGACGCACGCCCCTGGGTACGGGCGCCAGCCTGATGCCCCCGGCCGACCCGGCGATGACCCTCATGGCCGCACCCTACTCCTTGAACAGCCACTCTACGTCGGCGCCGAGCAGCTCACGGATCTCGCGCCGCAGGGGCCTGTGGTCGGGCCGCTTTAGGGTAGGATCCCCGGCCACGAGCGCGAACGCCTCGCGCCTGGCCTCGACGAGCACGTCGACGTCGCGCAAGAGCTTGGCGACCTTTAGGTCAGGCATTCCGCTCTGGCGACTACCGAAGAGGGTGCCTTCGCCCCTTATGGCGAGGTCGACCTCGGAGAGCTTGAACCCGTCCTGATAGCGCTCCAGCGCCTTAAGACGTCGTTCGGAATCTTCGGACTTGGGAGCCCCCACCAGGAAGCACTTCGGGGGATGGAGGCCCCTGCACACCCGGCCCCTTAGCTGGTGGAGTTGGGAGAGGCCGAAGCGCTCGGCGCCCTCGATCACGATCGCGCTCGCGTTCGGCACGTCGACACCGACCTCAACGACGACGGTCGCCACCAGCACCTCGATCTCCCCCGCCCGGAACCGGCCCATCGTCTCTCGCTTGTCCTGTGCCCTCATCCTGCCGTGCAAGAGGCCGACCACCCTCTCGGGGAAGATCTCGTTCGCGAGCTCCTCGTAGAGCTCCTCGGCGGCGCGTACGTCTTCCATGGCCTCGGACTCCTCGACGAGCGGGCTGATCACGTAAGCCTGCCGCCCTTCTTCGAGCTCCTTTCTCAACTCTTCGTAGGCCGCGAGTCGTTCGGCGGGGTCGACCACCCCGGTCTCGACGGGCTTCCTTCCCGGCGGTAGTTCGTCTATCAGGGAGACCTCGAGGTCGCCGTAGAGCGTGAGGGAGAGGGTCCTTGGTATAGGGGTGGCCGTCATGACGAGGGTGTCCGGGGTCGTCCCTTTCTCGCGGAACACCGTCCTCTGGCCGACGCCGAAGCGGTGTTGCTCGTCGACGACGACGAGCGAGAGGTCGTCGAAATCTACGCCCTTCTGTATGAGGGCGTGCGTCCCTATGACGACGTGTGCCCCACCGGCTGCTATCTGCTCCAAGGCCTCTCGTCTCTGCGCCACGCCCTGCGAGCCGGTGAGCAAGACGACGTTTACGGGCAGATCGGCCAGGGCCGCCGAGATCGAGAGGTGGTGCTGCCAGGCGAGGACCTCGGTCGGGGCCATTATGGCCCCCTGTCCTCCCGCCTCGACCGCGGTAAGGAGCGCGGCGATGGCGACCACGGTCTTCCCGCTGCCCACATCGCCCTGCAGGAGGCGGCGCATCGGCTTCTCCAGTCGCATATCGGCGAGGACCTCCTCTATGACCCGCTCCTGCGCCCCGGTGAGCCCGAAGGAGAGACCCTTCAGGAAGGGGTTGAGCAGGCTCCCGTCGCCCCGGTGCCTGCCGCCGACCTCGGTGCTGTCCAGGCGTGCCTTGCGGGCGGCGAGACCCGCCTGGATCAAGAACAGCTCGTGGAAGATCAGACGCCGCATCGCCGCCGCAAGAAGCGCCCTTTCGGTCGGGAAATGGACCTCGTGTATCGCGTCGTGCAGGTTGGGCAGGCCGTGGCGCACGAGCACGTCGGCCGGCAAAGGGTCGAGGATGCGCCCGGCCGCGTCGAGCGCGCGGTGGATGAGCGTCCTCATCCGGCGCGCCTGTATGCCCTTGTTGACCGGGTAGACGGGAACGAACCGCCCGGCGTGCGGTCCTTCGTCCGCCCCTGGATCTTCGACCACCTCGATACTCTTCGCTGCTATCTGTATACCGTAGCGGCTCTGGACCTCGCCGGAAGCGACCACGTGCACCTCTGGCAGCAGCTGGTTAAGGAGCCAGCCCCTGCCCCAGACCGTCACGGGGATGTATCCCGTACCGTCGTAGAGCTGCGCCGAGAAGCCCGGGGCGCGGCCCCTGACGGGCTTGCCGACGGGGCGCGTGGAGACCACAGTGCCGAAGACCGTGGCCCTCTCCCCCACACGCAACTCGGAGATCCGCTTCACGTTGGAGAGGTCCTCGTGGCGCGAGGGGTAGTGCGAGATCATGTCGGCCAGCGACGCTATGCCGAGGTCGCCCAAGGCCGCCTCGATGCGCACTCCGACGCCGGGAAGTTCGCTCACGGGCCGCGCGCGAAGGTCCGTCAGGGTCGTCCGTGCGGGGAGGGGAGACGCCCTGCCGGCCCTATAGGTGGGCGACGCCATAGGCTCCCAGGCCCACGTGTGACCCGACGACCCCCCCGATCTCGGCGATGAGCTTCTCTTCTACCCCGAGCTGTTCGGCCAGTTCGGAGAGGAGCTCGGGGGCACCGATGTGCCCGAAGTAGAGCTGACGGCCGGCCTCCGCGGCCGGCCTGACCTCCTCGACGATGGTCGCCAGTTGCCGCTTGCGGCCACGCGTACGTTTGAAAGGAACGATCTCCCCGCCCGCTATCTCGAGCACCGGCCTGACGTCGAGTGCCGTGCCGAGGAGACGCTGCGCCCTTCCTATGCGCCCGCTCTTGGCCAGGTACTCCAGCGTGCCGACGGCGAAGAGCACCCTCGCCCCCCCGATCGCCCGCTCGGCGACGTGCCTGACCTCGTCGAAGTCCCCACCCTCGTCGATACAGCGCAGGGCCTCGAGCAGGATCAAACCCGACCCCATCTCGGCGCTCTTGGCGTCGAGGACCTGTACGGGACGGTCCACCATCCCCGCCGCCTGCAGGGCCGAGTCGTAGGTGCCGCTGAACTTGCTCGAGAGCGTGAGAACCAGGATGTCGTCGTAGTCGGAGAGCGCCTCGTAGGCCTCGACGAAGGCCCCGGGAGAGGGTTGCGCCGTAGTAGGGAAGACGTCGGAGTCTCGCAGCCGCTCGTAGAACTCCTCGTTGGTCATATCTAACTTGTCCGTATACGTCTCGTCTTCGCCGAAGTGGAACGTGAGCGGGACCACCCTGACGTCGGGACGCTCCAGCACACCCGGGGCGAGGCTCGTGGTCGAGTCGGTTACGAGGGCCGTGGTCACTCGGCCACCATCTGCAGAGGATACAACGGCTGTCCGCCGTCCCTGGCCTCGATCTCGAGGGCGTCGTCGAGGTCTTTGATCCCATCTACTATCTCTTCGAGATCTCCCTCAGAGAGCCCCTCGCCCTTGAGCAGCGTCAAGACGTCGGCGCCGCCGTCCACTAACTTCCTGGCGATCACGAGCGCAGTCTGGCGGACGCCGCCCTCGACGGCGATGAGGTCCCCGTCCAGGAACCCTATGTAGGCCCCCTCGGGGACCTCCCGGTCGCCGATGCGCGCTTCGCGCACGGAACGCGTTAGTTCGGCGACGCGCAACGAGTCTGAGATGTCGCGCATCTCCTCTACCACCTCGTCGGGCTCACCCTCACCGTCGTATCCGACCATCACTGCGAGTCCCGCGGCTATGTTCGTCGTCGGCACCACGTACGTCTCAGCCTCTACCAGCTCCCCGACCTGCGCCGCCGTGGGGACGATGTTCTTGTTGTTGGGAAGCAGGACGACGGCCCGGGCCCCCGTCTCTTGGACCGCCCCGGCGAGGTCTGCCGCGCTCGGGTTCTCGCCCTGACCGCCCTCGATCACGACGGCCCCCATCTGCTCGAAGAGCGCGCGGTTGCCATCCCCGCGGCTCGCAGCGACGACACCCAGCCTGGCTGCCGGTCTGTCCCTCGGCTCGCGGGAGCGGACCTGGGCCTCCATGTCGTCGATCTTCACGCCGGCCAGGCGGCCGAAGCTTCCCGCGTAGGAGAGGGCCGCGCCGGGGTCCTGCGTGTGCACGTGGACCTTGA
Source organism: Rubrobacter sp. (assembly GCA_035563475.1). Classification (GTDB taxonomy): domain Bacteria; phylum Actinomycetota; class Rubrobacteria; order Rubrobacterales; family Rubrobacteraceae; genus Rubrobacter_D. The sequence continues at coordinate 7,905 of DATMVF010000007.1, forward strand.
CCACGTCGTCCTGGGCGACCACAAGTACACTCCGGCCCGAGGCGTATACGCGCTCCTTGAAATCCTCCACGTCGCCGTCGAAGCCGTCCACGAGGAACTCCGTGCAGTACCCCCACGCCACTTCCTGGGCGTGGATCTCCTCCAGGTCCGGCGCGGCGTCGTCGGATTCGGGAACCTCGATCTCCTGCCCGCTAACGCAGGCGTAGACGCCGTCGAGGACCACGGCGACACCCAACCCCCCGGCGTCGACGACGCCGGCCTGCCGCAAGACATCGAGTAGCTCCGGGGTGCGGCGCACCGAATCGTGGGCCGCCTGTCTCGCCACTCCGGCCACAGAGAGCAGGTCAGCGTCCTCTCTTTCGGCAGCCTCGCGGGCGGCCAGGGCCGCATCCTTGATGACGGTGAGCATCGTGCCCTCGACCGGTTCGCGAACGGAGGCGTAGGCCCGCTCCCTAGCGCCTTCGAGCCCTGCGGCGAAGGCCTCGGCGTCCAGGGATCTCCTGCCGGCCAGTACCTCGCACGCGCCCCGGATCATCTGCGAGAGTATGACCCCAGAGTTTCCCCTCGCGCCCATCAGCGCGGCCCTGGCGCAGGCTTTGCTCGCCTCCTCGGGGCTACCGTAGGACTTGCCCGACGTCTCGTTCAACGCGGAACCCAGCGTGTGCAACATGTTCGTGCCGGTATCCCCGTCAGGCACGGGATAGACGTTGAGGTCGTTGATCCTAGCGACCTGGGCCTTGAGGGCCGCGTGGGCCGCGGCAACCATGGGGGCCACCTCTATCGCCATCGCAAGGAATCCTTCATTGCTCCTCTCGAGGGGTTTCCGGCAGACCAATCCCCACCTTAGGAGATCGTCGACAATCTGGTACAATCACCGCCCGACATCCGGATTGGGCTTGCGAGTCGGGCTTTCCGGGGTCCCCAAATTCGACCGGTATCCTAGCACAGGAGAAGTTTCGTGGCGAAAGTTTGCTATTCGTGCGGAAAGAAACCAGACTTCGGCAACGCCCGCAGCCACTCGCTGAAGGCGACGCGCCGGCGCAGAGACCCTAACCTGCAGAAGGTCCGTATCCAGGTAGGCCCGGCCACGCGGCGCGAATGGGTCTGCACCTCGTGCCTCAAGGGGTTCAAGGTCACGAAGGCCTCCATAGGAGCGCCTTCCTCGACGTCGCAGGCCATCTAGCCCTCAGGGGTTCTCG
>DATMVF010000008.1:0-6814 GCA_035563475.1 Rubrobacter sp.
CAAGAGAGGTTACAGAAGGCTGAGAGGGATAGGATCGCACCCAGGAGCAGACGGTGCGCTGGCACGTTCATCTTTTCCCCGCGTTTGTTTGGGGTGGAGTGGGCGATAAACACTCTCATACGCACACAAGATCCCCATCGACACTCTCTCAGCCTCACCTACCATAGAGTGCCTTTATCGGAGCTCGGAGATTGCCCCACCAATCTCATCTTTCCCATGCCCTGCAAGGGCGTATACCCAGAGCGTAGTGCGCAGCAGCCGCTTCGTCATCACCACCGGCTTCTTTCCCCTAGGGGATTTTCGAAGCCGTGGGGAGGCTAGAAGCTTTAGCCCCGCCCATCCTTACCACCCTCCGTCTTTACTTATCTGGGGTATGCGTCTTTCACGCCGCCGTCGACGTTGAGGACGTTGCCGGTGCTCCTCGACGAACGCGTCTCCGAGGCGAAGTGGAGCACGGCTTGGGCGACGTTCTCGGGCAGCACGTTCATCTTCAGGACGTTGCGCTCGCGGTAGTAATCTTCGAGCTCGTCCGGCTGAATACCGTAGGCGGCGGCGCGCTCTTCGCGCCAGCCTGAGTCCCAGATTCTGGACCCCTGCAACACCGCATCGGGGTTGACGGTATTGACCCTGATGTGCTCGGGTCCCCCCTCCTCGGCCAGGCACCGCGCCAGGTGCAACTCGGCCGCCTTCGCCGACGAGTAAGCCGATGCGTTCTTGCCCGCCGCCATGGAGTTCTTGGAGGCCACGAAGATGAGGCTGCCGCCAACGCCCTGCTCTTTCATGATGCGGAAGGCCTCGCGCGCGACGAGGAAGTAGCCTCTTGCGAGCACGGCATGGTTCTTGTCCCACATCTCGACGCTCGTCTCCTCGATGGGGGCGCTGGAGGCGAGGCCGGCGTTCGATACGACGATGTCGACGCCGCCGTACTCCAGAACGGCTCGCCGGTAGGCGCGTACCACCTCGTCCTCCTCCGTCACATCGGCCCTCGCCGCGATGCCAGGCTCGGCGAGGCCATCAGCTACCTCGCCCGCCCCTTCTTCGTCGAGGTCGCAGACCACGACGCAGGCCCCGCGGGAGGCCAGCGACCTGGCTACGGCGCTACCGATGCCACCCGCCCCACCCGTAACGAAGGCGACCCTGCCCGCGAGCTCGTCGGGTGGCGGGGCTAGGGTGAGCTTGTAGAGCTCGAGCGGCCAGTACTCGACCGCGTAGGATTCTTCTTCCGTGAGGGAGACGTATCCGCCGAGGGCGTGGGCGCCGCGTATGACGTTGATGGCCCTGTAGACGAAGTCCCTGGAGAGATTCGCCTCTTTGGCGTTCTTCGCGGCTGCGACAAGCCCCAATCCCGCTATTAGGACGACCCTGGGGTTGGGGTCGAACATCTCCTCATCCGCCTCCTCGTAGCGCGAGAAGTAGGCCTCGTATTCCTCCCTGTAACGGGCGACGCCCTGGCGGAGCCTCTCCTCCAGCTCCTCGGCGCCCTCGTTCTCGGGGTCGAAGTCCACCCACAGGGGCCTGACCTTCGTCCTGACCAGGTGGTCCGGGCAGGCCGCGCCGACCTGGGAGAGTTCCTCCGAGTCGCGTCCGCAGACGAAAGCCAGGACGTCTTCTGAGGTGTGGTCCACACGCAGAATCTTGTGAGAGGATTCATCGGACCCCGACGAGAGCGCCCCGCGCAGCGCCGGCAAGACCTCGGCGAGGAGGGCTTCTCTCCGACCGGGCGCCGGCGGTTCGACCTTCCTGCCCCCAAAGGGTTCGCCGGCCCGGTCGGCGACGAACTCGGCGGCCCGGTTTATGGCCTCGATGGTGCGGCCGTAGCTCTCCTCGTGGGTGTCGCCCCAGGTCACGAGGCCGTGCTTGGCGAGCAGGACGAACTTCGCATCAGGGTTGTTCCTTACAGCCTGGCCCACCTGCTTGCTGAGGGTAAAGCCCGGTCTTATGTAGGGGATCCAGACCGCCTCATCCCCAAAGCATTCACGCGCGAGCCCCTCGCCGCTTTCCGAGCAGCAGATCATGTTGACCGCGTCGGGATGCGTGTGGTCGACCTGCGCGTAAGGAACGAAAGCGTGCAGGAGCGTCTCTATGGAACCCCTCGGCATGTCGGGCGCGAGCTGGCAACTGGCCAGGTAGGCGACCATCTCCTCGTCGCTCATCTCCTCCCGCTCCTCGAGCGCGAGTACATCGCCCAGCTTGAGTCCCGTAAACTGCCCGGCCTCGATGGTCGCCAGGTCGGATCCCGACCCTTTCACCCACAGTACGTCGACCTCCCGCCCGGTATGGTCCTTCTCCCTGGCCTTGGTCGAAGTGTTGCCGCCCCCATAGTTGGCGACGGCGCGGTCCCTCCCCAGCAGGTTGGAACGGTGGGCCAGAGCTTCGAGCTCGGAGAGACCCTCGGCCTCTCGCGCATCCCACAGGTTCTCCGTCGCGCCTGGAATTCGCGTATCCATGTGTGTGGCCTCCCTTCGGTCGTCTTAGCATTTCAGCATTTCAGCACGCTCCAGCCTCCGGCTGTCGCTTGTCAGCATTTAAGCTTTCGTGTGCACAAGCCCTGACTGGCTGACGAGGCGGCAAAGCCGCCGGGCTGAAGTGCTGACGAGCGAAGGCGCTAGCCTGAGCGTGCTGATTTGCTTCAGTTCCATCCTGCTCCCGCCCCTTCGCCGCGCTCCTCGGCGATCTTTTCGGCGTATCCACTCTGCTGGAAGGCGGCTACGGGGTCTGGGGCGCCGCCCAGTGTCTCGCGGACTCTGGCGCAGAGCGGGCGGACGTCCGTGGCGTAGGCGTCCAGGAGGGTGCGGTGGGCGCCGAGTACGTCGCCGGCGCTCCGCGCTTCCGTGAGGGCTGCGCGGTCTACGAGGAGGGCTTTTGCGTAAGCTTCCTGCAGGTTCATTACCGAGAGGAGCATGGCTTCTATCTTGGGCTCGATGTTGTGCGTCTGGTCGATCATGTAGTCTATGCGGGTCTCGGAGCGCTCCTCGGCCTCGACGAGCTCGACGTAGATCAAGAACAGCTCGAATGGGTTGACGCTGCCCACGATCAGGTCGTCGTCGCCGTACTTCCTGTTGTTGAAGTGGAAACCCCCGAGACGCCCCTCGTCGAGGAGCAACGCCACGACGTACTCGATGTTGACCTCTTTGGCGTGGTGGCCGAGGTCGACCAGGACCTGCGCCCGCTCGCCAAGTCTCTGGCTCATAGTGAGGGCCGCGCCCCAGTCGGCGAGGTCTGTGTGGTAGAAGGCCGGCTCGTAGGGCTTGTACTCGAGGAGCATCCTCATGCGCCCGGGCATGGCGGCGTAGACCTCGCCTAGAGCCTCGATCATCCTGTGGCGGCGTTCCGTAAAGGAGTCCTGGCCCGCGTAGTTCGTGCCGTCGGCGAACCACAAAGAGAGGACGTCGGAGGCTGTCTGATTCGCGATCTCGACGCATTCGAGGAGGTGATCCGAGGCCTTCCTGCACACCGCCGGGTCCGGGTTGCTGACGCTGCCGAGCTTGTACTCTTCTTCCTGGAAGAGGTTCGGGTTGACGGCCCCTATGTGCAGCCCCAGAGACTCGGCGCGACCCTTCAATTCGCCGTAGTCTTCCACCCTATCCCAGGGTATATGGACGGCCACCGAGGGGCATACGCCGGTTAGTCCGTGCACCTGTGCAGCGTCGGACAGCTTCTCGAACGGGTCGCGGGGCACTCCTGTCTGCGGGAAGACAGCGAAGCGCGTGCCCGTGTCGCCGTAGCCCCACGAGGGGGTCTCCACCCTCTGGGCACGCAGCCGCTTCTCTACCGCTTCTATCTGGACTCCGCGGTCGGCGAGGGACTCTGTGAGAACTTCGTAAGCTCGTTGGGCTGTGGACTCCAAGGTTCCCTCCTCTATTGGGCTAGGGCGCCCCCTTTGTACGGTGCGCCCTGGCCAGCAATTACTAGAAGTCGTAGTCGTCGATATTCTTCTTCGAGAACACCAGCGGTGGTCCCAGAAGGACCTCGTCGGGGGCGATCATCTCGACCTTACCGAGGCGGCCCGCCTCGAATGTTCCTGACTCGGGGAGGTCGCCATTGATCTGGGCGTCCGCGACGTAGACGGCCAGGTAGCCGAGGTCCACGGGGTTCCAGAGGACGAACTTCTCCACGGTCCCCGCATCGAGGTATGGTTTCATCTCGTTAGGGGTGGAGAGTCCTGTCACCGGCACCTCGCCATCGCGGCCGAGTTGTTCGACGGCCTCGGCCGCGCCAGGCAGGGCCACGGAGGTTATGCCGAAAACGCCGGCCGTGTCCGGGTTGGCCCTGAGGTAGTTCTTGGTCAGGTCGATGCCCTTCTGGAGATCTTCCTCACCCGGTTCGACGGCGACGATAGACATGTCGGGGTACTTCTCCTTCATGCGCTCGCGCATCTCCTTGAGCCAGGCGACCTGGTTGGGGGCGGTCAGTGAACCGGTGATGACCAGGAACTTGCCCTTGCCGCCGGTCTGCGCGGCCATGACGTCGACCAGCTTGTAGCCGATAGCCTGGAAAGTTGCCTGGTTGACGAAAACGTCCCTGGCGTCGGGGGCCACATCGGCGTCCCAGGCGCCCGTGGCGATCCCGGCGTTGTCGGCCTTCTTCATGGCTGGGGCCAGGGCGTTCGGGTCGTTGGCGGCCACCGTGATGGCGCCGCACTGCTGCTGGATGAACTGCTCGATCATCTGCGACTGGAGCGCGGCCTTGGCCTCGGTCGGGCCGTCATAGACCAGCTCGACGTCCAGTTCCTTCGCGGCCTCTTCGGCCCCTTTCTCAGAAGCGTTGAAGTAAGGGATGCCGACCAGCTTGGGCATCATGCAGATCTTGGCCGGTCCACCGCCCCCACCTCCGCCGCCCTGCGACGGCTGCTGGCCCACCCCACACGAGACGGCCGCGGCGACAAGCACCGCGAGCAGGGCCGCCGAGAGTACCTTCAGATTCCTCATCGTACCGAACACGCTACTCCTCCTTCCCGAAGATTTGCCTTTAGAGACCTTTACCCGCTCTAGCCGTACATGTACTACTCCTCACCTTTGCGGAAGAACTCGTTCAGGAACACGGCCACGAGGAGCAAGACGCCGAGGATGAAGAGCTGCCAGGTGCTCGGAACTCCGGCCAGGAGCAGGCCGTTGCGCAGTATCGCGATGATGACGATGCCGAGTACGGTTCCGCCTATGGTTCCCGAGCCGCCGTAGATGCTCGCCCCTCCCAGCACGACGGCGGAGATCACATCCAGCTCCAGCCCCAGGCCGACGTCGCCCCTGGCCGTATAGACCCTCGAGGTGTAGATGACGGAGGCGATCGCCACGAGCAGCCCGGTACCAGTGTAGATGGCCACCTTGACCCTGCGGATGGGCACGCCGGAGAAACGCGCCGCCTCTTCGTTGTTCCCAATGGCGTAGACGTAGCGCCCGAAGCTGGTGCGCGAGAGTATGAGCCACACGATCACTACGGCGACCAGGAAGATAATGAGCTGGCCTGGCACCGCGCCGAGCAGGTACGCCTGGCCGAAGTAGGCGAACCAGTCAGGGAAGTCCGAGATGGCCCGGGCGCCCGTCAGGCCGTAGGCGAGTCCCTGGAAGAGGGCGAAGGTCCCCAGGGTAACGACGAGGGGGTGCAACTCCAGAAACGTTATGAAGATGCTGTTGAAGAATCCGGCGGCCATACCCACCATCAGGCCGAACAAGATGGCGACGGGCAGAGGGAGACCCGCCGCAAAGGTGAATCCGACGGCCACGGAGACCAGCGCCAGGTTCGACCCGACCGAGAGGTCTATCCCTCCCGTGATGATGATCAGGGTCATCCCCAGCGCCATGAGGCCAACTTCGACGAAGTAGCGTGAGGTGTTGAGCAGGTTGCCGAGGGTGAAGAAGAGGGGCGAGAGCAGGCTCATCACGATGACCAGCGCGATCAGGACGCCCAGCAAGACCAACTCGCGGGAGAACCGCAGGCGCCGCATGACCTCGACAGCCGAGCTCATACCCCGTCCCCCACGAGCCGTCTGCGCACGACGTCGGTGGTCACGGCGAGCAGGATCAGGGCCCCGAGCACGGCCTGCTGCCAGATGCCGGGCACCCCGACGAGCACCAGGCCGTTCAGGATGACGCCTATGAGGATCGCACCGGTCAGGGCCGCGAGTGAGGAGCCCCGTCCTCCCGAGATGCTCGTCCCGCCTATAACGACGGCGGCGACGACCTGAAGCTCGAGGCCGGTACCCGTGTTGGTCTGCACCGAGCCCGCGCGCCCCATGTAGATCATGGAGGCGATGCCGACGAAGACGCCGACGAGCACGAAGGCGAAAAACCGGACCCGGTTCGTGGGCAGCCCGGCCAAACGGGCCGCCCGCCGGTTGCCACCGACGGCGTAGACGTTCCGGCCCCAGGTGGAATGGCGTCCGACGACCTCCATCACGACGAAAAGGCCGAAGAGGACTATCACGGGGGCGCTCAAGCCGAACAAGCTTCCCATGCCAAGTATCCTGGACTCGTTGGGGACGCCGGTGATCCAGGCTCCGCCTGTTACCAGTAAGATCACACCCCTGAGGGCGTACAGCATCCCGAGCGTCACGATGATGGAAGGGATACGCCCCAGCGTGACGAGGGTACCGTTGATCGCCCCGCAAAGGGCGCCGACGGCGACGGCGGCCACAAGCGGCAGCAAAAACCCCCCGGCACTCTGCGCCGCGGCGCCCCCGGCCACCGCGCACAGACCCAGCATCGAGCCCGTCGAGATGTCGATCTCCCCGCAGAGGACGACCTGGTTTACCGCCAGGGCTATGACCCCGAGCACGGCCACGGAGGTCAGGATGGACTCGAGGTTGGGCACGCTGAGG
>DATMVF010000009.1:0-6840 GCA_035563475.1 Rubrobacter sp.
GCCTTCTCCGGCGATGAGGAGGGCTGGGGTTACAGTACTGTGTCCGACGCGGACGAATTCCTCGAACGCTACGAATCGCTCATCGACGCCCTCCTGCGGAGCGAGCCCGTGCAGGGCTTCTGCTACACGCAGCTCACGGATGTGGAGCAGGAGACAAACGGCCTCCTCACCTACGACCGCAGGCCTAAGGCGTCCCTCGCCCGCATAAACGAGATAACAGCTTGTATGAGGCCGCAAACATAAGGGTTCGTGAGCGGCAAGGTTGAGAGAATCCGGTATGTATCCTGTCAAGTGTGTAAGGATGGTCGTGTGGTCCCAAACCTTACTGCTCCTTGACCGGAGTAGACAATAGTACCTCACCGAGCGGAGCTTGCGTGTCGCATATTGCAGCAAGGGTCTCGAAGCTGTAAGGTGAGCATCAGGACGGGGAAGCTCTCCTAAGAGCGGTATGTATGTAAAAAGAGCGATCGACGACCGGTGGTTAACGAATCGAGCGAAGGGTCGCGAAAGGGGAAAGGGCATGTCCGGGCGAAACGAGACGTCGAGGCGACGGCTGGCGCAACCCATAAGCCGCCGTCGCTTCCTGTACGGTGCGGCGACGGCGCTAGGTGGGTTAGCTGTGACGGGCTGCGGCGCCGTCTCCATCGGCGGTACGGGGCGCAGCGTGGATTTCTGGAACCTGTTCGGCGGCGGGGATGGCGCGCGGCTGGGCGCGATGGAGAGCACCTTCCGAAAGGATAATCCCGACATACAGCTCGAGTCCACCACGCTCGCCTGGGGTGCCCCTTACTACACCAAGCTCTCGATGTCCGCGGTGGGGGGCCGTCCCCCCGAGGTAGCCATCTTGCACCAGACGCACCTGGCCTCGTACGCCCCGGCGGGTCTGCTCGAGCCTCTCGACCCGCAGCTGCTCTCGGAGTTCGACATCGGACCCGACAATTTCTTGCCCACCATCCTGGAGAGCTCCAAGTACGAAGGCGAGATCTACACCATCCCCCTGGATACGCATCCGTTCATACAGTACTACAACACCGACATCTGCAAGAAGGCCGGGCTCCTCGGGCCGGATGACGAGCTCAAGCCACTCGAGGGCCCGGACGCGGTCATCGAGGCGCTCAAGAAGGCCAAGGAGGTTACGGGGGCTCTGGGGCTCTCATTCTACGCGGCTGATTCGGCGGGGCCGTGGCGCCTCTTCTACACCCTCTACGGGCAGCTCGAAGGTAGCCCGATTATATCTCCGGACACGCGGGAAGTGACGGTGGACGAGGAGAAATCCCTGCAGGCGCTGGAGTTCATGGTCGCGCTCTCGCAGGACGCCGAGGTCGTCCCCGTCGACCTGGACTACGGCGGCTCGGTGGCGGAGTTCCTGAGCGGCAATGCGGGGTTCCACTGGAACGGAGACTGGGAGGTCACCACGTACCAGGATGCGGACCTGCCCTTCAGTATGGTCCCGTTTCCGAACGTCTTCGGCGAGAATCACATCTCTCAGGCAGACCGGCACACCTTCGTCATCCCCAAGCAGCCCACAAAGGACCCCCGCGCCATGGAGCCAGCGTTCCAGTTCATCAGCTCCATGCTGAAGAACAGCTTGGTCTGGGCCAAGGGCGGGCACATCCCGGCCTACCTGCCTGTTGCAGAGAGCGAGGAGTACAGAAAACTGAGTCCGCAATCCAACTACGTGGGGGTGGCCGACAACGTCGTGTTGGATCCCGAAGCCTGGTTCAGCGGGTCAGGTTCTACGATGGAGCAGCGAGCATCGGCTACCTTCCAGACGGCGATGGCCGGCATAATCACGCCGAAGCAAGCCTTCGCCGAGCTCCGAACAATGCTTCAGGAGTTCGTCGACACGCCCAAACCGGTGTAAGGGCGACAAATGTTCATTGTAGAGAGGAGCAAGACATGGCGGCGGTAGGGTCCAGGGAGGTCAAGCACAGTACCAAACCGGCGGCGCAGCGGCGGATAGATCTGAACGGGTACCTCTTCGTGCTGCCGTTCCTGGTATTCTACGCCCTCTTCCTGATATGGCCCGTAATCCTGGGTATGAGGATGAGCTTCTTCAACTGGAGCCTCGTGGGCACCGGTGCCAGGGAATTCCTCGGGCTCACCAACTTCCGGGAGCTCTTCGCCGATCCGGACTTCTGGAGCTCGCTGTGGCACTCGATTCTATTCACGCTGCTCGTCGTCCCTACCATAGTGGTCTTCGCCCTCGGGCTGGCGCTGCTCGCCAACCGGGCGATCCCCGCGCGGTGGTTTTTCAGGATCTCCTTCTTCGCGCCGTACCTCCTGCCCTCCTCCGTGATAGCCCTGATCTGGATCTGGATGTACCAGCCGGGGTTCGGCCTGATCAACAGCTACCTCACCCGCATCGGCCTGCCGGAGGTCTCATGGCTCACCGACCCGCAGGTCGCCATGATCTCGGTGGTTATCGCCACCGTGTGGTGGCAGTTGGGTTTCAGTTTCGTGCTCTACCTGGCCGGGCTGCAGGAGATCCCGAAAGAACTCTACGACGCTGCCGCCGTGGACGGAGCCAGTCCCCTGGTCCGGACACGGTACATCACGATACCGCTCCTGAGGCGCACGACCATCTTGGTCGTCGCCTTGGCGCTTCTCGCGAACCTCAACGTCTTCGACCAGATCTACATCATGAGCACCTCGGGGGGCCTCGACTACGCGTCCACGCGCTCGCTCATCGTGTACGTCTACGAGCAGGGCTTCACCCTGTACCGGGTGGGCTACGCCGCGGCCATGACGTATGTGTTCTTCGTGCTCGTGCTGGCGGTGAGCATCGGGAGTTTCGTGCTGAACAACCGTAGGAGGGACGTCTGATGGTCGTTGAAGCCAAAGCCCCGGAGACGACAAGAGAAGCCGGCATGCAGCGCCGGGACAGGTTCCAGAGCTGGCTGGCTTTCGGGGTGCTGATAGTGGCGGCGATCCTCTGGCTCATACCGCTTCTGTGGGCCGTGAATACGGCGCTCAAGCCCGAGCCCGAGACCACGACCGTCCCGATCACCTGGATTCCGGAGGGAGGTTTCACCCTCGAGTCCTTCTGGCAGGTTCTGACCGCCGGGGGTCTGGTGCGTTGGTACTTTAACAGCGCGTTGACCTCCTCGATCATCACCGCCGCCGTTCTGCTACTCGGCAGCCTCGCGGCCTTCGGGCTCTCGCGCGTTCCCTTCCGGGGACGGACCGTCGTGTTCTGGGTGATAATCGCCGGGTTGATCGTTCCCCCGCAGATACTCATCGTACCCCTGTTCATGGAGATGGATGCCCTGGGGTTCGTAGATACCTACCAGGGTATCATCCTGCCTCAGATCGCCTCGCCTCTGGCTGTGTTCATCTTCAAACAGTTCTTCGACGGCATCCCGGCCGAGCTTGAGGAGGCCGCGGTCGTGGACGGAGCGAGCCGCTTGAGGGTCTACTGGCAAGTCTGGATGCCGCTCGCAAGACCAGCGATCGCCGCGGTCGGGATCTTCACCTTCGTTCTCTCGTGGAACAACTTCCTCTGGCCGTTTGTCGTAGTGACCAACACGGACATGATGACCATCCCCGTGGGCCTGGCGACGGTGCAGAGCTCCTACGGCCTCCGTTACGCCGACATAATGGCCTCTGCCGTGCTCGGCGGGCTGCCGCTGGTGATCGTCTTCCTCTTCTTCCAGCGCCAGATCGTCCAGGGCATCGCCAGCACGGGCCTGAAAGGCTAGGCTCCGTAGCATGCACAGCGCCAGGATCAAGGTGGACCCCGATTTCCGGATCGGCGAGGTGGATCCGCGCCTCTATGGCTCCTTTATCGAGCACCTCGGACGCGCCGTCTACGGCGGCATCTATGAGCCCGAACACCCCACCGCCGACGACATGGGGTTCCGGGGTGACGTCCTCGAACTCGTCCGGGAGCTAAGGGTCCCCATCGTTCGCTACCCCGGGGGCAACTTCGTCTCCGGCTACGACTGGGAGGATGGCGTGGGTCCGAAGGAGGCGCGCCCGCGGCGCCTGGATCTCGCCTGGAGGACCGTGGAGACCAACGAGGTCGGCACCGACGAGTTCGCTGCGTGGGCGCGGCGCGCCGGTGCCGAGGTGATGATGGCCGTCAACCTCGGCACCCGCGGCGTGGATGCCGCGAGGGACCTCGTCGAGTACTGCAACCACTCCTCGGGCAGCCGCTACAGCGACCTGAGACGATCTCACGGTGCAAAAGAGCCGCACGGGATCAAGGTGTGGTGCCTGGGCAACGAGATGGACGGTCCGTGGCAGATCGGTCAAAAGACACCCCAGGAGTATGGCCGCCTGGCATGCGAGGCGGCGAAGGCTATGAAGTGGGTGGATCCCTCCATAGAACTCGTCGCCTGCGGCAGCTCCTACGCCGCGATGCCGACCTTCGCCGAATGGGAGAGGACGGTCCTCGAGCACACCTACGACCACGTCGAATACGTCTCGCTGCACACCTACTACAGGAACCCGGAGGACGACCGTCCTACCTTCCTGGCGCGGTCGCTCAACATGGACGCGTTCATAGAATCTGTGATCGCGACCTGCGACTTCGTCAGGGCCAAGAAGCGTAGCAAGAAGACCATAGACCTCTCCTTCGACGAGTGGAACGTCTGGTTCCACTCCATTGAGGCGGACAGGGAGTTGGAGCCTTGGTCGGTAGCTCCCCCGCAGCTCGAAGACGTGTACACCTTCGAGGACGCTCTGGTCGTGGGGTGCATGATTATCTCCCTGCTCAAGCACGCGGACAGGATAAAGATCGCCTGCCTCGCCCAGCTCGTGAACGTCATCGCCCCTATCATGACCGAGAACGGCGGCCCCGCCTGGCGCCAGACCATTTTCTGGCCCTTTTTGCACGCTTCCACCTACGGTCGAGGGACGGCGCTGAACCTGGCTGTCGAGTCGCCACGCTACGACAACGACGAGTTTGGGGAGGTCCCGCTACTCGAAGCGGTCGCCACCCTGGAAGACGACGAGAGAAGCCTCACCGTCTTCGCGGTCAACCGGGGCGAGGAAGACCCCCTCCCGCTGGAGGGTGACTTAAGGAGTTTCGCGGGCTATGAGGTGGTCGAGCACCTCGTCCTCGAGCACGAGGATCCGAAGGCGACGAACACGGCCAAGCACCCCGACAACGTCACGCCGCACAAAGGGGGCGACGCCACCATTCAGGATGGTAGGTTGACAGTCCTCCTGCCCCGGCTCTCGTGGAACGTGATCCGCTTGTCGAGGTCACCTACCGGCTGACCGGTGCGAGGGGTGGTTTCTAGAGAAGACCGCGGGCAAGCGAGGCCGGTGAACGAGCGTGTAGGCCCGAGCAGAAAGAACTACGCTGGAACGACCTGTACTATCACTTGGCGAAAGGGTTGTAGCTTGAGCGCGCTGCATGAGCGGCGGATCGCGGTGCCTGAGGACTGCGCGGTGGTCGGGTGCGACGATATCCCCATCGCCACGCACGCGATTCCGCCGCTCACCACAGTGCACATACCGTTCTTCGAGACGGGGGAGACCGCCGTGCGCCTCCTGCTGGGCCGGATCTCGGGGAAAAGATCAGACCACGGCCCGTCCTGCTGCCAGTCCGGCTCGTGCGACGCGTCTCGTGCGGCGCCGGAGAAGTAATGACGAGGAACTACTCACCCATCGGAGAGGAGTAGAGGGTGGCGAGGATCAAGGTTGACCCCGACCGCACGGTCGGCACGCTGGACCGGAGGGTCTTCGGCGGCTTTATTGAGCACCTGGGACGCTGCATCTACGGCGGTGTCTTCGACGAGGGCTCCCCCCTGAGCGACGAGCGCGGCTACCTGGAGGCAAAGGGAGATTCCCTTGAATACTGTTTCCCGGCCTGCTCGTTCACGGTCCTGCTTGTGGGTCTGGCATGAGCACGCTCGACTCGGCGCAACGAGCGCACGTGGTAGATACTTCCGGCAGTCCCCACGCGCACCTGCGAACCCTGCCGCTAGAGGCCATCAACCTCGTCGACGACTTCTGGGAGCCCAGGCGACGTATCAATCGAGAGGTCACGTTGCCTTCTCAGTACAGGCACCTCGAAGAGACTGGCCGCCTGGACAACTTCCGCCGCGCCTCGGGCAAGATCGGCGGCGAGTACCAGGGGATCTACTTCAACGACTCGGATGTGTACAAGTGGCTCGAAGCGGCATCCTGGACGCTCGCCACCGACCCTGACCCCGACCTGGAGCGGATGGTCGACGACGCCATAACCGAGATTGCCGACGCCCAGAGGCCTGACGGATACCTGAACACGTACTTCACGTTCGAGAAAGCCGGCGAGCGCTGGACCGACTTCGACCTGCACGAGATGTACTGCGCGGGCCATCTCTTTCAGGCCGCCGTCGCCAACTTCAGGGCTACCGGATCTGAGCGTCTCCTCGACGTGGCCACGCGCTTCGCCGACCATATCTGTGATACCTTCGGGCCTGAAGAGGAAAAACGTCACGCTGTCGACGGCCACGAAGAGGTCGAGATGGCCCTCGTCGAGCTGTTCCGGGTCACGGGTGAGAAGCGCTATCTCGAAGGCGCGCGGTACTTCATCGACGCTCGCGGGCACGGCTTACTCGGGCGTCCCTACGGGCAACACGACCCGTCCTACAGCCAGGACCACGAGCCACTGCGCAACCAGAGCGAGGTCGTTGGCCACGCCGTACGTGCCATGTATCACTACTCCGGCGCCGCGGACGTGTACGCTGAGACGGGTGAACTTGAACTCATGGAAGCCTTGAGGCGTCTGTGGATGAACATGACCACACGTCGCATGTACGTTAGCGGCGGTCTCGGCTCGCGCTATGAGGGCGAGGCGTTCGGTAAGGACTTCGAGTTACCCAACGAGCGAGCCTATGCGGAGAC
>DATMVF010000010.1:0-12944 GCA_035563475.1 Rubrobacter sp.
GCTCTCTGCCGCTGCGGGAGATCGATGACGAAGCCGTTCTGTGACGGCACCCATTCGAAGGTCGGTTTCCGAGCGGCGGAGAGGGCCGTTCGACTGGAGAGGGGGCGGGTGTGATGATGTCGGTTACCCGACGGGTCGCCCAAGCGGGGCTTCCGACCCGTTACGGCACCTTCGAGATGTTCGTCTACGGCACCCCCGATCATAAGGAACACGTGGCGCTCACCCTGGGAGCGATCGACGACGGCGGTCCGGTTCTGGTCCGTGCACACTCGGAATGTCTGACGGGCGACGTGTTCGGGTCGTCTCGTTGCGACTGCGGAGAACAACTGGGCGAGAGTCTGCGGTTCTTGCAGGAGCAGGGCCGCGGCGTCTTGCTCTACCTGCGGCAGGAGGGGCGTGGTATCGGCCTTACCAGAAAGGTCTCTGCTTACGCGCTTCAGGAGCAGGGCTTCGACACGGTCGAGGCGAACCTTGCATTGGGATTGCCTGAGGACATGCGCGACTATCGGGTCGCGGCCGAGATGTTGCTCGACCTCGGCGTGCGGCGGGTCTGTCTGCTGACCAACAACCCGGCGAAGATAGAAGGGATCGAGGGTTACGGCGTCGAGGTAGTAGAGCGCATACCGCTGGGGATCACGCCGAACCCCTCGAATCTCGAGTATCTGCGAACCAAGCGGGAGAAGATGGGCCACCTCTTGCCGATGGCCGAGCCGCTCGAAGTTGCGTGTGAAGGATCGCCCTGGAGAAAGTGGCGTGGATGAAAGGGAGTATCGAGTGCGTTATGGCATCGTGATGTCCAACCTGGATGATTACGCCGACCCGCGCCAGGCGGTCAGCCTGGCTCGGGCGGCCGAGGAGGCCGGCTGGGAGGGCTTCTTCGTGTGGGATCACCTCGGCTTCGTGTGGGGCGCACCGTCGTGCGATCCGTGGGGTGTTCTGTCCGCAATCGCCGTTTCCACCACCCGTCTCAAGCTGGGAACCGCTATTACCCCGCTGGCGCGCCGTCGTCCGCATATCGTGGCCAATACCCTGGCGAGCCTGGATCTCCTCAGTGGTGGACGCGTCATATTCGGGGCTGGGCTTGGGGGAGTTGCGAAGGAGTTTACCGCCTTCGGCGAGCCGGGCGATGCGAAGGTGCGTGCTCGTATGCTCGACGAGGGGCTCACGGTTGTGGATGGGCTCTGGTCGGGCGAACCGCTTACGCACCACGGGCAACACTACGACGTCGAGAACGTGTCCCTGGCGCCTCTCCAGCGTCCGCGCATCCCGATCTGGATCGGCGGAGAGGGTGCGCCCGCCCTTCGACGCGCCGCCCGTTGGGACGGTTGGCTCGCGCCGGCCACGAGTCCCGACGGCATGGCCAAAGACCCGGAGCGCATTGCCGAAATGATCGCCGAGATCCAACACCACCGGAGGGCGGACACGCCCTTCGACGTGGCCGTGGACGGATACTCCGATCCCGGAGACCCTGCGCTGCCGCGCGCTTATGAAGCGGCCGGAGCGACCTGGTGGTTGGAGAGCATCCACGGTATGCGCGGCTCGGTGGAGGAGACGATGGCCCGGGTAGAAGCGGGGCCACCAGAAGAAGGAGGAGATGATGCTAGCGATAGCCGAAGATGAGTTTGGAGGGCCCGTATCCCTGATGACACTTCCAGTTCCTGAGATCGGGGCAGGCGAGGTACTGATCCGCGTCCGGGCCGCCGGGGTCAACCCCTTCGACTGGAAGGTCGCAGACGGGGTTCTCGAGGACGAGAAGGAACATCGCTTCCCCCTGATACTCGGCTTCGACGCCGCGGGTGTGGTCGAGCGGGTCGGTTCCGACGTGAGAGGGCTCTCCGAAGGAGACAAAGTGTACGGGTACCTCTCCAAGCCGGTGATGGGGCAGGGCGCCTACGCGGAGTACGTCGGTGCCCCTGCGGACATCGTTGCCAGGAAGCAGGAAGCTGTTAGTTTCGCAGAGGCGGCGGCGTTGCCCATGCCGGGGCTTACCGCCATGGATCTCGTAGACGCGGTGGACCTCGAGGAGGGCGAGACAGTCTTGATCGTAGGGGCCACCGGCGGCGTCGGCTCCTACGCGACCCAGCTGGCCGCCGGACGCGGTGCCCGAGTGATCGCTACCGCCCGTCAGGAGAATAAGGTGTTCGCGCGGGAGCTGGGAGCAGTGCAGACGATCGACCACACCAGAGAGGATCTCGCAAAGTCCGTGCGAGCTGCCCATCCCGACGGCATCGATGCTGTTATCGATGTGGTAAGCGAGGGTGAAGCGCTCGACCGTATAGCGAGGCTACTAAAGGAGGGCGGGCGCCTCGCGTCGTCGGTGTACGCGGCCGACATAGAAGGGCTAGCTCGCCGCAGCATCCAGGCGACGAACGTAAGCATGCAGCCCGACGCCCGGCGGCTAGAGGAGCTCTCGCGGATGGTCGACGCCGGGGACCTTTCCGTGAGACTCGAGCACGCCTTCCCGCTAGAGAGAGCACCCGAGGCGCTGGAAGAAAGCAGGGCCGGGCACGTACGGGGGAAGATCGTACTACTCGTCGACTGAAGGGAGCCAACACGCAATGCAAACAATAGCCTCTCCGAGAGAAACGCTCGCAACGCCCGAACAATTGGCTAGGCGAGCAGGAAGGGTCTTGCGCTACAACGATATGGGAGATTGGACCCGTGCCGCTCCCAACCTTTATCCTCACCAGTGGAGCTGGGACAGCGCATTCATCGCTATCGGTCTCGCCCACCTCGACACCCGTCGCGCTGCCAAGGAGCTGCTCGCCCTCTTTTCCCACCAGTGGAGGACCGGCAAGATCCCCCACATCGTCTTCAACCAAGAGGCTCCTCCGGAGAGCTACTTCCCGGGAGCAGAGCACTGGGCTTGCGCCTCGACCTCTCCCGACGCCCCGCCAGCCCCGCCCTACACCAGCTGCCTGTGCCAGCCTCCGGTCCACGCCATCGCCGCCCTGCGTATCTTTGAGGTAGCCCAGAGAAACAGGGGAGAGGATACTCGAGCCGCCCAGGCTTTCCTGCAGGAGGCCTACCCCAGCCTTCTGCGCTGGCACCGTTACCTCTCGACTTACAGGGATCCCGAGGGTTCCGGCCTCGTAACCATCTACCATCCGTGGGAGAGTGGCACCGATAACTCTCCCCGCTGGGACACGGTCCTCGCGGCTGTGGAGGTCGGCGACCTGCCGCCTTATCCCCGGTATGACCTTCAGCACGTAGCCAACCGTTCCCAGAGGCCCACCGACGCGGACTACGATCGCTACCTGTGGCTGGTCAAGCTCATAAAGAAAGCCAGCTGCGACGAGAGGAGCATCTACCGCTACCATCCGTTCTTGGTCAAAGACGTGCTCTTCAGCGCGATCCTGGTGGCGGCTAACGAGGCCTTGCTAGAGATCGCCAGGCTGGTCGGGGCGCAAGAAGAAGAGCGCGCTTTGATCACCGATTGGATCGAGCGCGGACGTCGAGGACTCGCGGCGAGGTGGGACCCTGAAGTGGGCCTGTGCCTCGATCACGATCTGCGCTCCGGAAGACCCTTGCGGGTACGCACCGTGGCCGGCTTCTCACTCCTTATAGCGGGAGGGCAGAGTCCCGAACAGGTCGACGCCCTAATGGCCACGCTTGACTCACCCGCGTTCCTCGGACATCCCTGGCTACGCTGGTCGTTGCCGCCGAGCACCAGTCCCCTTCAGGAGGGATTTCACCGGAGCAGTTACTGGCGGGGACCGACCTGGCCGGTAGTCAACTGGCTCCTGTGGTGGTCGCTGCTCCGAGCCGGCAAACCGATGTGGGCCGAGAGGCTTCGGCAAGCGTCTCTACAGCAGATCGCGAGCAGCGGTTTTGGCGAGTATTTCGATCCATACACCGGCGAGCGTCTCGGGGCGACCGACCAGTCGTGGACAGCGGCCGTCGCCCTGGACTGGTTGGCGAATGGACCCCGGCGAGTGGAGAGAAAGGTGGCGTAGAAAGTTTGAGGGTCGAAGCGGTCCTGTACGCTCCGATCAGATCGCATTGTCCTTCAAGTCCTTCAGCGGATATCGTGTGCCCCGCCACTCGATGCCTCTGTTAATGATCGTGGTGGATGCGGACCTGAGCACAGCGTAGAGAAAGACGCAGATACCGAAGGGGTGAAGGACAGCGTACCACCACGGCGTCTTGTCTCCAAAGTGTCTGGCCCGGTAAACGTAGACGAGAAAGGTCGAGAGGATGTTCATCCTGCAGAGAGTTCCCGTCGTTTTGCGCGAGAAGAGACCGAAGACAGGGAGCACGTTGGTCAGCAAGAGCATCAACACACCGGCCACCGTCGCGCCGATCCTGTAGTCAAGCCCGGAGAAGATACTTTTGCTCAGTCCCCGCACGGCATCCGGCAGGGCCTGGTGCCATTCCACGCTGATGAGTCCTACCCCGTAAGCCACTCCCTGCCTGAAACCATGCCTCTTGAGAATCTTGGCCAGCTTCATGTCGTCGTCGGGACGCATGCGGATGGCGCGGTGGGTTCCGCTCCTCTCGTAGGCATCTTTTCTGATGAGGTTGAAGGCCCCAACCCCCACGTGCTCCTGTGCCTGGGGATCGCCCACCCGCCAGGGCCGCTGGGTCATCTCGAAAACGAGGGTGAAGGCGGCGACAAAGCTCCGGAGCAGAACGCTCCTGCACACGATCTCGGGCGGCAGGGTCAGGTGATCCAATCCGTTGGTGGTCGCGTAGCGGACCGCATTGTCCGTGCAGCTGGGAGTGAAAATTACATCGGCGTCGGTGAACAGGAGCCATTCTCCTCGGGCCTGGATGGCACCGGCGTAGAGGGCGTAGGTCTTTCCCAGCCAGCCATCAGGCAATGACTCCACATCCAAGATCCGAAGTCCGTCCGGGTGCTTCGTCGCCAGCTCTTCCAGGATCTCGCCGGTACGATCGGTGGAGCGGTCGTTGACGGCGATTACCTCTATCATGCCCGAATAATCTTGGGCCAACATGGAGGGTAAGCTCTCGCCCAACGACCGCTCCTCGTCGCGGGCGGCCAGGATCACGGAGAGTGCTGGGTTGCGGTCGACGAGATCGGTCCCCAGAACGTCTTCGAGCACGGGTATCTTCCTTATGCCAAGCAACCACTGCAGGCATAGGCCCAGCCATACCAGAGAGCCTAGGGCCGCGAGCAACCTCGACATGCTTACAAGCTGGTGTCTGTGGCCCACAAAGGTCCTCACGAGGCACACTGTTGCACACCTGCTGCGAGACTACCAGAGCCAGAGTGCCCAAGATCGGGTCATAACAAGCTTACCTTTTCGGACTATCGCTACGGCGCCCGGCGACTCGCGCACCTGGCACTCGTATACTGGTGTGGTAGGAGCCCAGGCGAGGAGATCCAGGGATGGGACCCGCCCCGATCCACAAGGCGCAACTTCTGCACGAACCACTCCCGCCCAGATGAGACCGGGAACGCGGCACGCAGGAAAGGAGCGCGCTTCGATGGTCACGCCGCACGACAACATCATAAGACCAAACAGGCTGCTGCTGGCGACCGATGGTTCTGAAGACGCAGTGCTCGCCGCAAGGGTCGCTACCGACCTCTCCCGTAGAACGGGTGCCAGGCTGCACGTGGTCCACGCCTGGTATCACCTCGTAAAGGGCCTTACCTACCCGACGCTCGTCTGGGCCGACTACTCCGATCTGTACGAGCGGGAGGCCAGGAAGATCCTCGAGACCCAGGTGGATGCGATCGAGGCCGCGGATTGCGTAGTCGCCCGGTCACATCTCCTTCATGGCCCACCGATAGACGCCATCCTCGACCTCTGCGAGGAGCTTCGGCCCGGTCTTGTGATAGTGGGCAGCCGCGGCCTCGGACCGGTCAGACGCATGTTCGTCGGTAGCGTCTCGGAGGGTGTCGTCCACCACGCGAGGTGTCCCGTGCTCGTCGTACGTGGGGGCGAGGAGGCCTGGCCTCCCGCAAGGATCGTCGCTGGTGATGACGGCTCGAAGAGCGCCGAACTTGCGGCGGAGCTTGCGGGGGGCATAGGCGCCGTCTGTGGGGCCGAAGGCGTGCTGGTAACGGCCTACCGGACCCCTCCGCGTCCGATAGGAGGCTGGAGCGCCGAGGATCGTCGCAAGCTCGGAGAAGCCCGCTCGAAGGAAGAAGAGAACCTGAACGAGCGGGCCGAGTCGCTCGGAGTGGTCATGGGCAGACGCTCGGGGACGCGGTTGGTCGATGCGGACGCTACGCTAGCCCTGCTGCAGGTCGCCGAGGAGGGTGAGGAGCGCAAGACTCTGCTCGCCGTGGGGAGCCGCGGGCTCGGCGCGGTGGGCCGTGCGCGGCTAGGCAGCGTTTCGACCAAAGTGCTCAGAGCAGCGAGAGGCCCGATCCTGATCCACTCGAGTGGGCCATAAGATGCGCAGCGGCACGACGATGTATCCCGCTCCGGTAATCTCGACCTCCGGCTCGGGCTGCTCGCAGGGGCAGGTTCGCAACAACCAGTGCGAGGCGTCTTCGTACACCTTCAGCTCGCCGCGGGGGTGCGGAGAGCATAGATTCTGCCGGCCCTCGCTCCGCGCGGGCGTTGCGCGGTTACTGGCGAGGTTTCCTTCGACCTGCAAGAAGCGCTGGGAGAAAGTTGTTGGCTTACGGCACTCGTCCGCCAAGGTAGCCAACGGGACACGCTGCTCGGAAGCCAGGTGGTGATGCCTGGGCAGCGTCGCCGTCTCCTCACGTCCTGGTGCGGTAGTGGAGGTAGACCATGCCGTTGCCAAAACGGCGTTCGTCCAGCAGTTCGAGCCTCACACGGACATCATCGGAGAGGGCTTGTTTGCCTCCTCCCACCACGATGGGTGTGAGGACTCGTCATCGTGCGCCCGGGCTGTCACGCTCGCCGGTTCTCCACGGACGCAGGCGGGGCCACCAGGCTGGCACGGCACGCCGGTATGCCTCGTACCGGGCGCCGAAGCGGCGGCTTAGCGCCGGCTCCTCGTAGAAGTGGACGAACGAGGCGAAGGCGATCCAGGCGGCCACGGCGTAGGCCAGCAGTATCAGCTGGCCGAGGGCCAAGGCTTGACCGACGATGATCGCGAGAACTGCCACGTACATCGGATTGCGGACGTACCGGTAGAAGCCGCCGACGACCAGATGCTCGGGCGGCGCGACGGGCGCAGGAGTTCCTAGGCCTTCCACGACGAATCGTGCGAACGCGTGGATCAGCACGGCCGCGCCCGCGACGATGAGGGAAGCGCCCACCACCCGCGCTGGCGCCCAGTAGGATAAAGGCTCGCGTATTTCCCAATCCGTTATCCACCAGGGAACCAGGCCGACAGCGGTGCCTGGTACCAGCACAAAGAACACGGCGCTACCGACAGCAGCAGATAGTTTACGCACGACCTCTCCTTTCATGGCACCCTCTAGCCCGGCTGCTTTTCGGTCCATAGAGAGTCCCAGCAGCGCTTCCTCGCCGAGGACGTTGAGGTAGGTGTCCTGCTGGCCGGCGAACCTTTCGTCTCTACGGTCGCGCGCATACGCTCCCTCTCCGGCGTTCGGGTCTGGATCGACCTGTTCTCCGATGACTTCGTCGGCGAACGCCGTATCACGCAGCGGCAGCTCCTTGATAAAGACGCTCGCCACCAGGGCTATGCCGATGATCATGAGTCCCACGAGGAACACCGAATGCAACGCCGCGGAAAGCCCTTCACGGATGCCGGTTGCGATGGCCGGGGATAGTTGACCGAGGGCGCTCGGGTCGAGCAACGACCCTACCCCCCTACCATCGAAGTACCGTTCAGCCTGCGAACTGTTCAGGGTCTCGGGGGGCAAGTGTTTGGGGATCTCGGACTTCATGCTACCGACCATGACGGTGCCGAAGATAGCGGTACCGAACGTGGCGCCCATCGAACGGGTGAGCTGCGTGATCGAGGTGGCGATGCCGAGGTCCCGGCGCGAGGTCGCGTTCTGGACGATGAGGACGTAGGTCTGCATCACCCCTCCGAGACCGATTCCGAGGAGTACCATGGCCACCGTGAGGTCGGTCTGCGTTGGGTCGTATCCGAGACGACTCAACAGATAGTACCCCGCACCCATGACGATGAGCCCGGCGATCACGAACCCCTTGTAGCGACCGGTGCGGGTGATGAGCCTCCCCACGAGAATGCTGAGCACTATCGCGGAGAACATCAGCGGGATGAGTAGGGCCCCCGAGTTCGTTACGCTCGCCCCGATGACGCCCTGCACGTAGAGGGGGATAAAGAAGACTGCGCCGAACATGGCCATGCCAACGGCCACGTTAGAAAGATTCGACAGGGTGAAGACGGAGTTCTTCCAGAGCCTCAAGGGCACAACCGGCTCCTCGGCGTAATGCTCGTTGATGATGAATCCGAGAAGGAGAACCGCACTCGCAATGTATAGGGAGATGATCTGCCACGAGCCCCACGGATACTGCGCACCACCCCATGAGGTCGCGAGCAGCACGGCACAGAGCCCAAGCCCTAGAGTTACGAAACCCACGTAATCTACGGAGTGCCTCATAGGGACATGAGGTAGGTGAAGGAACGCGATTACAAACAAGAGCGCCGCGACGCCAAGCGGCAGGTTGACGAAGAAGAGCCATCTCCAGGAGAAGACCTCGGTGATCCAACCACCTGCCAAAGGGCCGGCGATCAAGGCGATACCGAAGACGCCGCCCACATATCCCATGTATTTGCCGCGCTCGCGGGGGCTTATGATGTCGCCGATTATGGTCTGGGAAAGCGTCTGGAGGACGCCCATCCCCAAACCCTGTACGGCTCGTGCGCCGACCAGCCACCAGAACCCCTGAGCCATACCAGCCAGGATCGAGCCGAGCATGAAGATGATAAGCCCCCAAATGTAGAAGGAGCGCCGGCCGTAGATGTCGGAGAGCTTGCCGACCACGGGCACGCTCACCGCCACGGCCAGAAGCGCCGAGGTCGCGATCCAGCTGTAGTGCTCGATCCCGCCGAGCTCGGCCACCATGACCGGCATTGCAGGCGAGACCATAGTCTGGTTGGTAACCGCGACGAGCATCCCGAGCATGAGCCCGACGAAGATGATGTTTCGATTGCTGTTGGTGCCGCTCTTGGTCACGAACCTTCCGTCAGTCCTCCATCGCTTCTGGCTGCTTCCCCAACAAGCGCCGCAGCTCCTGATGTTCTTCCTCATCGTGGAGGGGAAGCACCGGTTTCGCGGTCGTGTCTTGCCTCGTGTTAATGGATGCTCCTCTATTCCTCCAAGGCCTCGGCAACCTTGTCCAAGAGCCTCCTGAGCTCGTTCTCCTCTTCCTGGCTCAGGACGCGTCGGATCCGGGCCCTCAAGGCCTCGCGCTTGGCGGAAGCCTCCTCGAAAACCCTCCGGCCCTCCGGCGTCAGGCGCATACGCACGACCCGATTGTCGTCCGGGTCGCGGTGCCTCTGGATCAACCCTTCCCCCTCCAAGGTCTTGGCCACCTGCGTCACGCGCGAAGGGTCCACACCGGAGAGCTGGCCCACCTGCCCCTGGCTGATGTTCCCCTCGTTGGCCACCATGTGGAGCAGGAAATACCTCGGGGGGCTCATCCCGACCTCGCTCTCGAAGGCAAAGAGCATCCTCTTGAAGGCCGACCCGACCGAAGCGTAGATCGGGTTGACCTCCCCGGCAACCTCCTCGAGACGCTTCTCACGCATCCCGTCCATGCCCACTCCTCTCCTGCAAACCCTTCGATGACCAGGATATCAGAGAATACTTTATCCATCAACTATTTATCCATCAAAGATCATTGGGACGGACCATCCACGATCCTCGTTCCGCATGGGCTCGAACTCGAAGGTCTGGTGGTAGACCGCGGCGGCATGATGGGCTACTCGTGATAGATCCTGCCTCCTACGCCCCGCCAAACTCAGGACGTTCCTTCTCTCTTGACCCACACCTGTTTCTACCTTGACAACCTGCCTCGAACAGGTTACACTACACGGTACAGTTTATACCACACAGTTTAGTGTAATGAAAGGAGGTGCTCGGATTTGGAGGCTAAAGAGTTATCACCGAGGGGGCGCGCCAAGCGGGACCAGATTCTCGGGGCGGCCAGGGAGTTGTTTTTGGAACGAGGGTTTGCCGGGACCAGCATGGAGGCCATCAGGGAGGAGGCCGGGGTCTCCAAGCCGACTGTCTACAACTATTATCCGGCCAAGGAGGAGTTGTTCGTGGACGTCCTGCGGCGGCACATCGACGAGAACTTCGGCGACTGGCTGTTGGAGGAGGCTAAGGGCGAGGATTCTCCCGCCACCCGCGAGGAGTTGCGGGACGTACTGAGGAGCCTGGTGGAGAGGTTCTTCGCCACGCTGATGCAGCCCGAGTACCTGGCGTTGATGAGGGTGGTTATCGCCGAGACGCCCCGCTTTCCCTATCTCGGGGAGCTCCTGAAGCAGATGGCACCGGAGCGGATGATGGAGCTCGTCTCCACACTGCTGAAGCGGGCTGACGAGCGGGGGATTGCCGAGATCGAGGATGTGGATGCCGCCAGACGTATGCTCATCGGCCCTTTCATCACCTACGTGTTCCTGGATGGTCTGCTTTCGGGCGAGCCGCGTCCTCCTGAGCCAGAGCGCATCGAGAGCATCATCGACCTGTACATGAAGGTCATCTCCGGGAAGAGCGGATGAAGAGAACGAAGAGAACGAGACCGCGTTCGTGTGGGAGGGAAGGCAACCTCCTACGAGAGGAGTAGACAAATCATGACACAGATGAGAGAGCCCGTTATCCTCGAGGCGGTGCGCACCCCGTTCGCCAGGGCCGGCGGCGCTTTCCGCGAGGTACGTCCCGACGCCCTTCTGGCGCATACCCTCGACGGGCTCCTGGAGCGCGCAGGGCTAGACGGAGAGAAGGTCGAGGACGTCGTGAACGGGACCGTTACCCAGGCCGGCGAACAGGGGGCGAATATCGGCCGTCTCGGCGTGTTGCTCGCGGGCTTCCCGGTAACGGTGCCTGCGGTAAGCCTCAACCGCATGTGCGGCTCCAGCCAGCAGGCGGCCCACTTCGTTTCGCAGGCCGTAGCCGCGGGGGACATAACCTACGCCATCGCCTCGGGCGCGGAGAGCATGACTCGGGCGCCGATGTTCAGCGACACCGGTAACGGCGAGACGGGCTTCGAGGTGAACCCGGAAATCCTGGAGAAGCAGGACCTCGTTCACCAGGGCGAGAGCGCCGAACGCATAGCCCAGAAGTGGAAGATATCGCGCGAGGACCTGGACGCCTTCGCCACCGAGAGCCATCGGCGCGCGAGCGCGGTGGCCCGTGAGGGCAAGAACAAGGAGATCCTACCCACTTCCGGTCTCGACCCCGATGGTAACGAGATGGAGCTCACGACGGACGAGGGCATTCGCCACAAAATAGATGCCGGGAAGATGGCGAGTTTGAAGACCGTCTTCAGGCCTGAGGGTGAGGGGGTCGTAACGGCGGGCAACTCCTCCCAGCTCACCGACGGGGCCTCTGCCTTGCTCGTCGGGGACCGCGAGGTGGCGGAGGCAGACGGCTTCACCCCGCGGGCGCGCTTCGTGGCCCGCGTCGCCATCGGTGAGGATCCGGTGATGCAGCTGACCGGCGTCATCCCGGCCACACGCCTGGTGCTCGAAAGGGCCGGCTTGAGCATCGACGAGATGGACTGGATCGAGATCAACGAAGCCTTCGCCTCGGTCGTTCTCTCCTGGGCCGACGAGCTCGAACCCGACATGGATAAGGTAAACCCGTGGGGCGGGGCCATAGCCCACGGCCATCCACTGGGCGCCACCGGCGCCGGCCTGATGGCGAAGATGCTCGCCGGCCTCCAAGCCACCGACGGCCGGTTCGGCCTCCAGGTCATGTGCATCGGCCACGGCATGTCGACCGCAACGATTTTGGAGCGCATCTAGATGGATAGGCAAGAGATGGATCGCGCGATAAAACGCGCTTGCCGCAACACCATCGGCGATGCCATCAGGCGCTCGACCAAGCACCCTGAGGACGGCGACTCGGGTGACGAAAACCGCGGAGCGGAACGGTGAACGCGATACGGACCGGCGAGAAGGAGGCGCCGGAGGAGACCGGCCAGCTCACTCCTTTCCCCTCGTGAGCCCGCGTCCGGACTCGTCGCACGCGTCCGCCGTCTCCATCCTCTCCCCGCGCAGGAACGCGGCGCGCGCGATCACGAAGGACGAGATGGGGGTGGTGACGAGCAGGAACACTCCTATGAGGATCGCCCTGTAGATGATCGCCGGGTCGCCTGTCACGGCCGATGAGGCGCACAGCGAGACCACGCCGAGGAATACCGCCTTGCTCATCGCGTGCAGCTTGGTGTAGGTGTCGGGCATCCGGATCGCGCCGTAGACTCCGACGGTCATCACCAAGACACCCAGGATGACCAGGGCGTCGGCCACATAGGGGATGGCGGATGCGAACGCAGAGTCCACTAGAAGATCTTCCTTTCCCCGTAGTAGCGGCCCAGAATGAGGGTGGCCATAAATGCCAGCAGGGAGAGGATGAGCGCCGCGTCCATGTAGTACGAGGAGCGGGTGGCGTCGGCGTAGAGGACGAGCAGGGCAGCCAGGATCAGGGTCAGCATGTCGAGCGCCAGGATGCGCGCGGCCGTCGAGCGCAGACGAATCACCGCCGCAGCGCTCACTACGAGCAGTACCGTCATCCACACGAAGGCCAGGTAGAAGACTATCTCGTGCATCGGGACCTCCTCAAGGGAATACTTTGCTCTGGTACCGGCGGTAGAAGACCTCCTGCTGCTCGCGGAAGGCTTCGGGGTCGCTAGCGTCAAGTACGTGGATCAGGGCGACTCTCCGCTCCGGGTCCACGTCCACGAAGTAGGATCCCGGCGGGAGTCCCGTGGCCAGCGTCCAGATCGCCACCCCGAACGGCGTCCGGTCGCCCACCGGCACGGCCACGATGCCGGGCCTCTCGAGGGGCTTCAGGTGAAGCGTTACCAGCGCGACCTCCCAGGTGCCCACCACTA
>DATMVF010000011.1:0-6939 GCA_035563475.1 Rubrobacter sp.
GTTACAGCCACGAGAAAGACCACTCCCATAACCAGGGTCAAGAGGGTGATTGCATACTCGGGGGTCCCGGGGTCCAGAAAGAACAAGAGTAAGAAAGACGGCACGACTAAAAGGAACCCTATCCGGAATCCGGCCTTCCCCAGTTCCGGGATCACGCCGTCCTCCGTTCGGCCTCGGCGCCCGCCGCCCTGCTGCTCTCGGGTATGCGATCCTCCTGGCCGAGCTCCCTGGCCGCGACGTAGCAGGCCGCCAGATGTCCTTCCAGATCGACGGCATCCTCGGCGGGACGGTCCGTGTCGCACAGACCCTCCTCATACATCGGGCAGCGAGGATGGAAAGGACAACCCGCGGGCAGGTTCAACAGGCTGGGGATGTCAGGGCTGCGCAACCGCAACCGCTCTTTGCTTCGCGTCAGTTCGGGATCTGCCTCCGGCAGCGCCGAGATCAGGGCCCGCGTATAAGGATGCACGGGCTCCCCGACAAGCCGCTGCGTGGGACCGAGTTCGACCATGCGCCCGAGGTACATTACGCCGATCCGCCCTTCCCAGGAGAAGTGCTTGGCGACGGCGAGGTCATGGGTGATGAACAGGAACGCCACCCCGAGGTCCTTCTGCAACCCCAGCAACATGTTGAGCAGCCCGATGCGCAGCGAGACGTCGACCATCGAGACGGGCTCGTCGGCCACGATGAACTCGGGGCCGACGGTGAGCGCCCTGGCGACGGAGACGCGCTGCCGCTGCCCGCCCGAGAGCTGGTGGGGATGCTTGTTCAGGAACTCCTCGGGTGGCGTCAGCCCCACCGTCTCGAGCAACTCGTGGAGCCTGCTCTTTAGCTCGGAGCGCGACTTCACGAGCCTGTGGCGTTGCAAGGGCGCGCTCAGGATCTGCGTTACGTTGCGTATCGGGTTCAACGAAGCGTAAGGATCCTGGTGGATGATTTGGACCGCCCGCCGGAAGCGTTTTTTCTCCTCCTCGGGGAGCGCTTCGACCGCCTTGCCGCCGTAGAGCACGCGGCCCTGCGAAGGCTCGAGCAGTCCCGCAGCCATTCGTCCTGTGGTGGACTTGCCGCACCCGCTCTCCCCCACAAGGCACAGGGTCTGGCCCGGCTCAATGGTGAAAGATACGTCGTCGACGGCCCTCACCCGCTCATTGCCCGAACCGTAATTGCGGCTGGCGTGCTCAAGCTCTATGGGCGTCCCGCTCGTGGCGCTCACCCCCCCTCGCTTCCCAGTCCGAACCTACCTTCTCCCAGTGCCAGCATGCTGCCGCCTGCCCGGGAGCCACCTCCATCAGTGGAGGGTCCTCCTCGCGGCACCTTTCCGTTGCGTAGGGGCATCGCGGGTGGAACTTGCAGCCCGCAGGGAGGTCTATAAGGTCTGGTGGGGAGCCAGGGATCGAGCTCAGCTCCTGCTGCTCTCCGGCCAGGGTGGGCACCGCATCGAGCAGGCCGACCGTGTAAGGGTGGCGCGGGTGGTAGAAGATCCGCTCTACCTCCCCGAGCTCGACGATACGGCCCGCGTAGGTCGTGGCCACCCTGTCGGCCAGCTCGGCGGCCAGGGAAAGGTCGTGGGAGACGAAGATCATGGCGAAGCGGTGCTCGTCCTTGAGGGTCCTCAGCACCTCGATTATGGCCCTCTGGGTCAGCACGTCCAGCGCGGTGGTCGGCTCGTCCAGTATAAGGACCCTTGGGTTGAGCAGGAGACCAAGCGCTATCATGACCCGCTGGCGCATACCGCCGGAGAGTTCGTGCGGGAAGGAGCCGAGCACCCGGTCCGGGTCCAGTTGCACCATCTGAAGGCACTCCGTGGCCCGCTCCGTGAGGGCGCGGCCTTTGAGGGAACCGTTCGTCTCGCCGTGGTCCTTTGCGGTATCGGCAAAATGATCTCTGATGCGCATCACGGGGTTGAGCGCGTTGAGGGCCGACTGGAACACCATCGCGCACTCCCTCCACCGGAAGCGCCTGAGCGCCTCGTCGTCCAGGGTCGTAAGATCCAAAGCCTCCTCAGAAGCGGTGCGGAAGTGGATCTCGCCCCTGGCGATCGAGGCATTCTGCGGCAGCAGACGCACCAGGGAGAGACCGAGCGTAGTCTTGCCGGACCCGCTCTCCCCAATAAATGCCAGGCTCTCGTCATCCCCGAGGTCGAAGCTAACCCCGCGCACCGCCCTCACCAGGCCCCGGCCCGTCGCGTAGCCTATCTCCAGGTCACGCACGCTAAGGACTTCGTCGCGGCCTTCCACCCTCTCAAGACCCCCGCCGCAGCCGCGGGTCGAAGATCTCCGAGAGCGAGCGGTTCATGGCCACGAGGCCGAGCTGGAACAGGGCTATGGCGGCGATCGGAGCCATGATGTAGAAGATGCTGTCCTTGGAGAAGATCGCCCCCCGCGTCCAGGCCAGGTTGAGCATTACGCCCCAGTTGTCCTCAGAGAGCGGCACGAGTCCTAGGAGCGTCAGGGCGACAACGAAATACATGCTAGCGGTAACGGCCAGGGTGAAGTTGATGGCGATGTAGCCCGCCATGTTGGGCGCGATCTCGCGAAAAACGATGTGCGGCGTCCCCAGACCCAGCGCCCTGGCCGACTCGACGTAGTCGCGCTCCTTCAACGAGAGCACCTGGGCCCTTATGGCACGCATCAATGTCGGCCAGAACAGAACCCCGATCAGGCCCGCAACTGCGATTTTGCTGTTTAGCCTGAGAATGCCGGCAAGCACGGCCAGAAGCGGTAGCTGGGGGATGGTAAGCACCATATCGGCCAGCCAGGTAAAGCCTGTGTCGGCACGTCCGCCCAGGAAACCGCTCAGCGATCCGAGGGTCACGGCGATGGTCGTGGAGATGGCCGCGGCCAGAAATCCTATCGTCAGGATAGGTCTGCCTCCGTTGATGATCTGAAGCAGCACATCTTTGCCTTCGGAGTCGGTGCCCAGAGGATGGCTTAGAGAGGGTGTCTCATAGATCTCCTTTACATCCACCGGAACTTCCGAAGGCAGAAAGATGGGCCCGATAAACGTAACGAGTACTATGGTCGAGACGACCAGAAAACCCGCGAAACCAACTTTGTTGCGGGCCATGAGCTTGAGCGTCGAGGCGAACCATCCCAGGACCCTGCCGACCGCAGAGTCCCTGAAGCGGCTCTCGCCCGTCGTGGCGGCCATCCTGTCAGTCCCTACCTGCGATCCGGATGCGCGGATCGAGCCTGGAGTAGAGTAGGTCGGCGAGCAAATTGGCCACGATGACCATCGTCGTGATGATCAGAAAGACCCCTTGCATCACAGGGTAGTCGCGCTGCTGGATAGCGTTGTAGAGCAGGTAGCCGAGGCCTTCGTAGACGAATATCCACTCTATGAGGAGTGATCCGCCGAAGACGAGCGCTATGGAGATGCTCAACTGGGTAAAGGGCGGGAGCGCCGCGTTGCGGCCCACGTAGGCCGTGGCGATCCTGCGCTCCTTCAGGCCCCGCGCTTTGGCCACGGTCACATAGTCTTCGCCCAGTGTCGACTCGGTGCTGCCTCTCATGGTGAGCATCCAGAGGCCGATAGTGCCGAGCACGTAGGTGAGTATGGGCAAGGAAGCGTGGTAGAACGCGTCGGCGATAAATGTGAGGTTGAAGCCGGGTTGGACCCCTGGTGAGAGCGAGCCCCGCATGTTCGTAACGTCGATCAACTCCCACTGGACTCCGACCCACACCAGGATGAGGATTCCCATAAGGTAGTCGGGGATGGAGCTGACGATGGACCCCAGGTTCGTAAGTATGTGGTCGAGCTTCGTCTCCCGTTTGTAGGCCATGAGCATCCCGAGCATGATACCCAGAGAGAAACTGATTATGAGTGCCGTGCCGATGCTGAAGAGCGTCCATGGCAGGTAAGCCATGACGATCTCACTCACGGGTACGCCGCGCGAGACGAGAGACTCACCGAGGTCTCCTCGCGCCAGGTTGCCCAGATACTCCAGGTACTGCTGGTAGACAGGCGCGTTCAGGTCGAGCGAGAAGAGCGAGGCGGCTTGCGCCTCCGCGTTTTCGTGCGACAGGTTGTACTGGGTGACCAGGTTGGCGATGTACGCCTCCACGGGACCGCCAGGCATGAGCCGGACGAGGAAGAAAGTCAGGGAAGCCATGACGAAGATGGTTATGAGCGCCTTGGCTATCCGGCGGAGCAGGTAGCTCGAAGCGATCTTTCTCAACGCGCCTAACGCCCCGCCCCCTTGAGCCGGTGCAGTCGCCCGAGCCAATCTCTTAATCCCTTCCACCTGCCAATGTGGCCCTTATACATATAGACGAAAGTACCTCTCAGCGCAAGCGTGCCGCCACGAACCCATGCTACACGGCTCCCGCGTACTCCCGAAGCCGCTGCTCGAAGACGCCCTCGCTGTCTTGCAGGCCGCCGACGCGGTTGCGGGCGCTCCATAAGCGGCGGTGCTCGCCCAGAATGGTACGCATCTGGGAAGCCAGCTCATCGCGCTTTTCAGCTGAGTCGATTGTCCCTTCTAGCATCGCCACCCCCCGCTGGCAGGCGTGCAGCATCATCCGCGCGGCGTTGGCGAACTCGTCGCGGGTGACCTCCGCGTCGTCCCTGTCCATGCGCGCACCTTCGAGCGGCTCCATGATAGAGGCTATGCGCTCGCCGGCCTCCCTGAGGCTATCGACGGTTACACCCTCGGGGAGAGGATCGTCGGGGGACTGCGTCAGCAGGTGGAAGAGGACCGTGGAATTGTGCGGGGCCGGCCCCGCCAGCTCGTGCGCTTTGCCCAGGTCGTGGCTCATCCTACCCATGACGCGCGCTGTGTCGTAGAAAGCATGGAGGTCGAGGGCCGAGATAAAGTCCTCGTCCCTGTTCGTCTCGTGGCACCAGGGCAGTGCCGCCCCGGCTGCGAACCCGAGGTAGCTCACCGGCAGGTACTGCGTGTGGTCGTTGTCGCCCCAGTCGGTGTTGAGCACCCCGCTGGCTCCGTGCCTGAGGCCGTTCTCGGTCGCATTGCGGACGTTGCCGAGGCAGTTGGAGGTGCGCCCCGCGATGGTGTTCCACGATGAGGTGCCGGGACACACGAAGAACGGCATCCCCGACCTCGCGAACTCGCCGCCGTGCTCGTCGAAGGGATGGTCGGCCTCGTAGCCCCATTCCAGCACCACGGCGTCATTCGGCAACTCGGGGACCAGATCAGGATGCTGGATAATGATGTCTCCCCAGAAGTGCATCGTGCGGTCGTGACGCTTTACCAGATCGTAGATGCCAAGCACGTAGTCCAGATATACGCGGCCGGCGCCCTTCTCCTCGACTGCCCTGGCGCTCCTGCCACGGCCAACGTCCCAGGTCTCGTCGCAGCCAACGTTGAACTTCTCACTGGAAAAGTGCGGCAGCAGCTCGGAGAACAGCTCTCCCATAAACTCGACGCTGCGTCTGTCCGTCGGGTTCAGGCTGAAGGGCGGCATCTGCCTGGTGTGTTCTCCCCACGTCAGCTCGAAGCCTTCGGGACACTCTGCCAGGTGGTTGTAGCGGGGCAATTCCAGCCAGTGATGCATGTGCCCGAAGGAGTTCTGGTTCGGTACCAGCTCGATGAACCTCTCGCGACAATAGGCGTCGAGCCGGAGTATCTCCTCGCCCGTCATCGGGCTGGCCTGCGCCCAGACCTCGCGGTGGTTCTCGTAGGCGAAGGTGTGCTCCGTGTACAGCTCGAGGTGGTTGATCTTCCACCCGGAGAACATGTCGACCAGACCAAACAGCGTCTCCATGGTGGGGACCTTGCTCCTGCTGATGTCGAGCATCACCCCGCGCGATGGAAAATCCGGCGAATCCTCGATCTCACCCGCAGGGAGCGCCCCCTCGCACTGGCGCAACATCTGCACCAGGGTCATGACGCCGTAGAACGCCCCCGCCGCATCACCGGCAATGAGGTCTACGCCGTCATCAGCGATCCGTAACCGGTAGCCTTGCGCCGGGATGCCCTGCACTGGCGTGAGCGTTATTGTAGTCTCGCCCCTGGAACCGCCGTTCCCGGGATCTCCAGCCCGCAAGGCCCATCCGATACGTTGGTCCTCCCAAAGCGCCCGCTGCAACCGGCGGGCCACGGGGAACAGTGATCCAGGATCCCCCTGACAGATGATCTTCGAGCCGCCGGTGAGCCTGTAAGCGCCGGACCTGGCGACGACCGAGCGCGGCTTCGGGAGCAGGATCAGGTCTTCGATAGATGCCATAGCTTGGGTGAGTCTCCCCTCTCTGTATTTCCTTTGTCCCGTCGAATGTCGGGAACACACTTACGGGTGCCTATCCCCGTGCCAGCACTGGCCTCCTTCCGTCCCCACCAACGGACCACTCCTTCCCACCACGGGCATGATGCCACGTGGTAGAGTTCGGCGCATCCTACGCAACACAGCCTGGGGTACCTTTTCGACCTATCTCCATTACCAGAGACGAGGATACGGTCAGCTGGGAAGCGTCGATGATATCCACCCGACCATCGGAGGGGAAAGGCGCATGGACCATGAGGAAGTAGGCCGCTACTGGGACGAGAACGCCGAGGTGTGGACCGAACTGGTGCGGGCCGGGTACGACCATTACCGCGACGGCCTGAACACCCCGGCCTTCTTGGAGATGCTCCCCGACGTGACCGGTCTCTCCGGCCTGGACGTCGGCTGCGGGGAGGGATACAACTCATGGGGACCTTGAGTTCCTGGCTGAACAGGTTGGTCGAGGCGGATTTCGTACTGGAGCGCTTCGGTGAACCGTATCCCAGCGACGAGGCCGTACAAGAGCGTCCCGGCCTGTAAGACGCCCAGATCGTTGCGTATTTCCTACACATCAGGGCGAGAAAGCCGGCCGCAACGAGGAGCTAACCGGAGCCCGCGCCGTCCAATGCGGGTAGCGCGGTCCGCGCGTAGCGGGCAGCGTAAGCCGTGCCTGCGTCGTTGGAGAACTCGCCGGGCTCTCTGCTGGTAAACTCCCCCGCCC
>DATMVF010000012.1:0-5228 GCA_035563475.1 Rubrobacter sp.
GTCGCCGTGGTGCTCACCATACTCTCGGGCTGGTCGTATTTGAAGGACACGCCGAGAATCTTGTCGATTACCTCCAAGCGAGATCAGAGGCTCTAAAAGCTGTAGAATCACGCCCCGTATGGAGGGCAACGATGACAGGCGCCTGAGGCCGGACGAGGTCGAAATGATCTTGCGCCGCGCCTCTGAACTGAACTCTCGCAGGGGGATGCGTGGCTCCTACGAGACACCTTCTGTCTCTCCCGAGGTCCTCGTACAGGTGGCCGCCGCGGCCGGTATCCCCGAACAAGACGTGCGCCGGGCGATGTGGGACATTGCTTCGGAGAGGACGGCCGAGCCACGCTCGTTCGCCCGCAAGTTCTACGGTCCTGCCCGCCTCAGGGCCGTGCGCGAGGTGGAACACCCCGCCGAGAGGACCCGCGAGTATCTCGAAGGGTTGTTGCGCCTGCAGCAGGGCCTCAAGCTAAGGCGCAAGACGGAGGTCGGGTCTTTGTGGGACCCCGGCGACGAGCTCGGAGTCGTGAGGAGGACGCTGGACTTCTCGGGGGACAGGACGCTGCTCAAGGCCAAGTCGGTCGAACTGCGGGTCGAGGGTTTGGGCGAAGGGCGTTGCGAGGCCAACCTGACGGCCGATCTCTCCAACCAGCGCGGCGAGTACATCTCGCTCGCCGGCATCCTCGGGGCCACGCTGGCCGCATTGTTCATGCTCGCCGGGATGCAGAATCCGCTCTTCTTTCTCGGCTTCCTTCCCATGCTCGTGGCGCCCGCCTTCGGGTTCAGATTCGCCTACAGCAGGGCTTCCCTGGAGTTGAGACGGGCCCTCGACGAACTCCTGGACGCCTCCGAAGAGAGCCAGCCTCAAGAGGAACCTCAAGATCGCAACGATCGTCCCCGCGGCCAGATTCAGGGCCTCGAACCCATACCAAGGTTCTCCCCCAACAGGAGCAAGCGGGTAGAACCCTAGAGCTTGCAAAGAGGGAACCTCCTTGCAAGCCATCAGCTTTCAGCACTTTGTTCTTGCTGACCGCTGATAGCTGAGAGCTGATAGCTTATATTTACCTTCGTGCCTCATAGAGTTCTAAAGGAGATCTTCGGCTTCGATTCGTTCAGGCCTGGCCAGGAGGAGGTCATAAGGGCCGTTCTGGAGGGCAGGGACACGCTCGCCGTGATGTCCACCGGCGGCGGCAAGAGCCTCTGTTACCAGGTGCCCGCGCTGATGCAGGAGAGCCTGACGGTGATCGTATCGCCCCTGATCTCACTGATGAAGGACCAGGTCGACTCACTGCTTCAGAGCTCGGTCTTCGACGCGGCCACGCTCCACTCGGGACTCTCGCCCGAGGAGCGTTGGGAGGTCGAGCGGAGGGTGCGCACGGGGGAGGTGAAGATGCTCTACGTCGCCCCAGAGCGTCTCAGGTCCCTGGAGTTCGTCCTCTCGCTCCGGCGCGCCGGCGTCGGCCTGTTCGTCGTAGACGAAGCCCATTGTATCTCGGAGTGGGGCCACAACTTCCGCCCGGATTACCTGTTCTTGCCGCGCGCCGTGAGGGATCTGGGTAACCCCCCCGTCCTCGCCCTTACGGCGACGGCGACCCCGCGTGTCAGGAAGGATATCCTGGCTTCCCTGAAGATGCGCTCGCCCCAGGTGGTCGTGACGAGCTTCAATCGCCCGAACCTGAACTACAGGGTGATTCCCGCAAAAGAGAAGAAACACAAACTGCCACGCATACTCGACGTCATACGCGCCTCACCGCCGCCGGGGATCGTCTACGCCACGACGCGCAAGGAGTGCGAGGAACTCGCTGCCGGCCTGCGCCGTTCCGGGGTCGACGCCGCCGCGTACCATGCCGGGATGGGCTCGGCCGACAGGGCCAACATCCAGGAGCGGTTCATGACCGACGAGCTCGCCGTGGTCGTAGCGACCATCGCTTTCGGGATGGGGGTGGACAAACCGAACGTCAGGTTCGTCATCCATTCGAGCGTCCCTGGGAGCCTACCCGCGTACATTCAGGAGTCGGGGCGCGCGGGCAGGGATGGGGAGGGATCCGAATGCGTAGTACTGTATCGTGGCGCCGACCTCGGCCGGCGCAAACGGCTGGTTACCCTGGGCGCGGCGGGAGAGCGCGAGGTCTCTTCCTTCTTTTCGGCGCTCTCCGGGGTGGAGAGCGACGGGAGGGTAAACGTGCCGCCCGCTTCTCTCTCGGCGCTGGGGGGAGTCGACCCCGAGTCGGCCGGCATCGTCATGGGGAGCCTCGAAGAGTCCGGTCTTATCTCCCGCGGCTATGACCTCTGGGCCGAGGTCGAGGTGCGTGCCATCGAAGAGGAGCCGAAGGGGCTGCGCGAGGAGGTGGCCGCGGTTCACGCCGCGCTGCCTGGCTCGGGCTCCGTCAGGCTTCCCGAGCTGGCGCGCAAGACGGGGTTGCGTCCCGCCGTGGTGCAGGGTGCCATCTACAGGATGATGGTCGACGGTGTGGCGGAGATCATCCCCCGCGGCTCTCTGGTGGACGTGAGGCTCAAGACCTTCTCGCTGGACAACGACAGCCGCCGCAACATCGCACGCAGGCTCAAGAACCGGGCGAACACGGCCTACGCCCAGATCCGGGACGTGGAGTCCTTCGCCAACCTGCGTACCTGCCGCCGCGAGCATCTCCTCAGGCACTTCGGCGATATGGAAGAGGTCGCACCCT
The DNA here is from genome assembly GCA_035563475.1 of Rubrobacter sp. Taxonomy (GTDB): domain Bacteria; phylum Actinomycetota; class Rubrobacteria; order Rubrobacterales; family Rubrobacteraceae; genus Rubrobacter_D. The sequence continues at coordinate 2,679 of DATMVF010000012.1, forward strand.
GCGCAGGATGCGACGTCTGCCTCGGCGAGACGGAAGAGCTCCCGAGAGCCACCGGCCCACGAGCTGGCATCCCTGAAGGGCAGCCGCTCGTGCCTGCGTTCGCCGGGTCCTCACCGGCGGATCAGGAAGGTCCGGCCGTGGACCCGGCGCTCTTCGAGCGGCTGAGGAGTTGGAGGGGTGAGCAGGCGAAAAAGCAGCGGGTGCCCGCCTATGTCGTGCTCCACAACTCGCACCTGGAGGCGATCTCAGCCCGCAAACCCACCACCATCCACGAACTGGGGGCCATAAAGGGAGTAGGCCTGCGCCGCGCGGCCCGCTACGGGGACGAGATACTCGCCCTGATCCGGGGTGAGGAGGCGCCGGATATCGCGCCGCCTGCGGAGAACGGCTTCAGGGAGCACCTCGAGACCGCCGGCAGCCTTCTCCGGTCGGGGCGGGGTGCCGATGCGGTGCCCGCGCTGGCCCGCGCCCTGGAGCTCGGCGGCGAAGAAGCGCGGCGCGAGGTGGACCGGCTACTAGGACCGCGCACGGACGAGTGAGGACCGTACGAGAGGAGTCTCTATGAGATTGGAAGGGAAGAAGATCGCTGTACTCGTGGCCGAGGGTTTCGAGGATCTCGAGTACTGGGTAACCGTGATGCGCCTGCAGGAGGAGGGGGCCGAGGTCGTCTCCGTCGGACCTGACACCGAACCGGTCAGTGGCAAGAACGCGCTGGGGGCGCAGGCTGACACCACGGCGGACGGTGTCGACGCCTCGGAATTGGACGGCGTCGTGGTGCCTGGCGGCTGGGCGCCGGACAAGCTCAGGCGCTATCCCGAGATTACGGACCTCGTCAGGACCGTGCACGAAAGGAACAAGACCGTCGGCATCATCTGCCACGGCGGGCTCGTTGCGATCTCTGCCGGCATAGTCGATGGGGCGAGGGCCACGGGCTCGCTGGGGATCAAAGATGACCTGGAGAACGCCGGCGCGATCTGGGTAAACAAGGCGGCGTTCCGTGAGGGCAACCTGGTCTGGGGCCGCGTGGTCCCCGACATCCCCGACTTCTGCCGCGAGCTCGTCGCCGCCCTGGCAGAGGAATGAGGCGTCTTCGGCACACCAGCCCGTACACCAATGGGAAGCGGGGCGGTAGGGGTGAGCAAGCGTGCCAACGTTTAGGTAACCGAAGTCGAGAAAATTGTGATCGCTACTAATTCCCTCGCAGTTAATGACTCACCGATACACCGATTATCGGCGAGGTACGATGCCGAGGTCACTACTCATGGTCACTGGGGACGTTCGCCGACTTTACTTTCGACCCTATCCCTGCGTTCCTACGATGGGAAGCTGAAGCCAGGCAATTGACCGCGTTGAGTGGTGTGTTGAGGTTAGGTGGTTGATTAGCTGGCCGAAAGGAGAACTGCGGGCAGTTCTGTAATAACTAGGTACGAGGGTCCTCACTACGATATCCTTCAGTAAGGACAGCCAGAGTCAACACCATCTCGGAGGTGGGTGGAGCAGTCTGGTAGCTCGTCGGCCTCATGACCCGAAGGTAGCAGGTACAGGCTTCGTCGAGAAAAGTCTGCTGTCTCCTGTCACTTGGAAGAATTTTATGCAGATTTGCGTATTATTCTTCGTATTCACCTCCAATTCATCTGTAATTCATCGCCATGGCGTAGCGTGGCCCCTTGACGGTATCCCGAGAGACCAAGGAGGCGCGAGCACCGTGACAGAGAGGATGCGTATCGCTACGTTCAACCTGGAGAACCTCGACGACAAGCCGGACGAAGAGCCCTCCCTGCATGAGCGCATACCCCTCATGCGTCCGCAGCTCACGAGGCTCGCCGCCGACGTCTTGTGCCTCCAGGAGGTCCACGGTCAAGAGAAGGACGGCGAGCCCCGTCGCCTGCTGGCCTTGGAGCAGCTACTCGAGGGAACGCCTTACGCTGCCTATCACGTGGCGCACACCAAGACTCAGGGTGGCGAAGCCTACGATGAACGCAACCTCGTCGTATTGAGTCGCCGTGATATCCTCGGCCAAGAGCAGTACATGAATCGCTTCTGCCCCGCTCCTCTATATAAGAAGGTGACTGCCGACCCGCCGCCCGCCGAGCCGGAGCCGATAGGGTGGGAGAGACCTATCTTGCACGTAAGGATCGGCCTCGAAGGAGACAAGACTTTACACATATTCAACGTGCACCTGAAGTCCAAGGCGCCCACGGACATAGTTGGCCAGAATAAGGATGTTCCCGACCCCAAGCCTCCTCCCTTCGCCTGGAGGACGGCCTACGGCTGGGCCGAAGGCTACTTCGTCTCTTCTATGAAGCGCGTAGGGCAAGCCCTTGAGGCCCGCATAATCGTGGATAAGCTCTTCGATCAGGATCCGAGCGCCCTCATTGTCGTCTGCGGGGACTTCAACGCCGACTCTGACGACGTACCCGTGCAGGCTATCAGGGGCGACGTGGAGAGCACTGGCAATCCAGCCCTCTCGCAGCGCGTCCTTGTGCCCTGCGAGCAGAGCATTCCCGAGTCTGCCCGCTACTCGTACCTCTATCACGACAAAGGAGAGAT
>DATMVF010000013.1:0-3193 GCA_035563475.1 Rubrobacter sp.
GAGCCCGTGGACATAGACCTCGACGCCCTCTCCGACTACATCAACGGCAAACGGGTGCTCGTGACCGGCGCGGGGGGCTCCATCGGCAAGGAGCTCTCGCGCCAGATCTCACGCCTCGGCCCGGCGAAACTAATCCTGCTCGACCGGGACGAGAGCGGCCTGTACTACCTGAACACGGAGCTGAGGCGTGAGGACTTCTACGACACGGAGGTCTTCGTCGGCGACGTCACGCACTCGGAGCGCGTCAGCTTCGCCTTCGAGACTTTCAGGCCACAACTCGTCTTCCACGCGGCCGCCTACAAACACGTCCCCATGATGGAGCAACAGGCGACCGAGGCCATCGTCAACAACGTCCTCGGCACCCTCAACGTCGCCCGTGCCGCGGGAGCCTACGGGACGAGCAAGTTCATCAACGTCTCGACCGACAAGGCCGTAAGTCCCGTCAACGTGATGGGCGCGACCAAACGCCTGGCCGAGATGGTCGTCAGGGAACTCTCCCTGGAGTACCCCGAGACGATCTACGCCTCCGTCCGCTTCGGGAACGTGCTGGGCAGCCGCGGCTCCGTCGTTCCGACCTTCCGCCAGCAGATAGAGGCCGGAGGCCCCGTAACGGTCACGCACCCCGAAATGATCCGGTACTTCATGACCATCCCCGAGGCGGTCTCCCTTATCCTGCAGGCCGGGGCGATGGCCGAAAGTTACGGCACCTACGTCCTCGAGATGGGCCGTCCCGTCGCCATCACCGACCTGGCACGCAAGATGATCGAGATTATGGGCGCGCCGAACGTCACGATAAAGTTCGTCGGCCTGCGCCCCGGCGAGAAGCTGAAAGAGGAGCTCTCGGAGGAAGGGGAACAAAGGGACACGACGGCCCATCAGATGGTCTTCAGGCTCTCCTCAGAGAACATGAGCCCGCCCGGTGACTCGAACCTCTCCGAAATAATCGATGCCATGGTCTTTCACGCCCGCGGCCAGGAGGGTGGAAGGGCCCTCCAACTCCTGCGCCGCGCCGTACCCAACTACTCGGCCGCGGACCTGCCCGAAATCACGGAAAGCCGTATCGACTACCCACTGTAGTGGGTAGCACGCTCCGGCTTCGCCTCCGCTTGTCAGCATTTCAGCACGTTTCGGGCCTTCGGCCCTCACTCGTCAGCAGGTCAGCAAGAGTGTGCAGAGCGCAAGGCTCGTTCTGAAAGCGGCGTCTCCGCTTGTAGGATCTTGCTGCTCGACCGTAAGCGAGGCCTTCAGAGGAAAAAGCTGACATGCTGACAAGCGAAGGCTAAAAGCCTGAGCGTGCTGAAGTGCTGACTTGCTAACTCACCCTTCGGCCCTTGATGCCGAGATACGCCAGATAGATGCCGATGGCGAGCCCGATCACGACGAGCGAGAGGTGTACGGCAGGGGCGACCAGCGTCCCCGCACGGAACTCAGAGAGGAAGGTAAAGACCCTCGTACCCCAGGTGAGGAGCATGTAGACGCCTATCGCAAGTAGGATGTTCGCGGTGCGCCTGCTGAGCTTCATGGGCGTCAGGGAGTGTACCAGACCCGCCTCTCCCGAACTAGCAACATAAAGGCGCAAAGGGTATACTGGCTGTAATAGTTGGACGGAGATTGTAACAGTAAGTATCTGGTGTATAGAGTATTCGGAGGGAAGGATCTTGGCTGAGTTAGTGCGACGCAATCTCGATGAGGTAAAGGCGCTCAGCAGGGATGAGGCTGTGGAGATCATGCGCCAGGCCGGCATCGTCGGGGCCGGAGGCGGAGGTTTCCCTACTTACTTCAAGTGGAAGAACCCGCAACCGAACCTGATCGTAAACTGCACCGAGTCGGAGCCTGGTTATTGGGCCGACAAGGTGCTACACAGGGACTACTTCGACGAGTTTCTCGAGCTCTTCGACGTGATGAAGACGATCTTCGGGATCGAGCGCGTGATCATGGGCGTGCACTTCAAGGACGAGGAGTGGTTCTCCCGCTACGACGAGAACACGGACGGTCTCTACGAGGTCGTCCACGTGCCCGACAAGTACTCGATGGGTGAGGAGAAGACGCTCATCAAGAACATCTTCTACGAGGACAAGGGAAAGTGGGTGCCGCGCCGCGTGGAGCTGCCCGACGGCAACAAGCGCCCCGGCCTTCCGCTCGACGCCGGGCACATCGTCAACAACACCGAGACGCTCCTGAACATCTACAACGCGTTCTTCCTGGGTAAGCCGGTGACGACCAAATACCTCCAGGTCTTCGGCCCCGACCTAGAGCTCGAGCTCTTCGAGGCGCCGCTCGGGTCTTCCGCCACGGAGCTCTTGAAGCTCTCTGGCGTGGACGTCGAGACCGAAGCCGGCAATCTCACCGTCATCGACGGCGGGCCCTACCTGAACGAGATGGGGATAGAGTCGCTGGGCGAGAGTGACGCCTACGTCAGGCGCACCACCAACGGCTTCCTCGTCATCCCCAAGGGCGTCGCCTCCAAGGAGTACGCGGACATCAAGACCAGGCGTCCCGAGGGCGTCACCTCGCTGGTGGGCAAGGTCAGCGGGATTAGCATCCCGCTCGGCGGCAGGTTCCTCAAGCCTGCTACCGCGCTCGTCTCCGAGGGGGACGAGGTCACCTTCGAGCAGAAGATCGGCGAGCCTGTCGACGAAGGTTTTTCCATCGGAGTCTGGTCCGGTATGGACGGCAACATCACCGCCATCGAGGAGGACATCGTCCAGATCTCCGGCGGCGCCATGCCTCTGGAGGAAGCCGAGGCCGAGACGGAGGCCGAGGCGGCAAGGTAGGTTTCTTTATAGGCTACGGGTTTCAGGCATCAGGGGGCCGGGGCGTAAATCCCGGCCCTTTCTTACTGTGGTTCTCGATTAGAATGAGCCTGGAGGCGTCGGCCCGTTTTCTCCCATACATCGAATCTCTTTGACCCCTACCTGAAGCCTGTAGCCTGATGCCTGCGGTTTGCAAACAAAGGGCTGCGCCTTCTGTTTGCAAACCGCTTTATTCGTAGTCCTTGAAGCCCGTAAGTGAGATGCGCTCTACTTCGGGGAGGCCGGATAGCTCGGCGAGGACGGCATGAACGTCGGCGGTCGGGTGTATGCGCACCTGAAGGTTGTAGCGGACGCGATCCTCGTCTATCTCGGCGTCCGTGTTGCGGATGCTGATGTTGTGGCTCCTGAGGATTTGGAGTGCGTTCGCGGGGCTACTTTCA
>DATMVF010000014.1:0-2611 GCA_035563475.1 Rubrobacter sp.
GCAGAAAGGGACACATTGAGCGAGTTAGTGGTAATAGGTGGAGGGCCGGCGGGGGTAACCGCAGCCCTGAGGGCCCGGGAGCTGGGGGCGGAGGTCGTCCTGATCGAGCGCGACAAGCTCGGCGGAACCTGCACCAACGACGGCTGCGTCCCGACCCGGGCGCTCGCCAAGGCCGCCCGGCTCGTGCGGGACGCGGAGCAGTTCGCCGATTATGGCCTCCGGGGCCCGGCGCCGGAAGTAGACTTCCCCGGGGTGCTCCTCGCGGCCCAGCGGGTCGTGGAGGAGGTACACGGCAAGAAACGTATCCGGGATCGGCTGCAGGAGGCGGGGGTCGACGTCGTAGACGGAGCTGGCGAGGTACGTTTCGCGGACCCCCACACCGTTCGGCTCGAGAACGGCGTCCCTGGGGGAACGAAGGCCGAGGTCCGGGGCGTCCGCTTCGTCGTCTGCGCCGGGGGACACGCCCGGAGACTCGGATTCCCTGGCTCCGAGCACGCCCTCACCCACAGCGACGTGTGGAACATGGAGTCGCTGCCGGGATCGGTCGCGATCATCGGTGCCGCGGCGACAGGTTGCCAGTTGGCCTCCGTCTTCGCGGCTTTCGGGTCCAGGGTGCGGCTTCTGGATCTCGCCCCGAGGATACTCCCCGGGGAGGACGAGGCCGTCTCCCGGGCCGTCGGCGAGAGCTTCCGGCGGCGCGGCATACACATAGAGACCGGGATCGGCGGGGTAAACGGCATAGAGAGGGTCTCCGGGGGACCGGAGGACCTAATCCTACACTATGACACCCCGGACGGGGAGCGGGAGGCCGCGGTGGGCGCCGTTATGCTCTCCGTGGGCTGGCCCGGCAACGTGGACGCGCTCGGGCTCGAGGCGGCTGGCGTGGCGACCGACAGGGGCCACATAGTCGTTGACGATACGCTACAGACCAGCGTGCCTCACATCTTCGCCGCGGGCGACATAACCGGCAGGGTCATGCTGGTCCAGAGCGCGACCTACGAGGGCAGCCTCGCCGCCGAACAGGCCGTGCTCGGTGCCGAGAGGTCGCAGAGCCACGAGATAGTACCCCACGGCGGATTCACTGACCCCGAGTACGCAAGCGTCGGGCTCACGGAGGAGGCGGCGCTGGCCTGGCATGACTGCGTGGTCTCCTCTGTCCCCTATACGGATCTCGACCGCAGCGTCATCGACGGCCACCAGGAGGGATTCTGCAAGCTGATAGTGGACCGCGCCTCGCGGCGCATCCTCGGCGCCCACATAGTCGGCGAACAGGCGGTGGAGGTCGTCCAACTCGTGGCGACGGCGATGCGTGGCGGGATGCCGGTAGAAGAGCTCGCGGACATAGAGCTCGCCTACCCGACGTTCACCGCGATAGTCGGGCTCGCGGCCAGGCGTGCGGCCCGGGAACTCGGCGTCGCGATCGGCTGCCGTGGGTGGAGCCCCCGAAGCCACCTCGGGGTGGCCGAGTGGGAGCTCGGCAAGGACCGCGATAAAGCTGCCCTCGTGCTCTAGGAGAACCCTGCCAGGTAGCCTGAACACGCCACTTACGATCACCACCGTGGATAAACGCCCCTAAAAACCCGCAGCCGAAACCTGAGACCTACAGCGGTGTACATGAGTATTGATCCTGTGGGTAGTAGCCGCAGTGGGCGAACCATCCCGCCACGTCTTCGAGCGTGAGCGACGAGATCGCCTTGGCTATGGCTTCGACCGACGCTTGGCGAGTGCGTGCTCCTGCCTTCCTGACGATGTTCTTTGTCTTCGAGAACGCTTCCTCTATGGGGTTGAGGTCAGGCGAGTAAGACGAGACGGCAACAACAACAGCTCGGCTCCCCTCGCTTCGATGAGCTACCTCACCTTGTCGGTCCTGTGCGCGTAGCCCATCTAGCACCACCTGCCCCTCCCCTAGCGTGGGGGGCAGGTGGTGCTCCACGTAGGCCTCGAAAATACGGACCTCCCAAAGCCGAGCGGGATGGCAAACCCGACGAGCAGCAGCAAATGTTTGGGGAGAAGTAGGCACTCTGGGATCCGGATCTATATCGCACTTTGACGGACTTGTGCACCCTAGACTCCTAGCCCATCGCACCAGCTCTCATCCTCGAAAAGAGTGGCGGACCGCCTTTAGAGAACCCTTGCAGTTCATCGTCATCGCCGTCATGAGAGGTATTTTTCCCGATACCTATGGGCTTTTCTACGTGACGATTTATTCCTGGCGTGTTCGGGGACCGTCACGTCACCGTCATGGTGAGCGTCGCCGAAGAAACGTCTTACCTAAGCGGCTTCCTCGCAGGCGTGACGGTGATGACGCTCATGACGGTCCTTACGGGCTAATTCTAGACAGAGGATGCGCCGCTACTTCGCAGGCTCTCCTACCCTGTCAATCTAACCCAACGAACCCGACGCGCAGAGCAAGTAGACCCTTACCTATGCGATCTTCGAGGCTACTAGCGGCGTCGGGTTTGCCTAACCTCTCCTATACCCGACGCTGCTACCCGACGACGAACCACCTTTGTCGTCGGGTTATCGAGAGCTTCGTCGGGTTCTAGTTGGTAACCCGACGACAACAAACACCTTACTTATGCCGGATACTGCGGCCATCGTCGGGTTCGTC
>DATMVF010000015.1:0-7855 GCA_035563475.1 Rubrobacter sp.
GGGAGCGCCCGCCGCGGCAGCCGCCGACCGTCGAGGTCCTGCACTCCAACGAGCGAGCTGACCTCACCTCCGTGTTCGGTACATCGACTCCGCCCTCGGGACCGAGTGGCGCGCTCCGCCGCCTGGCTTTCAGGTACAGCGAATCTAGCTACGGCCACTGGCTGCCCCTGGTGCTGGCCGACCGTCTGAGCGTTGTGGGAGGCGTCCTTGGCGACCTCAAGCAAGGCCGCGTCCCCAACGTCTTCGCGGAACGGGGCTGGAAGGCCCAGTGGGAACACAACAGGTCGGATCTCTTCAGGCGGATTCTCCTCAGAGTACTAATAGTTTCCGCCATTGTTGCCTACTTTAGGAGCCGAAGGGGCAATTCGTATCGGTAGCAATGATCGTCGTAGTGATCATGCGGCGCTGACCATCGTCACCGTATCCGGGGCACGAGCAAGGTTCGGCCGAAGAAGTGAGGGCGACGCATTCGGTACGCGGCGGTACGGTAGAGATTAGCTAAGGTTCAGCGAGCCTGCTGAGCACGGATGTCGTCGCGCACCGATTTCCCGCTATCGTTGTCAGGCGATCCGAGCATCGCAAGGCAGCGAGCCAAGGAGTCCCGATCGCCTTCGGTCGCGATCGCACCCGCTTCGACTGCTTCGGCGAGCGTCAATCTGCCCGCGGCAACGCCGAGGAGGGTCTCCGTGTCCCCGCTGATTATCAGGTCTGGATCGGCGGCGGGGCCCTGCCGGACTTCGGCCCCGTCCCCTTCGACCCGCACGTGGAATAACCCCCCGTCAACGCGGAACTCGTAGGTCTCTTTGTGCCCAGACGCCGCTTTCAGATCGAGAGACGATTGCAGCGCCACCATCGCCCATGCCGGGCGGGTTTCTTCTTCTGGACGCGGGGCGTCCAGGAGCTTCAATCCCCAACGGGAGAGGGCTATGACCACCGGTTCCAGTGCACGTCCCAAGTCAGTGAGCTCGTACACCTTCGATCCTGCCGGTGGCGGCAAGGTCGTCCGGCGTAAGATCCCATTCGCTTCCAAATCTTTGAGCCGGGCGGTCAAGAGGGTCGTCCCGATGCCGGATAACCCGTCCAAGAGGTCCTTGAACCGCTTGGGTCCGGTTGATAGCTCCCGCACCAGCAACAACGTCCATCGCTCACCGACGACATCGAGCGCCCGGGCCACCGCGCAGTACTGATCATAGGTGCGCCTACTCACAAGAGCGAGTGTACACGATTTCACAATGCAGTACATTTTCAGATCATGATAACTTTCAAAAGCTGTAGTAGATACTGTATAATTTGATCGAGATAGGACATGCGTCGAGAAGAGATCATCTCACAAGGGGAGAAAGCCGGATGATGCATTACACCGAGGAACGCGTGGCCACCAGGGAGGCGGAGACGCCGGAGCTTCTTTCGAGCTACTTCGCTCGCATCGACAACGGCGCATTGCTGACACACGCGCAAGAGGTTGACCTCTCCAGGCGGGCTAGGGCAGGGGACGCCAAGGCGCGCACGAGGCTCGTCGAGAAGAACTTGAGGCTCGTGGTATCGGTCGCCAAGAAGTACAGAGGGTATGGTGTGCCCTTCGAGGATCTCATCCAGGAGGGCAACATAGGATTGATGAAGGCCGTCGAGAAGTTCGACCCCGACAGGGGCTTCAGGTTCTCCACGTATGCTACGTGGTGGGTAAGGCAAGCTATCGGAAGGGCAGTGTCGGACAAGGGTCGCACCATAAGGGTGCCCGTGCACATGGGCGAGAAGACGCGCAAGATGGCCCGCACCTACAACGGGCTCTCCGCCGAGCTTGGCCGCGAGCCGACCGACGAAGAGGTCGCGGGGCACCTCGGGTGGACAGCCGAGAAGGTAAGGGAAGTCAAGAGCACGCTGCCCGATGCCACGAGCCTCGATAAACCCCTCGGCTCGGAGGAAGATGCCTCCGAACTGGGCAGCCTCGTGGAGGACCAGGGATCTTCCGACGTTTCCGAAGCGGTCGTCCGCGATATGGAGGTAGGTTGGCTAGGAGAGGCCATATCGCGGCTACCGCAGCGCCATCGGCGCGTGCTGGTCAAGCGCTACGGCCTCGACGAGGAACAGACTGCGACCCTCGCGCAGCTGGCTGAGGAGCTGGGGGTGTCGAAGGAGCGGGTAAGGCAACTTCAGCGCGAGGCCGAACATATGCTGAGGGCGGCTTAAGCCGGAGCGACCCATCCGCGCTTCAGGAGTCCCTCAAGTCGTTCCCATTCTCGCCTTCGTGCAACCAACCACCAAGAAGGCGCTAACTTCGAGAAAGGCAAGCTAGTAAAATTCTGATTGGGCTTAGGCGAGGGTTCGGTTGAATTGGTGAGGCCAGCTTACTCTCCCTTTCGGAGTCCCCAAGATCCCTTTTCCTCTTTCCCGGGATTCTCCGCCATACTACCCGCCGCAGGAGCAGCTTCGCCCAGCGTCTCTTTTTCGCCCAGTTCTTTGGCCTCGGCGGCCGACAGGTCTAGGACGATCTCGTTTTCGGAGGTGACTTCCCTCACGCGATTTACCGGCAGGCGTAGGTCGCGCCGAAGCGTCCGTCCGACGAGGAAATCGGCATCGCCTACTTCCTTTAGATCGCCTAGCCTTTCACCGTCGGAGCCTACCACCTCGGCGCCCGTGGCTTGCAGTTGGGCGAGCGTCTGGGGACCGTGCCCCGGTTCGGAGCTTCGCTCCGTCGCTCCCCTATCGGGTTCGCGTTTGGCCATTGCCTCATCACCTCCGCTGTCGTCTCGTTTACTCAAGCCAAAGATGCCCGCATCGGTGAGATCTTAAGCGGGACAGGGCGAGGCTTACCTAGAAATCCTTGCTTCTTCTTGTGCGGTGAACCTACGAGAGTAGGCTATTTGCCAGATGTCCAGCAGACGAAAGCTATGAGCGTCACCCGCGAGAGATCAAGATCCACGCCCTCCTGGCCGAAGGTAGCTCTGAGTTTAGATGCGTGAGAGCTTAACATCGCAGGAGATAGAAGCACCGGTCATCAATACACTGACCTCTAATCGGGGCATGTGGGACTACCCACTAACATAGAAAGGGTATAAGCGCACGGTAGTGGTCGACCAGCTCTTCGAAGTTAATACGATTGAGACCCGAGGGCGACGGCACGACTATGTCGGTCACCCCCCCAACGGCCGAGACCTCTTGCACGCCCCATTCTGCCTTTGAGGTCGCCCGAAACCATTTGTAGATGCCGATGCCAGTGTAGGCGACGACCCGAGGTCGGAACTGCTCTAGCTTCAGTCGTAGCGCGAGAGCACCTGACCTGATTTCCTCGCGTGTCAGCTCATCAGCCCTTCGGGTAGGTCTAGAGCAGAGATTGGTAAAACCAATACCTAAACCGAGGAGCGTCTCATCCTCATGAGGTTCGTACAGCCGTTCAGTGACACCAGATGCTGCGAGAACGCGCCAGAAGCGGTTGCCTGGGTGAGCGTAGTGGTTTCCGCTGCGCCCCGACGCAAGTGAAGGGTTATAGCCACAGAAAACGAGCGTCAGTCCGGGTCTGAGGAGATCCACAGCCATTATCACAGTCTACAGGTACGGCTTCTCCCTTATCTGAACGCTGAGAAGGTTATCGGGCACTCCTCCTCAGCCATCGTTACGCGTCCTCGGTAGTGCCTGAAAGTGCCAAGAATGGGATGGACAAAGGTCGGAACCGTGACTGCAGGGGCTTCAGACACCGTACTGTTCGGCCTACTTTGGCCCCGATATACCGGCCGATTCCACGCTCGGAGCGGCGCTCAAACCCCTTTTCGGACCGTTTCCAGGCGACCTTCAGGGGCTGTGGAGTTGCACTATTGGATCAGCGCCCTCGGTCAGCAAGGCACGGAAGCGAAGCCTGGGCGACTGGGTGTTTTGAGACTCACGCATCCCTCTCGACATTACCGTCGTCATCCGAGGCCCTCCTCACCCGCCGGAGTACTTGGAGACGGCGTCCGCGTCCAACTCCAGGCCCAGTCCCGGCGCGTCGGGGATCGGGAGGAGGCCCTCGGCGTCAAGCTTCCAACCGTTGGCGGCGATGTCATCCACGTAGGCGGAGCCGGTGACGTACTCGACGAGGTCGGTCTTGGGCAAGGCGCTGGCGAGCTGCAGGTCGGCGGCGAGGCCGACTGCAGTGTTCCACCCGTGCGGGATCATGCGGGCGCCGTTCTCCTCGGCCATCCAGCCTATGCGCCGCTCCTCGCTTATTCCGCCCACCTTGGTGACATCCGGCTGCACGACGTCGAAGGCGCCGGCCCTCAGGTAAGGCTCGAAGGACTGCCTCCGGGTCAGGACCTCCCCGCCGGAGATCGGCACGGGCGCGGCGCGCCTCAGGGCCACGAAGTCGTCCAACGCGTCGGGCACAAGCGGCTCCTCGAACCAGGCGATGCCGTACTCCGCCAGCATGCAAGAGGTCCTAAGCGCCCACTTGTACCCTCGGGGCCAGAATGCGTCGCTACCACCAGGGTCCACCGCCAGGATCGCCTGGTCCCCGATGGCCTCCCTGGCGGCCTTCACGATCGCCTCGTCGAGCCTGTCGCTCACCCGACCGAACGGTCCCCAGCCCACCTTAAACGCCTGAAAGCCTTGCTCCCTAAGGGAGACGAGGCGTTCCGAGAGGGGTCCCGGCTCCTGCATCAGCAAGGAGGCGTAGGGCATGATCCTCTCACGATACCTGCCCCCGAGCAGGCGCCCGACCGGCTGTCCGGTGACCTTCCCCAAGATGTCCCACAGGGCTATGTCCACCCCGCTTATCGTGTGGGTGATCGCCCCCCCGCGGCCTTGCCAGAAGGTGTTCTGGTGCAGCTTCTCCGAGACGCGCTCGGGCTCGAGGGCGGTCTCGCCCGCGTACAGCGGCTCCAACACCTCGAGGGCGGCACGCACCAGCGCCTCGCTCGTGAAGACGCTGCCGTAGCCGACGAGTCCCTCGTCGGTGTGGACGGTCACCAGGGTATGAACAACATCGTCGGGTTTCAGCTCCTCGCTCCAGCCGCCCTCCGGGGTCGCTCCCTTGAGGCCGACGGTGCTTACCTCCCGTATCTTCATGCGCGTGTCCGACCCTCCTTGCGTCACTCGTCGCCCGAAAACGGGCACCTTCCGAATCCGCGTGCCCGCGCGAGTCAGGATGGCCAGTGCGTCCGAATCAACATCCGACTTCGGATTACACAAACGCCCCGACTCGCGTAACCACCAGCCTCTCTACCATACCCTAGCGCGATCCGCTATCCGAGCGTGAGAGACAAGTACCGATTAGAGCGAGGAGCGCCGGCGCCGAGTAGACGGTGCGTACCCCGTTCCAGAAGTTCCCCGGACTTTCGTACTCTGCCCTGACCTGCGCGAGTGCTTACACATCATCATTATTTCGAAACTACATACACTCTAGGCCAAGGTTTCGGCGCTCTCTGCCGGGATGTAGGTGGGCCTCGCGGGCACGGACGGCACGCCGCGCTCCGAGCCCACAGCTGCGAAGTCGCGACCGCAAAGGGAAAAGCTGAAATACTGCCCGGACGAGTCTGCCCCTATCGTCTCCCTGGCCTCGCAGCGGAACAGTTCAGCGTAGAAAGTTACCGCCCTCTCCGGATCGGGGAGAATCGCAGCAACCCAGAGGGTACCCCGTTCGGTACCCGTCGCGCTCACTCCAAGGCGCCGTTGCGAATTGTCACTGGCCACCCGTACTTGTTCATGTACACCTCGGCCCCGCGATGGAGCCTGGCTTCTTCGCTAACCTTCGCGGCCGTGCCTTCGACCACCAGATCCAGAGCTTCCCTCCTAGCCGCGATGACGCAGTGCGCGTCGTGCGCCAGGTTCGTGGCTTTGCGGAAGGTCGTGATTGCGACGACGTGCATTGCGCCTCCAACCCAGACGGCCAGTAATGGTACTAGGTGTAGCAGCCCGTACGGGCGAACCGTAGCCAGCCAGTACGTATCCGCCAGGCGCTCGCGCACCTCCGCCCACGGCGTCGGGGTCGTATCCTCGGCAAGGTACGGCTGCTCGACCGCCGGTCTCTTCTCAGCTATGGCCCGCCTCCTTCTGCCCGCTCGCCGGCGGGATATTCTGGTTGAGTCGGAAGAGGTTCGTTGGATCGTAGCGGCCCTTGATCTCGACGAGCCTCTCCCAGGTCGAGCCAGGATAGGCTTTGCGGACCCGCGCTTCGCCCTCGTCGCCGAGGAAGTTGACGTACACGCCCGTGTCGTCTTGCTTCAGCGCCGCCGCGAAGTTTGTGACCCAGTCCTCATGCTCCGCGGTCTCCTCTCGGCGTTCGTATACCGCGCCGAGGGCGACCATGATCCTGCGCCGCCGGTGGGCGAAGGCGGTAGCCTCGACGGGTACGCGGGCCATCGCCCCACCCAGCACCCGGAGCTGGGCCACGGCCATCGGCGCACTCGAGGCCTGGAGGTACTCGACGATCGTCTCAGCCGCGCTTCCGTCGAAGGAGTCGATGAAGAGAGAGCGCGCCACCTCCTCGTCTGGACCCGGACCCATCGGCTCGTACATCTCCGGATAGGGCTTCGGGCCGACGGTGTCGATCAGCGGCGTGGCGAGCGCCCGAAACGGCGCGACGACGCGCTCGCCCTCATCTACCTCTCCCGCGTAGCACAGCAAAGCCGTGATGACGAGCTTTCCATGCGCCTCGGCCGGCAAGAACGGCATAGGCGGCGCCACCATGACGTTGGCGATGGTCGAGAGCTTCTCAGGGGCGGCCTCCGCCTCGGCCACGAACGAGGCGATGACCTCTGGTGTGGCCGGGAGCACCAGCATCCCACCCACGATCGTATCGACCTCGTGCAGCTTGTAGCGGAAGCTGCTCACAACCCCGAAGTTGCCTCCTCCGCCCCGAATCGCCCAGAAGAGATCGGGATGCCTCTCTGCGTCCACATACACAAGCTCTCCGTCCGCCGTGACGATCTCTGCTGCCAGCACATCGTCTATGGTGAGGCCGTGCTTGCGAACCAGGTAGCCCACCCCTCCTCCTAGAGTGATCCCTCCTATCCCCACAGATCCTGTGTCGCCGAAGCCCGTGGCGAGGCCGTGTGCTCCCACAGCGGCGGTGTACTCGCCTGCCGTCAACCCCGTCTGTGCCCAGGCAGTGCGCCCTTCGGTGTCGAGTTCGAGGTTCTTCATCCCCGAGAGGTCGAGCACGATGCCTCCTTCGGAGATGCTGTGTCCGGCGAGGCTGTGGCCGCCGCTCTTTATGGCTAGCTCCAGCCCGCTCTCGCGTGCGAGGGAGACGACGCGCCCGATGTCGGAGGCGTCCTTGACCCGGACGATGGCCGCAGGGTGACGGTCGAAACCGCCGTAGAAGACAGTGCGCGCCTCCTTGTAGATGGCGTCGTCGGGCAGTATGACCTGCCCCCTTACATTGGAGTAAAACGTCCGCATGGCCGCTTCATCGAGGGGCTCCGCGTGGGACAGCTCTAAGGCATGTTGACGATTGTCCGGCATGATCCTGGCTCCTATTCTTGTTTCGCTCCTGTCCAACATACTGTGCGGCGGGGCGAGAGACATCCCCCGAAAGGTGGAGCGGGAGGATAGAGATCTCTGCGGTCAAGCAGCGCAGGAGGTAAGCTCTCTTGAGTAGCCAGGCAGGACACCGTTATTCGCATCCTTTCTCAGTCGTGAGGGTTGCTACTCCGTACCTCATTAGCACCTCGACGGGGCCGCCTTCCCGGCAGTATCGAGAACGATTCGGCACCTGATCACTTTCAATGTGCGAGCGCAGGTAACGACCGCTGAACGGTCCTGGATGGTCCTGGTCCGAGACCCAGTTCGCCGTCACGAGTCCCCGAAGTTGAGAGAACGCTCGCGCTTGGATTCCGTGGTGTGCTGACCGAGGGCAGTGATCCAAGAGTGCAACTTCACAGAG
>DATMVF010000016.1:0-2105 GCA_035563475.1 Rubrobacter sp.
TCGCTCAAGACGATCATGGCCGGGGTCAACCAGGTCATAATGCTCTCGCTCTCGATGGTGGTTATCGCCGGGCTGGCCGGGGCGGGGGGACTCGGGGAGCCGGTCGTGTCGGGCTTGAGCCAGCTGAACACCGGGCTCAGCTTCGTCGGCGGGGTCGGAATCGTGGTTATCGCCATCATGTTGGACCGCATCACGCGCGCCCTGGCGAGGCAGGATGGGGGCGGAGCTCCCAAGATCTTTTCGCGCCGTAAGGGTTCCGGCACAGGCGCAACCGAAGAGAAGGCATGATGAGGACCTGCAGATACGCGGGTGTCTGGGGCGTAGCGGGGCAAGAAAGGGAGAGATCTGATCCGTAAGTGGCGTACCGACGTAAATAGATGCGCGTATCGGGAACTGTTGGCTGAAAAAGGAAGGTCGATGAACGTAAGCAAGAGAATACTGGCGTTGGTGTCTGCGCTTCTCGTCGCTGCCGTGGTGTTGGTGGGTTGTGGGAGCGGCGGAGGCGGAGGGGGCTCTGCCCAGTCCGAGAACAAGACCCTGACCCTGGGGAACATCGGGTGGACGGAGAACGTGGCCGTCGCGAACCTGACGAAGGTGATCCTGGAAGAGGATCTCGGCTACAAAGAGGTAGAGCTGAAGACCCTCGACGTCGGGCTGCTGTTCGAGGGCGTCGCGGGCGGCGACCTCCACGCTTTCCAGGACGTCTGGATGCCGAACCACACGCAGTTGCTCGCCGAGGTCGAGAACGACGTAGAGCACCTCGAGCCCTGGTACGAGGGCGAAACCTCTTTCGGTCTGGCGGTCCCCAGCTATATGACGGGTGTCAACAGCATCGCGGATCTGAATCAGTCCGGGGCCGAGAGGATCATCGGCATCGAGCCTGGCGCCATTATCTCCACGAAGATCGAGGAGAACGTCATACCCGACTACAACCTCACCCTCGAGCACGAGCCGTCGAGCACGGCCGCGATGCTGGCCGAGGTGGAGCGACTCTACAATAACAAAGAGGAGTTCGTGTTCCCGCCCTGGTGCCCGCATCCGATGTGCTCCCAGTTCGACTTCCGCTACCTCGAGGACCCGAAGAACTCCCAGGGCAACCTCGACCAGCCCGCGAAGATCTCCGCGATAGTCAACGAAGATCTTCCCGATGATGACCCGGTTGCCTACGCGTTTATTAACAACCTCAGGCTCAACGAGGACGAGCTCATCGCAATAGAGAACGAGATCGCCGCGGCCGACGATAACGCGGTCAAGGGCGTCCAGGCCTGGCTCGAAGAGAACCGCGACGTGGTGAAACCCGCGATCGACGCAGCCAAGCAAGCCCAGTAACCCCGAATATCTCACCACGAGCCGTGGTACCTTCGCGGCCGGAGCGCACTTCGTCGCTCCGGCCGCCAATCGTCGTTCGACCAGAGCCTGCCCTGCGTACATAACAGACGATTTTTCCCCCGGCGATACAAAACTTTACATCTATGTGCTACGCTGCGACCGTGGCAGTGAGCGGCGGCCCCGATCGGCGGACGATGAGTTTCGGTCCTGGATCGGGGCTACTCCTTTTTCTCGGACGTGGCGCCCATTTCGTAACGGTTCACGCTAGCGCGGAGGTAGAGCATTGACGGCCACGGTCGTCCTCGGACTGGCCTGGGGAGATGAGGGCAAGGGTAGGGTTTGCGACGCTCTGGCGTCCGACGTGGACTACGTCTCGCGCTACTCTGGAGGCAACAACGCCGGCCACACCGTCCGTGTCGGCGCGGAGGAGTTCAAGCTCCACCTCGTCCCATCGGGCATCGTGCGCGAAGGCGTAGTCTGCACCATCGGCAACGGGGTCGTGGTCAACCCCGAGGTGCTCGTCGAGGAGGTCGAGGCCCTCGAAGAGCGCGGCCTCGGGGTGAGGGACCGTCTCAAGGTGGACGGTCGGGCGCACCTGATCATGCCCTACCACATCGCGCTCGACTCGCACCGCGAGATCGCGCTGGGGAGCGCCAGGATCGGGACTACCAACCGGGGTATAGGCCCCACCTACGAGGACAAGGTCGCCCGCTACGGCATCCGGGTCCAGGACGTCTTCGACGAGGGCATCCTCAAGACCAAGCTCAAGGCGGCCC
>DATMVF010000017.1:0-7875 GCA_035563475.1 Rubrobacter sp.
GCGGGTTGCCCTTCCAGAGAAAGGACGGAACCTTGAAGACAGCCTTTATCGGCGCAGGGAGTGTCGTCTTTACCAAGAACCTCCTGACGGACACCCTGAGCTTCCCCGAGCTGCACGGAACCACTATCGCCCTGCACGACATAGATCCCGAGCGTCTGGAGACCGCGGGCATGATGGCCCGCTGGACTTCAGAGCAGCTCGGCGCCGATGCGAGAGTCGAAGAACATCTCGACCGGCGAACGGCGCTCGAAGGGGCCGACTTCGTAGTGAACATGGTCCAGATCGGGATGCACCAGGCCACCCTTCTCGACTTCGAGATCCCCAAAAAGTACGGTCTCAAGCAGACGATCGCCGACTCGATGGGTATCGGCGGCATCTTCCGTGGCCTGCGCACGATACCCTTCGTGCTCGACCTAGCTGCCGAGATGCGAGAGCTCTGCCCGAGGGCATTGCTACTGAACTACACGAACCCTATGAGCATCTTGATGGAGGCGCTCTATACAGCCCGCCCCGAAATTAGAAGCGTCGGGCTCTGCCACAGCGTCCCTTACACCGCGCGCGAGATAGCCTCATACATTGGCGTCGAGCATGAGGAGCTTCTCTACGAGTGCGCCGGCATCAACCACATCGCCTGGATGACACGCCTCGAAGTCGAAGGCAAGGACGCCTACCCGCGGCTCTTCGCGGCCTTGGAAGACCCTGACGTGTACGCCAAGGACAAGGTGCGATTCGAGCTTATGCGTCGCTTCGGCTACTTCGTCACCGAGTCGAGCGAGCACAACGCCGAGTACGTACCGTACTTCCTCAAGGACGATGAGCTGATCGAGCTCTACGACGTACCCGTGGACGAGTACATCAGGCGCAGCGAGGAGAACCTTCTCCAGTACGCCGAAACCCGCCGCAGACTGCTCGCCGGAGAGGACTTCTCGCTGGGGCGCAGCGTGGAGTATGGTTCGCTCATCATGCACTCGCTCGTCACAGGCGAGGCGCGCGCCGTCTACGGCAACGTCGAGAACACCGGCCTCGTTAGGAACCTCCCTACAGGTTGCTGTGTCGAGGTGCCGATCCTGGTCGACGACACCGGTCTGCGTCCCTGCCACGTGGGAGACCTCCCTCCGCAGTGCGCCGCCACCTGCGCCCCGCACACCGCCGTCCAGAACCTCACGGTGAGGGCCGCTCTGGAGGGAAGGCGGGACCACGTCCATCACGCTGCCATGCTCGACCGCCACGCCTCGAGCGTCCTCTCCCTCGACGAGATCGCAGCGATGGTGGACGAGCTCATAGAAGCCCACGGCGACGCCATGCCCGAGGGCGTCAGGATCTCAGGCGCGGGAGCAGGACGCGTCTAGGAATGTACAAAGACACCATGACGAACCCGAGGTGGTAGCAGTGAGGAATCCCACACTCCCCAAGTTGATCTCGCAAGGTTTCGAGCTCGACGCGTCTGACGAGAGCTTCGGCCTGCTCCGGAACTCGATGGACGTCATCGAAGACACAGGAGTTCTCAGAGAGAGGATGGCCGAGGACGGGTACCTCTATCTGCCTGGCTATCTGGACCGCGAGCTCGTCCTCGAAGCCAGGGCGAGTGTTACCGAAAGGCTCGCCGCCGAAGGGCTCACCGACCCGGGCTACTCTGCCGACGAGGCCGTTGCGCATCCCGACTCGGGGCTCAAGTTCAAGCCGGATCTCGCCCACGACAACGAGCCGCTGCACCACCTGCTGTACGGCGGGCGCATGATGCAATTCTACGAGCGGTTCCTCGGCGGTCCCGTGCGCCACTACGACTTCACCTGGATGAGGGCGGTGGCGCCGGGCTATGGTACGCAACCACATGGGGACATAGTGTTCATGGGACGTGGTACGCACGATCTGTATACCGCCTGGACCCCACTGGGAGACATCGACTACCAGCTCGGAGGCCTGATGATCCTGGAGGGCTCGAACCGTCTTGAGAACGTGCGTGAGGAATACCTGAGTCGGGATGTAGACGAGTACTGCAAGAACGTGGAGGGTGAGGAGGAGCACGCCAAGACGAACCCGGAAATGCACGGTTGGCGGTGGGACGGCAGCGTCTCAGACGACCCCGTCGAGCTGCGCGAGCAACTCGGGGGGAGATGGCTCACAGCGGAGTACAGGGCCGGAGACCTGCTGACGTTCAGCACCTACACCATCCACGCGAGCCTGGATAATCGCTCCCAGCGCATTCGCCTCTCTTCAGACTCGCGTTACCAGCTCGCATCAGAGCCTGCCGACGAACGTTGGATAGGGGAGGCGCCCGTAGGCCACGGTCCCGCCGGCAAACGCGGACGTATCTGCTGAAATGGGACCGGGTTCAGGCTGCGGATACTCACAGAGGCTTCCCTCACACGTCATTCCCGCGCAAGCGGGAATCCACATCGCTTGACACGCGATGAGATTGGTCCAACAATGCGATGAGAAGTAACCAGTTTGTGGCCGTATTCGTGCAGGGGACATGCGTTTGGACGGCCTTGGGGTGAGATTCCACAGACGCGGGTTGCTCGATGTGCCAGGGGATGCGAGACGACTTCGGAAGGAGGAGACGTGAGTAGCGAGTCCAGGGTGGGGCGTCTGTCGCGGAGGGACTTCCTCAAGATGGGTGGAGGCGCGCTCGCCGGCGCATACGCCATGGGAGGGCTCGCTGGTTGTGGGGGGGGATCGGTAGGCGGCCCGACCGAGCTTACCTTGTGGGCGTGGTTGCCTGATTTCCAGACGCAGATAGACATGTTCGAGAAGGCCCACAAGAACATCAAGGTCAAGCTGGTCAACGCCGGACAGGGTGAGGACGAATACCAGAAGCTGCGTACCGCTCTCAAGGCCGGTTCAGGGGCCCCCGACGTGGTGCACATGGAGTTCCAGTACATCCCTACTTTCAGGCAGATCGACGGTCTTGCCGACATCTCCGAGTACGGCGCGAACGATTACAAGAGCGACTACGCTCCCTGGACGTGGGCGCAGGTCTCCGAAGGCGATGCGGTCTACGCGATGCCGTGGGACAGTGGTCCCATGGCCCTGCTGTATCGCAAGGATATCTTCGACGAATACGGCATCGAGGTCCCTACGACCTGGGACCAGTTCGCCCAGGAGGCGGAGAAACTCCACAAAGCCGACCCGGAGACCTACCTGGCAGACTTCACGCCCGAGGACGGGGGATGGCTCACCGGTCTGATGTGGCAGGCAGGGGCGCGTCCCTTCGAGGTCGATGGGACGAAGGTTTCTATCAGCTTGGACGACCCAGCGATCATGAAGATGTCCGAATACTGGGGCGATCTGGTCGAACGTGGGGTCGTCGCGACAGACCCGGGCTTCACTAACGACTGGTACAGGTCGTTCGCCAAAGGCATCTACGCGACCTGGCCGACCGCTGCGTGGGGTCCCGTGTTCCTCGAAGGCGTCGCTGGAGAGTCCAAGGGTAAATGGCGGGCCGCGCCGATGCCGCAGTGGGAGGAAGGCGCCAATGCGTCATCCAACTGGGGCGGTTCGACGCTCGCCGTCACCACGCAGAGCGAGAACGCCGAGGCGGCGGCCCAACTCGCTATTTGGCTCACCCACGACCCCAAGCCGACCGAGCTGTATACCACCAAGCAGTTCCTCTTCCCCGTGCTCAACGATCTCTTGGACAGCCCGGACTTCAAGAATCGCAAGTTCGACTTCTACGGCGGCCAGGCCGTCAACTCCGTCTTTGTCGAGGCCTCCAACAACGTGAACAAGGGCTTCGAGTGGAGCCCGTTCCAGGACTACGTATACAGCCAGATGGAAGAGCAGTTCGGGGATGCGGCGACCGGAGACACCGAGTTCTCCCAGGTCCCGGTGAATCTCCAGGAGAAGGTCACAAGCTACGCCAAGCAGCAGGGCTTCAAGGTCAGCTAGCGTGAGGCCCGGCGGCTGAGGTCCGTTCGGGAGCGGGGAGGTATGCGTTGGCGGTAGAGCAGGGAAACGAGGCCGGGACGACCGCTCCCGAAGCCAAGCCGCCGGGAAGGGCGGCACGCAACAGACGGTTGCGGCGGGTAGTCATTCCTTACCTTTTCCTCCTGCCTTTCCTCGTTCTGTTCGTCGTCTTCCTCGTGCTCCCGCTTGCGTACGCGCTAGGGATCAGCGTCTTCGAGAACCGTCTCGTCGGGGGCATGGTCTTCGTGGGCGCGGATAACTATCTGAGGGCAATCGGGGACCCCGCCTTTCTGGGCGGGGTCTTCAGGATGCTGAAATTCGGGGTGTTCCAGGTGCCGATCATGCTCGGTCTCGCCCTCCTGCTCGCCCTGGTCCTCGACAGCGGCGTGGTATGGTTCCGCTCCGCTTTCCGGCTCGGGTTCTTCCTGCCCTACGCCGTGCCGAGCGTGGTGGCCACCCTTATCTGGGGTTACCTCTACGGCCAGGACTTCGGACCCATCGCGCAGCTGGCCGAAAGGCTGGGTCTCCCAGCCCCCAACTTCCTCTCCGACTCGCTCGTACTTGGCTCCCTGGCCAACATTGTGACCTGGCAGTTCACCGGATACAACATGATCATCCTCTACGCCGCCTTGCAGGCCGTGCCCGGAGAGCTCAGGGACGCTGGGGCCGTGGACGGGGCCAGGGGTTGGCAGGTGGCATGGTACATAAAGATTCCCCTGATTCTGCCAGCCCTGTTCCTGACGGCGGTCTTCTCGATCATCGGCACGTTCCAGCTCTTCAACGAGGCCCGGATCCTGCAGCCGCAGGCACCTGGAGCCATAGGACCGGCGTTCACGCCCAACCTCTACGCCTACTCCCTGGCGTTCATCAACCAGCAGTATGAGTATTCGGCCGCAGTCTCCTTCGCGCTCGGTGCAGTGGTGGTCGTATGCTCCTATGTCTTCATGCTGGTGACCAATCGCAGGGAGGTGGGTGACTGATGGCCCCGATCACGGGGAGGCGCAGTGGTCCGAGAGAGAGCCAGTTCACGCGTGTGCTCACCACGGTCCTACTTACCATCTTCCTGGTCTACTCGCTGCTCCCTGTCTTCTACCTGATCGTCTCGTCCACAAAGGACAACGCAGACCTCTTCTCTTCGTTCGGGCTGTGGTTCGCTTCCTTCAGCCTGACCGAGAACCTGCGCGACACCTTCGCCCGTGACGGCGGCGTGTTCTGGAACTGGCTCTGGAACACCGCGTACTATTCCGTCTGCAGCGCCGTTGGCGCTGCGTTCATCTCGACCATAGCGGGTTACGCCTTCGCCAAGTACCGCTTTCCAGGGCGCGTACCGGTCTTCGCGGTGATCCTGGGTTCCATTATGGTTCCTCAGACCGCGCTGGTGATCCCGACGTATCTGCTCCTTAGCAAGATCGGGCTCATAGATACTCCGTTGGCAGTGATCCTGCCCTCTCTGGTCTCGCCTTTCGGCGTCTACCTTATGTTCGTCTACGCCGAGCAGTCGGTCCCCGACGACCTGCTGAATGCGGCCCGCGTGGACGGGGCCGGCGAGCTCAGGATTTTCTGGAGCGTCGCCCTGCGTGTCCTGATGCCCGGCTTCGTCACCGTCCTCCTCCTGTCCTTCGTTGCGACCTGGAACAACTACTTCCTTCCTCTCGTGGTCCTGAGCACTCCCGAGCTCTACCCGCTGAGCGTCGGCCTGGTCTCGTGGAACGATCTAGCGACCGCGGGCGGCGGGGCGCAGCCGCTCTTTCCTCTCGTCATAACAGGGGCCCTTATCTCCGTCATACCCATAATCGTGTCTTTCTTGTTCCTGCAACGTTACTGGCAGGGCGGCCTGACCTTCGGCAGCCTGAAGGACTGAGCGTCATTCGTCGCCGGGAATCACGGATCACCCCCGGCGACGGTCCGACAACAGGAGGTAAGCCTATGATCACCCCTAGGGTCCCGCGCATGATCTACGGCGGCGACTACAACCCGGAGCAGTGGCCCGAGGAGGTCTGGGATGAAGATGTGCGCCTGATGCGCGAGGCCGGCGTGAACCTGGTCTCCCTGGGGATCTTCTCCTGGGCGAAGCTGGAACCCCGTCCAGGCGAGTACGACTTCGGCTGGCTCGACCGCATCATCTCCCTCCTGCACGAAGGCGGCGTGATGGTGAACCTCGCCACCGCCACGGCCTCGCCACCACCCTGGCTTGCCAAGCTCCACCCCGAAAGCCTGCCCGTTACGCAGAGCGGCGTCGTCCTCCATCCTGGCGCCCGCCAGCACTACTGCCCGAGCAGCGCTGCCTACAAGGAGAGGGCTTCCGAACTCGTCCGGCGCATAGCGGACCGCTACAAGGACCACCCCGCGCTTGCGATGTGGCATGTGAACAACGAGTACGGATGCCACGTGGCGGAGTGCTACTGCGACGCCTCGGCCGTCCACTTCAGGGAGTGGTTGAGGGCGCGCTACGGCGACCTGGATGCCCTGAACGAGGCGTGGGGGACGGCGTTCTGGAGCCAGCGCTACGGGGAGTGGGGTGAGATCCTACCTCCTCGCAGCGCCCCCACCTTCGCGAACCCTACCCAGCAACTGGACTTCCGCCGCTTCTCCTCTGACGCTCTGCTCGAGCTCTACGAGATGGAGAAGGAGATCCTGCGACAAGCGACACCGGATATCCCCATAACTACCAACTTCATGGGCTTCTTCAAGCCCGTGGACTACTGGAAGTGGGCGGCGCGCGAGGATCTCGTCTCGGACGACTCCTACCCCGACCCCTCTGATCCCGAGGCCCACATACGAGCCGCCATGAGCCGCGACCTGATGCGCTCCTTGGGAGATGGGGCCGCGTGGGTCCTCATGGAACAGACGACGGTGCGCGTGAACTGGCGCAAGCGCAACGTACCGAAACGTCCAAACGAGATGCGCCTCTGGAGCTACGGGGCCGTCGCCCGCGGCGCGGAGGGCATAATGTTCTTCCAGTGGCGCCAGTCCAGGGCGGGAGCCGAGAAATACCACAGCGCTATGGTTCCGCACGTTCCTACGGAAGACTCCCGGAGCTGGCGCGAGGTCAGTCGACTCGGTTCGGAGCTCGGAAAGCTGGACGAACTCCTCGGGGCGCGCGGGGAGGCTGAGACCGCGATCCTGCTCGACTGGGAGAGCTGGTGGGCCCTCGAGCTCGACTCCAAACCCTCCACCGCCGTCAGAATGCTCGAGGGCCTCTACTCCTTCTACAAGCCGCTCTACTGGGCGAACGTTCCCGTAGACTTCGCCCATCCCGGCTCCGACCTCTCGTCCTACAAGCTTGTGATCGCTCCTAACCTCTACCTCGTCACCGACGACTCGGCGGAGAACATCCGGCGGTTCGTGGCTGATGGTGGAACACTAATTATGTCTTTCTTCTCGGGGATTGTGGACGCGCGGGATCACATCCGCCTCGGCGGTTACCCGGCTCCGTTCAAGGAGCTGCTGGGTCTCCATATCGAGGACTTCGTCCCGATGGCAACAGGAGAAACCAATCGTCTCGACACCCTCGACGGCGCATCTTGTGATATGTGGGCAGATCTCATCCACCTCGAAGGTGCGGAATCCCTGGCCTCTCACACGGAAGATTTCTATGCAGGCACGCCGGCCGTAACGCGCAACCTCGTCGGTGAGGGCGTAGCCTACTACCTCGGCACCAGGCCGGAAGAACGCTACACGAAGGCGCTCCTCCAGAAGGTGTACGAGGAGGCCGGTGTGAGACCAACGGCCGAAGTACCACCCGGTGTCGACGCTGTGCGCCGCAAGACCGAAGCCGCATCCTTCCTCTTCTTGCTCAACCATAACGAGGAAGCCGTAGAGGTTCAGCTACCGAACGCTGGCCGGGATCTCCTCATAGGAGCGGAGCACGATTCACAGCTGATCCTGGACCCTCTCGGAGTCGCGATACTGCAAGAGATAACGCCGTGAGGTTGCCGCGTAAGGGAGAGTTGTAGATGTTCTGTGGGC
>DATMVF010000018.1:0-12097 GCA_035563475.1 Rubrobacter sp.
CCTGAGACTTCGAAAGCATCTCCTCGTAGTGGTCGACCACTTCCTCGGGGCTGCCGGTGGTTATGAGCCTTCCCTTGTGGAGCAGAATGGCCTCCGTGCAGAATCGCTTTACCATACCCATGCTATGGGAGACGAAAAGGACCGTGGAACCGGAGTCCTTGAGGTCGTACATCCTCTGGATCGCCTTCTTTTTGAACGCCGAGTCGCCCGCGGAGAGGGCCTCGTCTATGACGAGGACATCGGGCTCGACGTTGATCGCGACGGCGAAACCCAGACGGCTGCGCATCCCGCTCGAGTAGGTTTTGATCGGCTGGTCCATGAACTCCCCGATGTCCGCGAAAGCCTCGATGTCGTCGAAGCGCTCCACCATCTCATCGTGCTCTATGCCGAGGATCAAGCCGCTTAGCATGGCGTTCTCGCGTCCCGTAAAGAGCGGGTTGAACCCCGTCCCGATGCCGAAGATCGCCGACAGCCGGCCCCGGACCTCGACCTCTCCCGTCGTCGGCCGCAGAACGCCCGAGATTATGCTCAAAAGCGTACTCTTCCCGGCCCCGTTACGGCCAACGACGCCCAGGGTGGTGCCCGGTTCCACATCCAAATTGATGTCCTGCAGCGCCCAGAACTCGTGACTCCGTTTAGCCTTGCCGAAGCTCAGGATCTCCCCCAGCCTCGAGGACCGGCTCGGGGAGATCCTGTACTTCTTGCCTATTCCCCTGAGGGAGATGGCCGGCGTCACAGGTGGTCCGCAAACCCCGGCTTCACCCTGACGAACAGCGCGAAGCCGGCCAGGAACAGGCCCCCGGAGAACAGGGCGAAATAGAGCGTCGCCAGCCCGCCAGGGAGCGTACCCTCGAGGATCATATCCCTGTATGCGCCCACCAGGTAGGCCAGCGGGTTGTAGTCGTTTATGAATTGCAGGTTCTCCGGCAACGTCTCGGGCGGCCAGAGGATCGGTGTGATGAAGAAGGTTCCCCTGATTATGGGTCTTAGGACCTCGCCCATGTCGGGCACATACGTTCCGACTACCGCCATGATGTAGGTCAGACCCAGGGTAAACAACAACTGCAGCACGATGATCAGGGGCAGCAGCAAGACCTGCCAGTGCAGCCTGTGTTGCAGGACGAAGACGATGAATACGAGCGCTCCGATGCCGAAGAGCTTGTCGACCAGCGATGCTACCGCGTTGGTAAAGGGGAGCAACTCCAGCGGGAAGACCACCTTCTGCACCAATCCCGCGTTGTTCCTGATGCTGTTGAGTCCCTTGGTCAGCGCTTCGGAGAAGGCCATGAAAGGGAGCAGACCGCAGTACAAAAACAGCCCGAAGTTGAGCGTTGGATCCTCCTCTACCACCCTGAACCTCAGGCCGACCACCTCAGAGAAGATCAACGTCAGGAAGAAGACCCAGATCAGGGGTCCCAGTATCGCCCACGCGAGACCCAGATAGGACCTCTTGTAGCTACGGGTCACCTGGCGGCGGACAAAGTACCTGAGCAACCAACGTTTGCGGTAGAACGACGCCAGGGAGTCGAAGAACTCCCCGGCGAAGCTTCTCTTACCGTTATACGTGTACGTGGCCAATTACGTCCCTCGCATCGTAGGCAGCGCCGCCAGTAGTGTAAGCCATGTGCCCGAGAATGTGGGCAGCGGCAAGTTTACCCAAGCAAGCATGTGCTTGCCAGGTTGCGTCGCTAGACTATCTCACGGCGTTGGCGGCGTCGATCCTGCCATGGCCGTAGCGGGGATCCTGCCCCGCGGGACCGAGATCCTCGGCGGTGGCCTGCATTTCCTGACGGATCGAGCCCGCGGACATGCCCTGGGAGGCGAGCAGCCCGGCGAGGCCGGACACGAACGGCGCCGCCATGCTCGTCCCGCTCTGCGTGTCGTAGCCGCCCGACTCGCTGGTAGAGATTATGTCCGTCCCCGGCGCGGCCAGATCCACCCATCTGCCGCGGCCGGAAAAGGAGGCGAGCCTGTCATCCGCGCTGATGGCGCCCACGGCGATCACCTTGGAATACGCCGCCGGGTACCGCGGGCCGTCCGCCCCATCATTGCCGGCCGCGGCCACCAAGACGGCACCCTCGCCATGTGCGCGGTTGACCGCCCCCCTCAGCACACTGGAGTCTGCCGGCCCGCCGAGCGAGAGGTTCACGACGTCGGCACCCTGGTTCACGCTCCAGTCGATACCCTCCACTATCCGCGAATCCGTGGTGAACCCTCCCAAGCCCATAACCTTGCCTATGATAAGCCCGCACCCGAAGCATCCCCCGGCCACGCCCTTGCCGTTGTCCGTGAGCGCGCCCGCTATGCCCGTTACGTGGGTGCCGTGCCCGTAGTCGTCGTCGGCCACCGCATCGTCCTCGACGAAATCTCTCTGGGCTGTGATCCTGCCTATATCTGGATGCTCTGAGTAGACGCCCGAGTCCACGATGGCGACCTTCGCCCCGCTGCCCTTCGCGTCGTTCCAGGCGCCACTGAACTTCGTGCTGGCGAGCCCCCACTGGTTGGCGAGCCTCGGGTCGTCAGGCATGAAGTAAGGCTCGCGCAAGTAGTTGTAGTCAGCGGCCACGACCCCCGCTCTGTGCGCGAGATGCCCCAGCGCCCGTGCGAGGGCCCGCTCCCGCACCACCTCGGATGCCTCGCGCCTGATCGCCGGGAAGGAGACGAGCCTCACCTCCCCTGGAAGATTCTTCAGGGTCCGCGCTCCCGACCGCCTGACGACGGTCTCTTCGGCCTCCTCGGAGGTTCCGGGCTCGTAGGCGACTAGGAGCTCCCCAGCGACGTACGGCGCGCCTTCGGGGTCGTTGTCCACCCCGGGCCGCGTGGCAGGTTCCCCCTTCGACCCCGGAGCGAGGATCAGTAGGAGGACCGCCCATAGTAGAGCAGCGGCGAAAGTGTACCCTTGAAGACGACCGTCGCCGGCTTCCATGACTTTGACCCGCAAATATCCCCCTACAAGAAGACCACACCGTTGCGCAAGGCCACATTATCTAACAAAAGCGCAGAATTGTTAAGGGGTTTTGTGATCCATTGCGCGAAAAGATGCTCGGGGTTCGCGACGGTCGGCGTCACTAAACGGGGCGCTGTAAGAGTATAATAGCCCATCGCATGTAGATAAGTCTTATGGGAGCGAATCGTTGCAATCACCTTGTGGCCGACAAGCCCTCGGGAGGGCTTGGGAGGAACAACCTTGACGCCGAGGTTCAAGCGGGCCTGGCGGCGCGCGGTAGGAAAGGGCGAGTCCCTCCGCCCGCGGGCCCGACGATCGTCGCGCGGCGTAAGGCCGGAGAATATCGTCTGGATCTTCGGCACGGGCCGCAGCGGCAGCACGTGGCTCGGCTCCATGATGGAGGGCCTCGAAGGATGCGCCATGTGGAACGAGCCGCTCGTAGGAAACCTCTTCGGCAACTTCCACTACTTCAGGGTGGGGGGGCGCAAGACGGGCGGGCAGTACATCCTGGGAGAGCCCTTCAAAGAGACCTGGCTCGGGCCCATGAGGGATCTGGTCCTCGGCGGGGCGGCCGCCCGCTTTCCCGAGGTGAGCGGCTACCTGATCATAAAGGAGCCGAACGGCTCCATAGGCGCGCCGCTGCTCATGGAAGCCCTCCCCGAGAGCCGTATGATCTTCCTGATCCGGGATCCCAGGGACGTTGTCGCCTCCAGCATGGACGCCCGTAGCGAGGGAAGCTGGCTCTCTGAGCGGAGGGAAGCCCAGAGAAGTACGTCGAAGCAGATCAGGAACCCGAACGTCTACGTGAGGATGCGCGCGAACTCCTACGTGCAACAGATAGAGAAGACCTGGCAGGCCTACAGGGCACACGGTGGTCGCAAGGTGATGGTCCGTTACGAAGACCTGCGCGCAGATACCCTGCAGACGATGAAGCGCATCTATTCTTCGCTGGAGATCCCCGTGCGAGCGACCGATCTTGCGCGCTCTGTGGAGAAGCACTCCTGGGAGAAGATCCCGAGCGAACAGAAGGGCGAGGGCAAGAAGCGGCGCAAGGCGAAGCCGGGCGGCTGGAGGGAGGACCTGACCGCGAGGCAGGTCGAGATAGTCGAGGATATTACGGCGCCGCTCCTGAACGAGTTCTATCCCCACACGGCGACCACACGGGGCGCTCTGTGATCCGGGACGCCTGGCGCAAGGTAAGGGGTAGAGGGATGCTCGAGGAGAACGGCGGCATGAGGCCGGAGAACCTCGTCTGGGTGTTCGGTACGGCGAGGACGGGAAGCTCCTGGCTCAGCGCCATAATGGGCGAGGTAGGGGGGTACTGCAGGTGGCACGAGCCGCTCGTGGGGCATCTGTTCGG
Organism: Rubrobacter sp.; assembly: GCA_035563475.1. Taxonomy (GTDB): domain Bacteria; phylum Actinomycetota; class Rubrobacteria; order Rubrobacterales; family Rubrobacteraceae; genus Rubrobacter_D. The sequence goes on from DATMVF010000018.1 coordinate 4,308, forward strand.
CAACCTCTACTACGAGCGGGCGGGCCACCGCAGCGAGGATGAGCATTTCATCCTCGGGGCCCGCCACAGGGAGCTCTGGCTCGGTACCATAAGGAGGTTCGTCCTCGACTCGGCCGCCGCGCGTTTCCCCGGGATTGCAGCCAAAGGCGGAGGGTACCTGATCATCAAGGAGCCGCAGGGCTCGATGGGGGCGCCACTGCTCATGGAGGCCCTGCCCGAGAGTCGTATGATCCTGCTCGTCCGCGATCCGAGGGACGTCGTCGCCTCCAACCTCGACGCCCACAAAGGAGGGACCTGGACCGCCGACCTGATGAGGAAGGGCGGCAAGGAGAAGCCGCCTTCGTTGGCCGAGAGCAGGCCGGATGCCTTCGTGAAGGGCCAGGCAAGGAGGTACGTGCGGGACGTCGGAAACGCCAAGAAGGCCTACGACGCCCACGGAGGGCTCAAGGTACTCGTCCGTTACGAGGACTTGAGGACGGATACTCTGCAGACGATGAAGCGCATCTACTCGGAGCTGGAGATGCCCGTGGAGGAGGCCGATCTTGCGCGCTCTGTGGAGAAGCACTCCTGGGAGAAGATCCCGAGCGAACAGAAGGGCGAGGGCAAGTTCCACCGCAAGGCGAAGCCGGGCGGCTGGAGGGAAGATCTGACCGCAAGGCAGGCCGAGATAGTGGAAGGGGTGGCAGGCTCCCTCCTCAGAGAGCTCTACCCCGTCCGGAGCACCGCGTAGGAGGCTCCTGGTGCCCGTCTTCAGACATCCTAAAGTCTCCGGTGCGGCGCGCAGGATCAGGGCCGTCCTTGGCCTCGAGGCCGGCGTTACCCGCGGAGCCCTGGTAGAGCGGACCGGCACCGACGGGCGCTCCGCCGGTGGTGTCGCTCCCGAGAACATGATCTGGATCTTCGGCACGGGACGTACCGGGAGCACCTGGCTCGCCGCGATGATGGAGGAGCCGGAAGGTCATGACGTGTGGTTCGAGCCCAGGGTCGGAACCATCTTCGACCCCCAGAGGTTCCAGCGCCACGGCGGGAAGCACTTTATCCTCGCGTCCCAGTACAAAGACGTCTGGCTCCGTTCCATCAGGAACTTCATCCTGGACGGGGCCAACGCGCGTTTCCCCGAGCTGGACGGCGGATACCTCGCGGTCAAGGAACCCGGCGGCTCTGTGGGTGCGGGCCTGATCATGGAGGCCCTGCCGGAGAGTGGTATGGTGCTCCTGATCCGTGACCCGAGGGACGTCGTCGCCTCCTGGCTCGACGCCACCAGGAAGGGTGGTTGGCAGACCAGGCGAAGGGGCGAAGGGGGCCGTCGCGCGGAGTCTTTGGCCGAGACGAACCCGAACGCTTTCGTGAGGCGCCACGCCGACGCCTACCTGCAGCACGTCGGGAGCGCCAGGCGGGCCTACGAGGCGCATGAGGGCCGCAAGGTGGTGGTCCGCTACGAGGATCTGAGGGCCGACACCCTGGGGACGATCAAGCGTATGTACGGCGAGCTGAACGTCCCTGTAGAGGAGGCAAAGCTCGTCAAAGCCGTGGAGAAGCACGCCTGGGAGAACATCCCGGAAGAGGAGAAGGGGCGGGGCAAGTTCTACCGCAAGGCCACTCCCGAGGCGTGGCGCGAGGACCTTACGCGCCGCCAGGTGAAGACCGTCGAGCGGATAACGGCGCCGCTTCTTGAGGAGTTCTACCCCACTGGCCCGGCGGAGCAGCGAGGATGAGGAGCGAGTCCGAACGGAGGATGCCTGTGTCGACCTCTAGATACCGCGACGCACTCCGGTCCTTACGCGAGGGGTCGGCGCGCCTGGGACCAGCCGTCGACAGGCTCAGGGAACGCCTCGGAAGGCAATCGCCAAACGGGACGGCCTTCCGCGATAGAGAGATACCCGTGTTCTTCGTCGTCGGGCTGGCGAAATCAGGGACCACGTGGTTGATGAAGACCCTGGACGCCCATCCCGAAGTGCTCTGCAAGGGCGAGGGCCGGTTCTTCGGCGAGGAATACAGGCGGGAAGTCCTGGCCCAGACGCAGACCAGGCAGCAGCCCAGCTCACTGTACAACGCGCTGCTCGGCTCCGAGTACCTGAGGCTGTGGATCGAACGGTCGGTGTGGAGCCGGGATGGGGATCCCGACGAGCACGTCAGGGATCTCGTCAGGCTGGCCACAGACTACTTCCTCACGCAAGAGCTCTCCAAGAGCGGCAAGAAGGTGGTAGGGGACAAGACACCCCTGCTCGGCCCGAAGTTCGTGGAGGAGATCTACGAGATCTACCCTGAAGCGAGGGTGATCCACATCATAAGGGACGGCAGGGACCAGGCGGTCTCCTTCATCCACCAGCAGGGCAACCGCGCCAAGCGGGGCCGCACGCACAGGCTCTCGCCGGAGGAATTGGCGAGGAGCGAGGCTTACCGCAGGAGCTCGCGGGACCTCGCCCAGAGAGGCGAAGGGATGTTCGCCGAGAAGACACTGAGGAAAGCCGCCCAGAACTGGGCCCTGAGGGTGGGCCGGGCCATCGAGGACGGACCGGCCCTGTTCGGAGACCGCTACACGGAGGTGCGCTACGAAGACCTGCTGGAACGCCCCAACGAGGAGGTCGGGAGGTTGCTCGGTTTCTTAGGGGTAAATAGGGACGAGGCGCTGGTGGAGCATTGCGTGAGCTCGGCGAGCTTCCAGAAGCTCTCCAGGGGGCGCGAGCGAGGCCAGGAGGACCCCTCCTCTTTCTATCGTAAAGGCGTTGCGGGGGACTGGAAGAACCACTTTTCGGAGGAGGACAGGCGCGTCTTCAAGGAGGAGGCCGGGGAACTCTTGATCAGGCTCGGTTACGAGAAGAACGGCGGCTGGTAGGTTTGGAGGGTAGGATCAGGAAGGCGAAAGCGGGCCTGCCCGGTGTGTTGCGCAAAGGCCGTCGCTGGCTGGCCGGCAAGTACAGGGAGGTCCCCCTTCTGGCGGCCTCGCTGCGGAGGAGGTTCGATGGCGGTCCTGCCAGCGGCGTAAGGCCGGAGAACATCGTCTGGATCTTCGGCTCGGGGCGCAGCGGCAGCACGTGGCTCAGGAGCATGATGGGAGATCCCAGCCGGCATCTGGTCTGGGAGGAGCCCATGGTGGGCCAGCTCTTCGGCAACTTCCACCGCAGGGCAGAGAAAGCGAACCTCATCCGTCCGGACTTCGTCATGGCCGACGCGACCCGTAGGGGTTGGATCCACTCCATAAGGAACTTCGTGCTCGACGGCGCACGCTACGCAAGACCCCGCCTCGGTCCCGACCATTACCTCATAATCAAGGAGCCGAACGGCTCGGTCGGGGCTCCCCTGCTCATGGAAGCTCTCCCCGAGAGCCGCATGGTACTCCTGATCCGGGACCCGAGAGACGTGGTCTCGTCGACGCTCGACGGGGCCCGCAAGGGAAACTGGCTCTACGAGCGCAAGGACAAGGGCGGATGGAAGCGCGATTCGCTGCCGGACGAAGACCCCGACGCGTTCACCAGGCGCTGGGCGAACGTCTATATGCAACACGCGGGGAATGCCAAGATGGCCTACGACGCCCACAGAGGTCCGAAAGTCATGGTCCGCTACGAAGACCTCAGGGCAGACACTCTGGGCACCATGCGGCGTATCTACTCGACGCTCGGAGTACCCGTGGACGAACACGAACTGGCACGGGCTGTGGAGAAGCACTCCTGGGAGAACATCCCGGAGAAGAAGAAGGGCGGGGGCAAATTCTACCGCAAGGCAACACCAGGAGGCTGGCAGGAGGACCTCACTCCAAAGCAGATAAAGCAGGTCGAAAGGATAACGGCCCCCCTGCTCGAAGAGTATTATTCTGGCAGAACGCTGTAACATTGGCTGAGAAGGTCTCGGTCGTCATACCCACGTTCAATGCGGGCCCAGCATTCGGGGAGCTGCTGCGCAGGCTCGACGCCCAGGAGGGAGATTTCGAGCGGGAGGTCATCGTCGTCGACTCGGGCTCGACCGACGGCACAGCGCAGCTCGCCGCAAGGCAAGGCGCGATCTTGCACAACGTTTCGAAAGCCAGTTTCGACCACGGCGCGACGCGGGACCTCGGGATCTCGCTCTCATCCGGAGAATACGTGGCCCTTACGGTTCAAGACGCAGTGCCGCTCGACGCACGGTGGCTGGTCACCATGGTCGAGAACCTGCAAAGTGACGGTCGGATCGCCGCGGTCTACGGCCGCCACGTCCCCAGGCCCGACGCCGGCGCAATGACCAGGGCGCTGGTCGGCAACCTCGCCGTCGCAAACACCGAAAGGCGGGAGCAGGAGATCCCCGACACGGCTCAGTACCTGTCGCTGCCACCGTCCCAGAGGCGCCGCATCGCCGCCTTCGACAACGTGAGCTCCTGCCTGCGCCGCTCGGTCTGGGAGGAGTTCCCTTTCGGGGAGGCGGACTTCGCCGAGGACCTGCGTTGGGGCAAGAAGGTGGTGGAGGCCGGGTACACCATCGTCTACGAGCCGCGCTCGGTCGTCGTCCACTCCCACGAGCGCGGCGCCCTCTACGACCTCAGGCGCCACTACGTAGACCAGCTCGTCCTCGACGAGCTCTTCGGGGCCCGCCTGGTGCCTAACCTGCCGCGCCTGATCCTCGGCATACCCTACGCAACCCACCACGTCTACGGCCTTCTCAGGCGCGAGGAACCGGCCCCCGAAAGGAGGCCGAAGCTCCTGCTCGACGCGGCAACTTTCGCCCTCGCATCCCAGCTCGGCGCCTACCTGGGATGCAAGCTCCCTTCCCTCTCCCAACCGACCCCGAAACTCCACGCCAGGCTCCACCGCTTCCTCGGCAAAGGAGTGTGACGCGGCCCGGGGCCTCCCGGGCCGCGAGCATGTCAGCACGCCGCCTTCGGCGGCTTGTCAGCATTTCAGCTGGTCAGCTACCTGTAGCGTGGTGTGAAGTCTGTGCGCTTGCGAGAATCCCAGAGGAGCCCTACTCATAGAGAGTCCTCTCCGACTGCAGAACCTGACAAGCTGAAATGCTGAAGTGCTGACGAGCTAAGGCCTGAAAGGCCTGAGCGTGCTGAAATGCTGACCGCTATAATCTATGCCATGAACCTCGAACGCGTCGTGGAGCGCCTTCGCGACTACCGGCTGAAGAACGAGCGATTCGACCAGCTGGTCGGGGCTGTGCTCTCCAACGAGAAGGCCATGAGGGCCGCGAGCGCCACAGTCGCAGCGGCCCGCTCCGTCTCCCGTAGCGGCCAGACCGTCGCCGCGGGAGATTACGACACGGTGTTCTTCGTGGCGGGAGAGATGCGCTCGGGGACCTCCTGGTTGCGCCACAGCCTGAGCGACCACCCCGAGATCGCCTGCGGCCAGGAAGGCAGCTTCTTCGGCCGCGGATACGACCACGAGGAGATACCCGTCTATGCGGGGCCAGTCTCCAGCCTCACCCGCGCCCTCGCGGTCTCGAGGGAGTTGAAGACCTGGCACGCGCTGCCGTGGAACCTGTGGTCGGACGGATACGACGAAGACTTGAGGAACCTCTCTCGCCTCTGTGTAGACTACTTTCTCTGCAAAGAGGTGGCCCGCACGGGACGCAGGATAGTGGGTGACAAGAGCCCCCAGCACACGGAGAATCTGGACGAGATATACGAGATCTACCCCGACGCCAGGATAATCCACATCATCAGGGACGGCAGGGATGTGGCGGTCTCGGCGATGCACCACTGGTGGCGGCTGGCCAGGGACAGGGAGGGGGGCGTCTTCGAGCTCTCGCCGGAAGAGCTCCGCATCCGCGACGACTACGCCGAAGACAGGGAGCGGTTCCTGTCCGAGGGGCGTTCGATCTTCACGCGGGAGCGGCTCGCCCAGCTGGCCAGCCGGTGGGAGTACAGGACGGGGAAAGGCAGCCACGACGGGAGAACCCTCTACGGTGAGAGATACCTGGAGATCCGGTACGAAGACCTCCTCGTCGATACGAACTCGGTCTTCCGGAAGATCCTCGAGTTCCTGGGGGCCGGCAGCGAGGACCGGGTAATAGAGCGCTGCCTGCGGTCGAGCAGCTTCGAGCGGGCCTCGAGCCGCAGGCAGGGCGAGGAGGATTCGGCCTCTTTCTTCAGAAGGGGCGTCGCCGGCGACTGGAGGAATGTCTTCACGGAGCGAGACCGGGAACTCTATAAACAGCTGGCCGGGGAGCGATTGGTGGAGTTCGGGTACGAGAAGTCGTATGACTGGTAGGGCGTGAGGATCCTCTTCGCCGCCCACCAGTTCTTCCCCGAGCATTACGCCGGCGTCGAGACCGTCACGCTCTCGCTGGCACAGGAGTTCAAGGCGAGGGGCCACGAGCCCTACGTGCTGGCCCCCAAGCGGAGCATCCCTGGCAACGACATCGAGCCGGGAGAGGTCGAAGACTACGAATTCGGGGGCATACCGGTGCGCAGGGTGGGCCGTCCCAAAGAGGGCGTCTCCCGCCCCTACAGCCTGGATTACGAGAACGGGGTCATGGCCCTTAGGACCCGCGAGTACCTGCGGAAGATATCCCCCGACATCGTACATGCCGAGCACTTCCAGGGACTCTCTGCGAGCGTGATCCCCGCTATCAAGGAGTTCGGCGTGCCGCTCGTGTACACGGCGACGGATTTCTGGACGTTCTGCCCCGTCGTCGATCTCAGACGCCACGACGGGGTGATGTGCAGGGGGCCCGAGATCTCGCACTGCACCCGTTGCATAGCGAGCAGATACCCCGGCACCAGGATGAAGCAGGCCGTCGACCTGACGCCCCCGGCCGCCATAAAGCTGGCCGGCGCCCTCTCGGAGACCAGGCTCTCGGGGCTCTCCCACTCGCTGCGCCAGGTGAGGGCCCTAAAGGAGCGCCCGGAGCGCATAAGGGAGAATATGGGGCTGGTCGACCACGTTATCGTCTACACCCACCTCATGCGGGAGCTGTTGCTCGCCAACGGCATTGGAGCGGGCAAGATCGAGGTCTCCCACTACGGCATAGACACCTCGGGCATACGCAGGGAAGACAGGCCCTTCTCCCCGCCGCTCCGGGTCGGCTTTGTGGGAACCCTGGCGCCGCACAAGGGCTGCGACGTCCTGATCCGGGCCTTCAGAGACCTCCCGCCGGAGGTGGACGCGACCCTCGATATCTACGGTAACCTGGAGAGGTTTAAACCCTTTGTGGAAGAGCTGCGCGCCCTGGCCGGGGGAGACGGTAGGATAGATTTCGCCGGCCCCTTTGCGCGCGAGGAGGTAGGCGACGTCCTCTCGGGGATGGACGTCCTTGTCGTGCCCTCCCGCTGGTACGAGAACGGTCCAGGGGTGATCTTCGAGGCTTTCGCCGCCGGTATCCCGGTGGTGGCGACGAACCTCGGCGGGATGTCCGAGTTCGTGAGGCACGAGAGAGACGGGCTGCTCTTCGGGCTGGAGGACCACGGCGGGCTCGCCAGCCAGCTCAGACGCCTCGTCGAGGAACCGGGCCTGCTCGAGAGGCTCCGAGCCGGGATCGAACCGGTCAAGACCGTCCAGGAGAACGTCGACGAGCTCGAGGTCTTGTACGGCGGGCTGCTGGCGAGGGTCTAGACAGAGTGCCGAAGTTCCTCGTAAGCGGCTCGGGCGGCCAGCTCGGCCTCGAGCTGGCCGCGCTCCTCCCCCGGCGCGGCCACGAGGTCATCGCGCTCTCGAAGGGAGAGCTCGACGTGGCGGACTTCGGTGCCGTGCGGCTGGCGTTGGAGGAGCACGCTCCGGACATCGTCGTCAACGCGGCCGCCTACACGAACGTCGACGGCTGCGAGTCAGAGGCCGACCTTGCTTACAGGGTCAACGCGCTCGGTCCGAGGAACCTGG
>DATMVF010000019.1:0-11238 GCA_035563475.1 Rubrobacter sp.
TTCTCTCCGGCCAGGACAGACCCTCCTGCTCGCCCCGAGTGGCGCATCGCTTGCTCCACCCAGAATCGTCCCGCAACTCCTGATGCCTGTAGTCTGAAACCTCAAGAAAGCGCTCTCTTGATCTCCGCCATCTGTTTGCGCCTGTGCTCTCGGGCCGCGAGCGCTTCTTCGAGGTCGACGGAACGGAATCGGGTCTTGTCGTTGGTCTTGGTCTGGGCCAGTTTGTCGCGGTCCGCGCTTATGACGGTGCCTATGGTCGCGTAGCCCCCGCCGGTGACGGCGTCGTTCATCAGTACGATGGGCTCGACACCGCCAGGCACCTGGATGGAGCCGACGGGATAGCCGAAGTCAACCACGTTAGCCTGGTCTGCCCCTGCACCGGCCGGCTGTTCCCGCTCGACGAAACCTAGTTCGCCGCCCTTATAGCGGTAGCCGACCCGGTCAGCGTCGGGGGTGACCGTCCACGTAGTGCTCAGGAACTCCTCCATGCTCTCCTCGGTCAACCGGTAGCTGGCGAGCCCGATAATGACGCGCAGCTCTGTCTCTTTGGAGTATTGTGGGATCCGCTGCTCCACGACGGCCATCCCAACGCGGTCGGAGCGGTCACCAGCCTCGCCCACCGCCAGCTCGTCGCCCTCGGCCAGCGCCCTGCCCTCGTGTCCCCCAAGCCCGATCAGGGTGTAGGTCGAGCGGCTGTGCATGAAGACGGGCACGTCTATCCCGCCCGCCACGGCCAGGTAAGCTCTCGCTCCGTTCCGGAGATAGTCGAAGGTGAGCACGTCACCCGACTCCACGGCGAGCGTCTCCCAGGTAGGGGCCTCCTCGCCGTTTATCTTCGGCGGCATCTCGGCCCCGGTGATGGCGATGACGGAGCTTTCTGTGAATTCTAGCTCCGGGCCGAGGTACGTCATCTCCAAACCCGCCGCGCCGTCCTCGTTGCCCACCAGGTAGTTACCGACCTGGTAGGAGAAAACATCCATAGCCCCCGAGGGCGGCATCCCGATAGCGTATTCGCCGAGGCGGCCCGTGTCCTGGACGGTGGTGAGTAGACCAGGGCTCTTCACTCTAATCGCCATAGAGTACCCCCAGGATCTCCTCGTTATACGCGTGGGGGTCGTCGAGCGCGCGATCGGGGTGGAAGACGAACTCCTTCTTTCGGTACTCGAAGGTGCCGTCCTCGACGCGGCCCCGGATCTCGTCGAACTCCCCCCTGTCTATGCCACGGTAGTTGAAAATGTCACCCGGTCTCGGGAAGACTATCGAGTCCTGAAAGTCCTTTAGCTCCTGCTTCACGTCGAGGACGGGCGCAGGGGCGAGGCCGTAAAGCTGGTAACCGCCGGCCCCTTCGACCGAGTAGACGACGGCGAACCCGCCGCCGAAGCCGAAGGCCCGTTCCGGGGTGTAGGTGCGGGGCCTCACGTACTTGGGCACCTCCACCTGCTCCTCCGGTGGGACGAGCTGGTAGCACCACGGTAGGCCAGGCACGAACCCGATCATGGTCACGAGCCAAGGCGAACCAAGGAGCGCCGCGATAAAGTCCTCCTTCGAGTCGTAGCCATTAATGCGGGCAGAGTACTCGAGGTCGGTCGTTTCAGGGTCCTGATGGCGATCACGAAAGCGCATCAGGGTCTCGTGGGTCCAGGGGTCTTCCATCATTACGGGCACGTCAACGACCCGCGTCTGGAGCTCGAATCCCTGAATATCTCCGGCTTCGGCGTCTATCTCCTTGAGGCGTGAGATCAGGTCGTCAGGGTGCAGCACGTCAGGATCTATGCGGACCATGTACGAGGCGTTGGACGGACAGATGTCCATAACGCCATTGATGCGTTCCTCCTGGAGCCTGTTCGTTATCGCCATAGCCCTGAAGTTGACCTTCAGGCTCATCGCTTCGGCCAGTTCGACGAAGACGAACTCATCCCCCCCGTAGCTGTAGCGCGCTTGCGGAAGCTCGGTCTCGATGCCGCGACTCATATTCGGTTGCACCCCGCCTTCTCCTGGACTGTGCCGCAATACTACATACGCCGGATTTTTCGGTCAATAGATGCTAAAAGGGAGCCGGGATGAATTCGAGGGTGAGGGAGGCGAACTTGAACGCAGCTACGATGACCCGCGTGGCGCTCATGGCCGCCGTCACCGCCGTGGCAGCCCAGATCGCTATCCCGCTGCCTTTCTCGCCCGTGCCGTTCACGCTACAGGTGCCGGCGGTCGTCCTCTCCGGGCTGCTGCTCGGCTCGCGCCACGGGGCGCTGGCGATGGCAGTCTACCTACTCGTCGGGGCCATTGGCGTGCCCGTGTTCGCCCAGTTCTCGGGCGGGCTCGGCAGGATCGTAGGACCTACAGGCGGGTACCTCCTCTCCTATCCACTGGCTGCCGCCGTGGCCGGCCTCGCCGCCTACGCCGCGGCAAACTCGCCCCGTAGCAGAGCGCTAATGCTGAGCTTTCTGTGGGGCGTTGCAGCCCTAGCCGTTATCTACGCTATCGGGGCTGGCTGGCTCTCGATAGTAGCAAACCTGCCCATCGCGGTAGCCGTCGCCCAGGGCGTGCTGCCTTTCGTGGTCTTCGACCTGGTGAAGATCGTCCTGGCGGCGCTCGTCGCCGTGGCCGCAGCCCCGGCTATCGCCGGCTCCCGGATCTGAGGGAGCGCGGGACCCGGAGTGGGGCTAATATGACGTTCCGGTCGTGGTGGTTGGAAGGAGGTCGAGATATCGTGTTCGAGAAGGTTCTCGTGGCTAATCGGGGGGAGATCTCGCTTCGCGTCGTGCGCGCCTGCCAGGAGCTCGGGGTGGCGGCCGTCGCCGTCTACTCCGACGCCGATGAGAGCGCCCTCCACGTCCGCCACGCCGACGAGGCTGTCCGCATCGGCCCGCCGCCCGCTGGCAAGAGCTACCTGAATATAGAAGCGTTGCTCGAAGCCGCAAGAGAGACGGGGGCGGAGGCCATCCACCCCGGCTACGGTTTTCTGGCGGAGAATGCGCGTTTCGCGGCGGCCTGCCGGGAGGCCGGGCTCACGTTCGTCGGGCCTTCGGCCGAGGCAATCGAGAAGATGGGGAACAAGTCCGCCGCGCGTCGGCTAGCTCGTGAGGCCAAGGTGCCGGTCGTGCCCGGTTCGGACGATGCCTCTTCCGCTGAAGAGGCGGCACAGACGGCTGGTGGGATAGGATACCCGATCATGGTCAAGGCAGCGGCGGGTGGCGGTGGCCGCGGCATCAGGGTGGCTGAGGATGAGGACGAGCTCAGGAAGGCCGTACAGGTGGCCAGGCGCGAGGCCGAGGCCGCTTTTGGGGACGGGACGCTCTACCTGGAGAAGCTGCTCGTCGCGCCGAGGCACGTCGAAGTGCAGGTCATGGGCGACCACGAGGGGAGCGTGATCCACCTCTACGAGCGCGAGTGCTCGATGCAACGCCGGCGACAGAAGGTGCTCGAAGAGGCCCCCTCGCCAGGTATAAGCCAAGGGGTTCGCGAAAAGATGGCTGAGGCGGCGGTTCGGTTGGCCAGGGAAGCTGGGTACACGAACGCTGGTACCGTGGAGTTTTTGGTCGAGGACGAAGAGTACTATTTTATAGAGATGAACACGCGCATCCAGGTCGAGCACCCCGTGACCGAGATGCTCACCGGCGTGGATCTGGTGAAGGAGCAGATTCGGATAGCTGCGGGAGACCCCTTGAGCCTCGAACAGGAAGACGTGCCGATGGTCGGGCACGCGATGGAGTTTCGGATCAACGCCGAGGACCCCGACCAGGACTTTATGCCGTCTCCAGGCGAGATCTCCTCGCTCGAAGTCCCAGGCGGCCCCGGCGTCAGGGTAGACTCGGCCATCTATCAAGGCTACCAGATTCCCCCGTTCTACGACTCGATGGTGGGCAAGCTCGTAGTCTGGGCCCTCACCAGAGAGGAAGCCATCAGCAGGGCGAGACGCGCCCTCCGCGAATACCGCCTCGAAGGCATAAACACGACGATCCCCCTCCACCTCAGGCTCCTGGAAGGAGAAGCCTTCAGATCCGGTGAATACCACACGGGCTACCTAGAAGAGCTGTTGAACGGAGGCTGAAAAGGACGGAAACCTAAAGGTTTCTCTTCGCGCTCCGCGTATACTCCCGCATGAGACGAGCGAGTTACCGGAGGATTGCGTGCGGACGATACCGATGGAGGTCAAGCGGCGGCGTTTCACCGTTCACGACTACCACCGCATGGGCGAGGCCGGCATCCTGCACGAGGAGACGCTGGAGTCCGATGCGCTGCCGGGCCCGACCCCGAGCGTGGACGAAGTTCTCGGCTGATTCAGGCTGCGGCGTCTACGGCGCGTCCCAGGATGGCGAGTCCCTCTTCCAGTTCCTCGTCGGCGATGACGAAGGGCATGAGGGTTCGGATGCAGTTGCCGTACTGGCCGGCGCTGAGGAGCAGGAGCCCTTCCTGGAGGGCGGCCGAGATCACCTTCGCGGTCCTCTCCTTGTCGGGGGTGCGGCTCTCTGCGTCCGTGACGAACTCCATCGCGGCCATCGGGCCCCTGCCCCGCACGTCGCCCACGAAGTCGGGGTGACGGTCCTGGATCTCGCGCATCGCGGCCATGACGCGTTCGCCGAGTACGTTCGCACGCGCGAGGAGATCTTCCTCCTTGAAGGCTTCGAATACCGCTAGGGCGGCGGCGCAGGCTATGGGGTTGCCGCCGTAGGTGGTGCCCAGGCCACCGACGTGGACGGAGTCCATGATCTCCTTCTTCCCCGTAACGCCGGCTATGGGGAGTCCACCGCCCAGGCTCTTGGCCGTGGTGAGGATGTCAGGCTCGACCCCCGAGTGCTCGACGGCGAGCATCTTGCCCGTCCTGCCGAAACCAGTCTGGACCTCGTCGACGATCATCAGGATGCCATGCTCGTCGCACAGCTCCCGCAGCCTCCTCAGGTAGAAATCCGGGAACGGTATAAAGCCGCCCTCACCGCTCACCGGCTCGACGATGATCGCCGCGACGCTGCTAGGGTGCACCGTGCTCACGAACGCCTTCTCGATGGAGGCGAAGCAGTCGCCCACGCAGCCGCCGGAGCAGTCCCTGCCAGCAGGGCAGCGGTACGCGTAGGGCGCCGGTACCCTGTAGACCTCGGGGACGAAAGGCCCGAAGCCTTTCTTGTACGGGTCCGTCTTCCCCGTGAGGGTCATAGCGAACATGGTGCGTCCGTGGAAGGAGTTCTCGAAGGCTATTATCGCAGGACGCTTCGTGTAGTAGCGTGCGATCTTGGCCGCGTTCTCGACAGCCTCGGCCCCCGAGTTGACGAAGAACGAGCGCTTCTCCGTGTCGCCCGGCACCAGCGCATTCAGCTTCTCGGCCAGCTCTATGTATTCCTCGTACTCGGTGACGTAGAAGCAGCTGTGGGTGAGCCTCTCGGCCTGCTCCTTGACCGCCTCGACCACCCGCGAGTCCGTGTGCCCGACGTTCATCACCCCGATGCCGCCACCGAAGTCTATGTACGTGTTGCCGTCCACGTCGGTGAGCAAGGCGCCCTTCGCTTCCTTCGCGACCATCGGCGTAGCGATCCCAACCCCTGAGGAGACAGCGCTGTGCCGCCGCTCCATCAAAGCCCGGCTCTTCGGGCCCGGTATCTCGGTCTTGATCCTCGTGGACTCGAGCATAGTCGCCACCTCTTCCTGTCGGGCTAATTCGTTCCAGTATACTCCCCACCGGCTACCGAGCGATACCCCTGACAGCGGGTTGCAGGAGGATGGACTTCCTGCAACCCGCGCCGTCAGCACTAAGCTTTCAGCCTTCAGCTTTTTGTTCTTGCTGATCGCTGAAAGCCAATAGCTCCTCGTGCATAAGGGTAGGGCCCTTAGGCACGGCGCTGTTTGTCAGACAGTAGAGCGTGTCGTTTGCATCGGCCACGACTTTCTTCGAGAACGCGAACAGGCTGAGGAACTCGTGCGCGAGGCAGAGCTGCGCGCGTTCTCGAAGGAGTCGGCAGGTTCGTAGCGATTCGAGAGGCCCTCTGTTCAGGAGGTTGCCTAGTCATGCTCCCTGATTATCTCACTGGGGGACCTCTCCGGCGGTCCGAACCAGCGGCGGAGCATGTAGGCTGCCAGGATCACGCCGAGGCTGACGAGGCTGGCGATCAGCAAGGGACGCTGGTCGGGGATGATGAACATGGCGACGAGCACCGCAACCATGGCGGCTATGGACAGGTACGTCAGCCACGGGTAGAACCACATCCTCAACTGGAGCGACTCCGGATTCTCGCGCTCCAGGCGGCGGCGCATGACGAGCTCCGAGATGGCGATCAGGAGGTAGGCGAAGAGCGCGATCGCCCCCGAGGCGTTGATCAGCCACGTGAAGACGTTCGCCGGGAAGAAGTAGTAGATCGCGACGGACACGTACCCGAAGCTCGTCCCGGCCAGGATCGCCCAGATTGGCACGCCGCGTGCCGTCGTGTTGGTGAAGAACCCCGGCGCGTCGTTGTGCCTGGTAAGGGCGAAGAGCATCCGCGAGGTGGTGTACAGGCTCGAGTTGAGGACGGAGAGCACGGCGGTCAGGACCACGAAGTTCATCAGCGTACCGGCTCCCGGTATCCCCATTCTCTCGAACGCGAGGGTGAACGGGCTCTTGATGACATCTTCGGCGAAAGTGGTGTCCCACGGCACGATGGCGGCGACGAAGAAGACCGAGACCACGTAGAAGAGCAGGACCCTGTAGATGACCGCGTTGGTCGCGCGGGCCACGTTCCTGCTCGGCTCGTTGGACTCAGACGCCGCGATGGTGACGATCTCCGCCCCGACGAACGCGAAGATCACGGTGACGATGCCGCTGAACATCACCAGACCGCCGTTGGGGAAGAAGCCGCCCTGGTCGTAGAGGTTCGAGAGCCCCATGCCCCCGCCTCCCCCCGGCCACAGCCCGATCACGAACAGCGCACCTAGCACGATAAAGATGACGATCGCGGCGACCTTTATCCCCGCGAACCAGAACTCGAACTCGCCGTAGGAGCCGACGGAGTAGAGGTTGGTGGCGGTGAGCGCCAGGACCAGGATCAGGGATATGAGCCACGGCGCTACGTTCACGTACTGTCCGAGGATGCCGGCCGCTACCGTGGCCTCGAACCCGACCACGATGGCCCAGAAGTACCAGTAGAGCCAGCCGATGGAGAACCCGGCCCAGTTACCCAGGGCCATCCGGCTATAGTCGGAGAAGGAGCCGACCGTCGGCAGCGCCACGGCCATCTCGCCGAGCATACGCATGATCAGGATCAAGATGCACCCCGTGAAAAGGTACGTCAGGATGGTCGCAGGACCTGCCTGGTTGAGGATCGGACCGGTCCCGACGAACAACCCGGCCCCGATGATCCCGCCGAGGGAGATCATGGTCATGTGCCGCCTCTTCAAACCCTGTTGCAGGTGGCCCTGCTGCTGTCCTTGCTCTCGTCCTTCCACACCCGCTTGGGCCATGGGATTCCCCTTCCGTGAGATCGCTGCCTTGCGCGCAGCTTACAACAGGCTACACACCATTTCTTTCAACGAATCGGAAGTCCGGCTCAGACCACGATCAACTCCAGAGGCCGCGCGGAGAGAACCTCCCTCCCGGAAGCGGTCACCAGGCAGGTGTGGCCCAGGCTCATGGCCACCCCGCGCCCCGAATCGGCCACCACGCAATGCAAGAAGAAGACCATCCCAGCCTCGGCCAACACAGGGTTGCCCGAGAACAGCATCGGCCAGTCCATCCAGTTGGGACTGAAGGTTGTGCCTAAAGAATACCCGCACGCGGCGAAGCGATGCTCTTCGAGCCCCGCCGCGTCCAGTACGCGGCGATGGGCATCGTCGACCTCGCCGACCGGACGTCCTGGCGCCAGGGCCCCGGTCATCTCCTCGAGCGCCTCGCGAACGGCGGAGAAGAGGTGGCGCTGGTAACTGGAGGCCTCGCCCACTACGAGGGTACGCATCATGGCGGCGTGATAGTGCCTGTAGGAACCGGCCCACTCCAGAGATAACTGGTCGATAGGGTCCATGCGGCGCATGCCGGCGGCCGAGCGGAACAAGAGGGCGCGGGGTCCGGAGCCGATTATGACCTCGTTCGCCGGGAAGTCCCCGCCGCCCTCGAAGATGGCCCCCTGCAAAGCCGCCAGGACATCCCCCTCGAAGACGCCAGGCGCAGCTACCTCCACGGCCCTGTCCAGGCCGAGATCCGCGAGTCGTGCGGCTTCCCGCACGTAGGCGATCTCGGCGGGGGACTTCACTACCCGCAACCTGCTCACGAGATCGGAAGCCTCCACCAGCTCGCAGAAGCCATCGAGCGCAGTCTCCACGCGCTTGAGGTTGTAGCCCGTGAGACCGTAGGCATCGGTCTCTATCCCCAGGCGCTTCCCCCTACAGCCGTGCTCTTCGAGGATCTCGCGCAGGTCACCGGCGGGATCTGCGCCTTCTGCGTCGTACCAGACCCTGATGTCCTCGACTACCGAGGTGTGCTCGGCCTGCCGCACGTCCGGGGTGCGGGTCAGGAGGGTGAGGGTCTCGCCATCGGCACCCATGTAGAGGCACTGGAAGAAGACGTAGCCGAATGTGTCATATCCCGTCAGGTAGTACATCGACTCCTGGCGGAACATGAGTAGTCCGTCGAGGCCGCGCCTCGCCAACTCTTCGGACGCGGACTTACGGCGGGCTGCCAGTTCTTCCGCAGCGAAGTGCACTGACACGGTTACAGGCTCCCCGAGCTAGGTTACGGACATGGCCGGAATACCGTAATAGCCGCCGTAGAACGCTTCGCTCTCACGCCTGATCCAGGCTCGGTCCGATGCCTTCTCTCCGAACCGCTCCAGGCCGACCGATGAGAGGTCTTCTCCCGGGTCATCCTGAGCGATCCAGCCGGCCAGCCAGTTTCCTACCGCGGCGGAGCCCGCGATACCAAGAGCAGCGCATCCTGTGGCGGCGAAGAGGCCCTCCACCTGCGGCACGGGCCCGATCAGGTAAGCCCCGTCAGGGGCGAAGGTGGTAAGACCACGCTTGTAGTCGGCTATCTCCAAGTCTTTAAGCACCGGAAAGACGGGAGTCAACCTCTCGCGGGCCTCTTCCATCACCACTATGGGCTCCTCGATCTCCGCCGTGTGGAATCCGGCCGGCAACTCGGGGTCGTAGCTCTTTGGATCCGGCTCGAAGAACCCGTAGAGGTACCCTCCCTCCTCGGGCCTCAGATAGCAACTCGCGTCGGTGACGCGGACAACCGGGTGGTGATCCGGGATGTCCGAAACAGGGGCCGTGGTAACGCGCTGGTGGCGTATGGGCACCATCGCCGTACGATGACCCGCCATCTCGGCGATGGTCCCCGTCCAGGGGCCGGCCGTCACGACGACGTACTCCGCCTCGACGAAACCGCCGGCGGTCTCGACCCCCATCACCCGGCCGTCCTTTATCGAGAGTTCGGTTACTGCTGTGCCCGTCCTGATCTCGACGCCCAGATCCTCTGCGGCGCCGCAGAAGGCCCGCGCGCATGCTTGGGGATCTAGGTAGCCGTCCTCAGGAACGAAGTACCCGCCCTCGACCCGCGAGACGTCCAGGTGCGGAGCCAGTCTGGACATCTGGGCACCGTCAAGGAAGCGGGCCTCCACGCCGCTCCTGTTCGCGTGTTCTACGTGCTCCTCGAAAGAGGCCAGCCGCTCCGGAGTGAGGGCCAGTAGGAGACTGCCGACCTGGCGGAAACCGGGGTCGTGGCCGGTCTCCCTGCCGAAGTCCAAGAACAGGTCTATGGCGTACCGGATCGCCCGTCTCATGAGTGGGGTGGCCCGGATCTGGCCGACCAACCCGGCGGCCTGGGAGGTCGTCTCGTCGAACAGAGCATCGTTACGCTCCAGGACCTGCACGTCCGTCCATCCGGCTCGCGCCAGGTGGTAGGCGGTGCTCAACCCCCAGATGCCGCCGCCCACGATAGCAACGCTCGCTCCTCGGCTCATCCCGTCCTCCGATGTACCGGAGCTAACCGCCGACTCTCCTCAGTTCAGGAGCTTCTGTGCGTCGGTGTAGGAGAGGTCGTGGGCCTCGGCGACCGGCTCGGAGACGAGGTCTCCCCTGAGTGTAGAGAGTCCTTTGGCCAGGGACTCATCTTCGGTCGCCGCACCCTCGATGCCTTTGTCGGCTATTTTGATCAAATAGGGCAAAGTCGCGCTGGTCAGGGCCAGGGTCGAGGTCCTCGCCACTGCCCCCGGTATGTTGGCGACGCAGTAGTGCACGACGCCCTCCTCGACGTACGTGGGATCTGAGTGCGTCGTCGGCCTGGCAGTCTCCACGCACCCGCCCTGGTCGATGGCGACGTCGGCGACCACGCTCCCAGGACGCATGCTCGCGACCATCTCTCGCGTGACGAGCTTGGGCGCCTTCGCGCCGTGCACGAGCACGGCCCCTATGACCACGTCGGCCTGCCTGACATACGCGGCGGTCCTGGCGCGGTTGGGTATCACGAGGTCGGCGCGTCCCTCGAAGATATCCGAGAGGTAGGCTAGCCGCTTGGGACTGATGTCGAGCACGCTCACCAGCGCCCGCATGCCGAGGGCGATCTTGGCGGCCTCGGTGCCGACCACTCCACCACCGATGATGGTGACCTTGGCGGCAGGGGTTCCCGGCACCCCACCGAGCAACAACCCCGCTCCGCCCTGCGGGCTCTCGAGGTGGTGCGCCGCAGCTTGTACGGACATCCTCCCGGCCACCTCGCTCATGGGAGTAAGGAGCGGCAGAGATCCATCGGAGGCCTCGACCGTCTCGTAGGCGATGGAGTTGATCCTGCGCTCCATCAAGAACTCCGTGAGCCCTTTGTCCGCCGCCAGGTGCAAATACGTGAAGAGCTGCTGGCCCTCCCTGAAGCGGTCGTACTCCTCGGGGACTGGCTCCTTGACCTTGACGATCAGATCAGAAGACTCGAAGACCTCATCGGGCCCGTCGACGAGACGCGCTCCCGCCTCGTCGTACTCCTCGTCGGAGAAACCCGAGCCTTCGCCGGCACCGGCCTGGACATAAACCTCGTTGCCGTAATGAACCAACTCGGCAACGCCGTCAGGCTGCATGGAGACACGGCCTTCCATGTCCTTGATCTCTTTCGGTACCCCAATTACTGTCGCCATAGCCTTCCTCTCCCTCGTTGCGCCCACGCTCTTCCTACCTTATAGCAAGGCTACTATAAACGTGCAAGGATGCTGGCAGGGACAGCCTTCCATCGTGGTGCGCCAGGGCTGCTAATCAGGCCGCCCTGCCGAGGTCGTGCCGGGACGCAGCCACAGTGATGCG
>DATMVF010000020.1:0-14806 GCA_035563475.1 Rubrobacter sp.
AGGTCGGTCAGTTCCTCGCTGGCGGTCCTGGGCCCTGTGAAGCGGGGCTATGCTGAACCTCGTCTGACGGAGTTCTTGGATGCCGGTTAGCCAAGCACGAAACGGCCGCCCGGCATACATATCGTGTCTGCGATGGATTACAATGCTCGAATACGTTCGACAAGGGCAAACCCGTCGCAAGGCGGGGGCGCAAAGCCTACGGACCTCTGGAGGAGGTAGCCGGGTTGCCGAACCGCCAAGAGCGAGACCAAGGATGGAACCACCAAGAGTGGGAGCCAAGCAGAGCCCTGACTAGCGCCCTCCAGGAGCTGCCGCTCCTGGCCCAGACGTCCCGAAACGAGGACCTGGCGAACCTCGAACCCCACCTGGAGGAGGCGCTTCAGACGCTGGAACGCCTCGAGCAGAGAAGGGGTCTTTCGGATAGGGAAAAGATTCGAGAAGGGGCCCTCAGGATGCTGCTGACGTCGATCGAAGAGGTCAAGTAGAAGTCAGTACGCAACGGAAGGGCGGCACACGTACGCCGCTACCTACGCGGCGCTTCGTCTCCGCCAGGCGTATGCACGGCTTGCTCGATCGCCTGCACGAGAGCTTCCGTGGACCACGGCCAGGGCAAAACCGAGTCCGACCGCTCGTCCAGCTGCGCTTTCATGTCTGTGGAGAGGCTGAGGGCCGGCAAGTCAGCGGTCGCCGGGTCGCCTTTCACGACGCCCAGAAGCTCACCCTTGTGTTCGTCGCCGAGTAATGGCAGGAAGAGCACCAGGTCTACGCCCGCCAGCGCCACGCTCGGATCCTCCAAGGCGGCGAACCTGTCCACGAGGCGCGCCTCGTAGCCAGCTCCCTCGAGCAACAGCCCCAAGATCCGGGAGACCAGCGGATCATCGCCGATGATCCCTACCACCGTCGTCGTAGTACCATCCACCGGCGCTCCTCTCTTACTCGGAGAACGGGGAAAGAATGAGTATTCACCCAACCTTGTAGAAGGTAGATTTCTCGCTCGTACACCGTATACACACCCAACATTCATCGCCCCTGGCCAGGGTGTAGGCGGGACAGAGCGACACAGGGCTCCTTTCCTTCCGAGAGTATCCTGATCTCCTTCCTCTCCGTAGCCCTTCAGCAGCCAAGCGCCTACGAGTTCTGCTCTCGATAGTGCGCTCCGAGCCATTCTAGGCGGTGCTTCGCCGGTCTTCTTCTCGAGGGTTCCTGGAGCCTGAGTGTAACTCTATCAACTTCCTGTAGTCTTCCTTTGCGGCCTCCAAGATACCCTCCTTCGTAACCCCCTGAGCGCTGAAGGCGGCCACAAACGTGTCGTCTTGGCGGCGCAGGATGACTATGTCCGGGTCCGACTCATCAAGATAGTAGTCGATCTTGGGGAGTATCTCCTCATCCATGCTCACTACTCCTTGGAACATCACCTTGGCAAGTGAGGCCAAAAGGCTGCGTGGTCTCTAGCTCAATTCCTTCGAGCGCGTGTAAGGCGTGTTCTCGGAAGGACACATAGCCCCGGTCCAACACCCATGCGGCCTATGCTGTCTTTGGTGACTTAACGCCACCAAAAGGACTAACAAGACGCGTTTCACAACAGGCTACCTCCTTGCTGTTCGTGCGGTAGCCGGTTGCGCCACTGGCTCCACTCGTCCCAAAAGGTGCCCAACTGCGGGACGGGCTTCTCGGCCTCTACCTTCTTTCCCTCGCAACCGGTAGCATAAAGCCACGGCCGCAGACAAGCAACCCCCATATCGCATCCTCCGGGAGGAGTAGCCCTTACCGCTTGAAGTGCCTAGGAGGTGAAAGTTGCGCGGTAGAGCCCCGAGCATGTATGCTGCGTGTACTGCAAAACCCAGCTGCTGATAGAGGCTGAGAAGCTCACTCCCATACCTGGGTGCCTCGGATGAGTGGAGCCAGTGGCGCAACCGGCTACTACCGCAAACGGTGCTAGCCGGTTTTGTTTTGCAGGTTTGATGGAGGTGCATATCTTGGCACGTAAAGAGGAGGAGCAGCTACGTTTCCAGGCCAAGCTGCTCGAGGCCGTGGGGCAATCCATCATCGCCACCGACCTCGAAGGGAAGGTCCTCTACTGGAACAGTGCCGCAGAGGAACTCTACGGCTGGTCCTCGGAGGAGGCGCTGGGACGCAGGCTGAGGGACCTGACGCTCTCTGAGGAGCTGCTGGATCAGGCAGAGGTTGTCGCTTCCCACCTACGGGCGGGAAGAACCTGGTCGGGCGAGACGCTTCTCAGGCGCAAGGACGGCTCCTACGTGCCCGTGTTGGGTACCGCCACACCCTTCTTCGACGACCGAGGACACCCCGCAGGCATGATCGGCGTCTCCACCGACATCTCCGAGCGCAAGGCCCTCGAAGCGGAACTCGAACGCCGGGCTTCCCATGATCTCCTCACGGGCCTGTACAATCGTCGCGTCTTCGTCGATCGCCTCGGACAGGCCTTGCTGCGCACGAGGCGTCGGAAGAACAGCCTCAAGGTGGGAGTGCTGTTCATGGACCTGGACCGCTTCAAGACCATAAACGACTACCTGGGGCACGAGGCCGGCGACAGGCTCCTCGTCACGGTCGCCGAGCGTTTCAAGCAGCGGTTGCGGCCCGAAGACGTCATTGCACGCTTCGGGGGAGACGAGTTCGCCGTGCTGCTGGAGACCGTGGAGGACCCCTCCGAGGTGATCCGGGTGGCGCAGAGGATCGTCGAGAGTCTTCGGGAACCTTTCACCGTGGACGACCATCAGGTGGGCGTCAGCACCAGCGTCGGCATCGCTTTGGGCACTGCCCACGCCAACGACGACCCCGAAGGGATGCTACGCGAGGCGGACGTTGCGATGTACCGAGCCAAGGAGCAGGGCCCCGGCCGCTACGCGCTGTTCGACCCGGCCATGCAGACTCGCGCGCAGGAACGTATCGAGCTAGAGGCCGAACTCAGACGAGCCCTAGAGCAAGGGGAGTTCGTACTCTTCTATCAACCCGAGGTCTCCTTGCACAACGGGAGCATGGTCGGCTTCGAAGCCCTGCTGCGCTGGCAACATCCCGAAAGGGGACTACTCAAACCGTCGGCCTTCGTGCCACTTGCCGAGGAGACGGATCTCATCACGCCTATCGGCAGGTGGGTGCTGGAGGAGGCTTGCCGGCAGGCGAAGCGGTGGGAAGTAGAGCATCTTCCTGCCCCTCCCGCTACGATGGAGGTCAACCTCTCCGCAAGGCAGCTAGCACGCCGAGGGCTGGCACAGACCGTCGAAGAAGCACTGAGGCGAGCAAACCTGGCTGCCCACTCCTTGGCGCTGGACATCACCGAGACCGTCCTGATAGGAGCCTCGGAGCACAACGCCCAAGCACTTGAAGCCCTGAAGAAGATGGGCATCCGGTTGTACCTGGACGACTTCGGCACCGGCTATTCCTCACTCTCGTACCTAAAGCGCTTGCCTGTGGACCGCGTGAAGGTGGATAGGACGTTCGTAAAAGGGCTCGGAGGGAACGCGACGGACACAGCATTGGTGCGAATGATCATAGAACTGTGCCACACCTTGGGCATTGAGGTGCTGGCCGAGGGGGTCGAAACCTCCGACCAAGCAGCCTTGCTGAAGGACATGGGATGCGATTTGGGACAGGGGTACTACTTCGCACGGCCGCTGCGGAGTGAAGAGCTAGCGGAGCAGCTGCCCGAAGCGTTTCTACCGTAGGGTCGCCGCAATGATCTTAGGGCTAGCCGGAACGGTCATGTTCGATTGGCTAAGTGAGCTTTCGGCACTCGGCGCTGGTCGGCAACTGGCTGTCCTCGAGGCAGACGCCGCACACCGGCTCTCTGACTCGGAGTATGTGGCCTTGCGGCTCAGGCTTGAAGCGCAACAGAGGCGGCGCTGGAGGAGGCTTGGGGTAGGGTGATTCTCAGCCCGTTCTCATACTACGCTGTTAGATATTCTAGTCATTAGAGCTCGACCGGATGAGGAAGGGGACCATATAGGCGCCGGTACAGAGTCAATCGAGTGGAGCAGACCCTGGAGCAGCTAGCCCACCACTTTACTCTCCGGTCCCACCTACACACAGGAGATGTATATGAAGTCCACAGACATTGAGCTTATGATCTCGGTGGAAGAACAGGAACTCATGGAAAGGCTGGAGCTAGACTCATGGCCGGAGATCCTTAGGCTAGTGGGCCAATGCTCGATTCTCGTTGGGATTGTCGGTATCATCGCGGGGCTCATCGCAGCATAGCGGTAGGCTAACGCAGCACGCTAGGCCCCCAGAAGAGAAGGGCCGGGGTGTTGTGCACCGGCCCTTTCGTGCTCGGACTATCCGATCAGCCCGTCTTTTCATCTCCTACTTGCCGACTTTGAGGACGACGTACATGCCGGTGGCTGCGTGGTCTGCGGTGGCCCCGAAGGGGTCGACCAGGATGGTGAACTTCTGGTTCGCCGCGGCGTTGTTAGGCACCTGGAGGTTGTAGATGTAGCCCCCATCGACCGGGCGCATAGTCTGAGTGGTATCGGCCGCCAGGACCGGGGTAGTCGTCAGGGTCGTCCTCCCGGATTCAGCCTCGGGCGAGACGTTGCCGCCGAGAAGCTGGATGTGGGGAGTCAGGTTGGTCAGGTCGGTGGTGCCGCACCCGACGGAGATCTCCACCGGGATGACCTGGCCCTTCTGCACCATGTTGGTGGTGCCGTCAACAAGCGGCGGACTGAAGACCCCGTCGTACACGCTCACGGACTGCGCGGCCTGGGATGACTCGGCCGATACGCCGCCGTCCTTGTCGATGGCCTGCGCTTCGACGGTGTGGGTGCCGCAGGTGGAGAAGGAGTGCTGGTTGTTGGCGTCTCCGACCTCGAAGGTGTTGGCGTTAACGGCGCCGAACGGGCCGTAAGCGCCTCCGTCGATCGCCCACCGCCACCTGAATCCGGCGGCGAGGTCGATCGGCGACACATCGGTCGCCGTGCCGGTAAAGGTCACGGGGTTGAGCGTTCCTGCCAGGGCGTTCTGCGAAGAGCTGCTGATGCCCGTTAGCGCGGGAGCGACGTTGCTGACGCCAACGCTCTTGGACTCAACGTTGCTTAGCCTATCACCGTCGCTGACCCGTACGCTGATGTCGACCGGGGTAGATGAGATCAGGCCGTCGAGGAACTCGCAATCGAACCGGCCGTTGGTGCCGCTGATCCGGACGCTCCCGGGGACGAGCTCACCCTTGCCTGGCCCGCCGCAGACGACTGAGGCAGAGAAGGCGCCGCTATCCACGTCGGCGATGTCGAAGGTGTAGGTCTTGACGTCGCCCTCGTTGGCGGCGCCATCACCTTGCATATTGCTGACTATCGGCGCGTCGTTTAAGGCGGTTACGTCGATGGTGAACGTCTGCTCGGCGCTGGTGTCCGCTCCGCCGTTGGCGAGGCCGCCGTTGTCCTTGAGCCTCACGGTAACGTCTGAGCTGCCGTTCTGGTCGGTGGCGAGCGCGTAGCTGAGCGTACCGTCGGCTGCGACGGAAGGCTGAGTAGAGAACAGCCCGGTGTTGGTGTTGTTGGTGACCTCGAAGGTCAATTCCTGATCTGACTCGTCGGCGGGACCAGCGGAGATGCCGCTGGCCCAACCGGGGATGCTGTGTGGTCCAGAGTCCTCAGTCACAGTCTGGTCGGCCCCCGCCGTGAAGCCGGGAGCGTCGTTGACCGGGCTCGCCTTGACGTCCACTATCGCTACCATGTCGGAGCACTCGCTCGGGCTGCCGTTGTCGCATACGGTGTACTCGAAGCTAGCCTGTCCGTCGAAGCCGGTATCCGGCGTGAAGGTGATGTCGCCGTTGGTGCCAAGAGAGACCTGGCCATTGACGGGTAGGTCTACGGCGGTGACCGTCAGGGTTTGGTCGCTCTCGTTGGCGGTTCCCGGAGTGTCGTTGCCAAGTAGCTTACCGGCCGCGAAGACCAGAGGAGTATCCTCATTGGTCGACATGGTGTCGCTGGTGGCCACAGGTGCGTCGTTTACGGAGTCGACCGCGATGCTGACCGTTGCTGGATCGCTGTCGGCGATCCCGTCGGAGGCCTTGAAGGTGAAGCTGTCAGGACCTCTGTAGTCAGCCTCCGGTGTGTAGATGAGGTTGGCGCCCGAGCCGTTGAGGGTGCCGTGCCGCGGAGCACTCACGATGATGTAGCCCACGGCGTCGCCCTCTGCATCGGGGGCAGTGAGGGTAACTGCTACGGCCGCGTCCTCATCGGTGGTGACCGACTGGTTGCCTGCTGCCGGTGCGTCGTTTACGGGGCTGACCGGCACGTTGACCGTCGCCCTCTGCACGGAGCACTTGCTCGGGCTACCGTCGTCGCACACCAGGTATCTGAAGGCGGCGTAGCCACCGAAGTCGGCCTCCGGTTCGAAGGTGATGTTGCCGTTAGAACCGAGGCTTACAGTGCCGGCGGCGCCCTCATAGACCTCCGTGACGGCCAGGGTCTGGCTAGACTCGTTGTCCGCGCCCTCATAATCGTTGCCCACGAGGTCGCTAGACGGGAAGACCAGTTTCCTGTCCTCGACGGTCGCCAGGGTGTCCCTGCGGGCGATGGGCGTGTCGTTTGCAGCGGTGACGTTGATGGTGAAGCTCTGCTCGGCACTGGTGTTCGCTCCGCCGTTCAGCGTGCCACCGTCGTCGCGGAGCTTCACGGCGACAGTTGCGCTGCCGTTGGCATTGGGCGCGGCCTCGTAGGTGAGCTTGCCGCTAGCGTCGATCTCGGGCTGCCCCCCGGCGGTGAACAGGTTGGTGTCACTGGTGGCCTCGAAGGTCAACCGTTGGCCACTCTCGTCGGCGCTGCCAGCAGAGATGTCGGTAGCCCAACCGTTGACCACCTGCGCACCGGAGTCCTCGTTTACCGTCTGGTTGTCGCCCTTCCGGAAGCCAGGCGCGTCGTTTGCAGAGTCGACAGCGATGGTGAAGCTCTGCTCGGCACTGGTGTCCGCTCCGCCATTGGCCGTGTCGCCGTCGTCGCGGAGCTTCACAACAACCCTGGCCGTGCCGTTGGCATTTTCGGCGGGGGTGTAGGTAAGCGTCCCGTCGGGGGCGACGGAAGGCTGTCCTCCCGAGGCGAACAGGTCGTTGTTGTCGTTGGTGGCCTCGAAGGTCACCCGCTGGCCGGTCTCGTTGGGACCGGCAGAGATAGCGGTGGCCCAATCGGTAATGGTCTGCGCTCCGGCATCCTCATTCGTGGTCTGATCCGGACCCTTGGTGAAGCTGGGGGCGTCGTTTACGGCTTCGACCGTAACGGTCACGGACTTCTTGGCGCCGATCGCGGCCCCGGCGCAAGGAGGGTTGGCGGCCCGGCATTCGTCCGGATCGCCGCGGTCGGTGGGCGCATAGTCGATCTTCACGGTGCCGTTGAAGTCAGCAGCCGGGGTAAACTCGCGAGTGGAGCCTGCTCCGCTGAGCGAACCCTTAGCGGGATCGGTGATGCCATAGGTGAGGTCGGCATCGGAAGTCTCCACGTCGGAGAGCAGCCCACCGAAGTCTATGGAGAGCGGACCGCCGTCCTCGCTCATCGTCTTGGTTTCGTCGGTGGCCACCGGGGTGTCGTTGACCGGATCGACCAACATGGACACCGGAGCAGGGTAGCTGCCTTCGGTGCCGTCGTCGGCTTTGAAGCTGAAGATATCGAAGCCGTTGTAGTCGTCGTCCGGCGTGTAGGTGACGTTCGCGGAGCAGGTCCTCGGCACCGTACCCGCGCACGTCAGCGCCCCGATCGGCCCGAGGGTCCCGTGGCTCGGGCCGGTGGCGATGTAGAAGAGCACGTTATCGCCGTCCTCGTCGGTGCCGCTCAAGGTGATCGTCTTGGCGGTGTCCTCGTTGGTGCTCACGATCGGCTGGGGTTGCGCCTCCGGAGCCTGTTTCGTTGTATCCTCCGGAGTCTGCTTCGTCGGATCGAAGTGCGCGATGAGGTCGGTGATGTTGCCATTCGGGCCTCCCGGGTCCCCGGAGAGACACGCGTCGTTGGCAACCGTGTTGCCGTTCTGGTCGGTCCAATGGTCGAATACGAGCGTCGAGTCGGCGGGCACGGTCACGGTCCCAAGCCTCATAGACCCTTTATCGGAGATGGCTACGGACGCTGTGCCCATGGTATCGGGGAAGATGGTCCTGGATCCGTCAGTGCCCCCCGCGGCGCAAGAAGTGTCGTGGGTAGCGTTCCCACCGCCATGCGTCCTGTAGTTGACGGTCCACCTCGCAGGAGCGGGTAAAGTACCGCTGAACGACACGTTGCCGCCGGCGAAGGACGTCGTCGCCACGCCGGACTGCTCACCCATGGCGGTTACCTCGTAGGTTGCCGAGAACCCGGCGGGGAGCTGGAACCGGACCTGTATCCGACCACCCGCATCGGCCGTCACGCCTACGTTGCCGCTCCAGGTCTTGCCCTGATCATCCGTTAGCTTGACATGGACGGACTCGCCTGGCTGCCAGTTGGATCCAGTAAGGGTTATGTTCTTGCCCGCCGCAGTCTTCGACTCCTCGATCTGGATCGCCTGCGCGGGCAATGCGTCAGCGCTCGGGGCGCCTATGTTAGCTTCCTCGTTCTGGATCGCGGGCGCGGGCGAAGCGTCCTCGCGCGAATCGGTGCCGGGGTTGGCTACTTTCGCCCCCTCGTTCTGGATCGTGGGCAATGTATCGTTGCCCAGATCGGTTATGAGTGCCATCACTATCGCCGGTGCGGCGAGCAACATCCCACACACAACGAGTAGGAGCAGAAGGTTGCTCCTCAGCTTCGACAGCCTTCCCCTCGTCCTTTGATACATACGCTACCCACCTGTTGGCGAAGCCTCATATTTGTTTGTTACTGGTAAGGTTCTCACAGTTCGCTTCGCTACATCAAGAACAGACTATCGGGTAGGGAGTACAGTGACGTCTGCCAGGTGGCCATTTCTGGTGAAATCCGTGCGTCGAGGTATGCCAAGGGTTATTCGCACAACGCAAACAGTCGCCCACCGGCGGGGGAAGGGGCCTAAGAGCTACCCCGAGCTTGTGCTGAGTAGCCGGTTGTTCCGGCGGGCGGAGCCCTCACTTCCTCCACTCGCGGGAGATTTCAACCTCGACCTGGACGGGCACCTTCTCGAGAATATCCTCCCCCGCCCTGACCATCGCCGCCTGCGTCTTCTCGGAGACCTCGGTGGCCTGTTCCTCGGCGCACTCGATGACGAACTCGTCGTGGATGGAGTTTATGAGACGGGCGTCGAGACCTTCGACCTCCTCGCGGACGTAGACCAGGGCCAGCTTGGCTATGTCGCTGGCGGCCCCTTGAATCGGAAAGTTCATCGCCTCGCGGCGCATGGCGCCCCTGTCGTCTGCCACGGGGTCGTTGCCGAACTTGCGCACCCGGCCTGCGAGCGTTCGGAGTGTGCGGTCCCGCACGGCCCGGTTGGCCGTTCGTTGCAAGAAGCGTTGCACTTTGGGGTAGTTGGCGAAGTACTCGTCTATGAGTCGGCGCCCACGTTCCTCGTCCGTGCCTAGCTGGGCGGAGAGACTGCGGGCGCCGCGTCCGTACATCAGGCCGAAGTTTATGCGCTTGGCCGCCGTGCGCTGGTCCTTGGTGACCTCATCCATGGACACGTTGTACATCGTGGCCGCCGTCAGGCGGTGGAGGTCCATGCCTCTCTGGAAAGCCCCGACGAAGGCGGGATCTTCTGAGACCTCGGCGAGGATCCTCAGCTCTATCTGCGAGTAGTCGGCTATGACGAGCGTGTTGCCGTCTTCGGCCACAAAGCAGCGGCGGAACTCGTCCTCGTGCGGAATCTGCTGGATATTCGGAGCCGTACAGGCGAGACGCCCGGTCGGAACGCGGCACTGCAGGAAGTTAGCGTGAATGCGGCCGGTCTTCGGGCTTATAAAGCCGGGGTAGGTTTCGAGGTAGGTACCGAGTTTCTTCTGTAGTTCCCGATACTCGAGCAGTGCCTTCGCCGCCGGGTGGTCCACCTTGAGGAGGGTCCAGACCTTCGTGTCGGGGAGCTCTATCCCCAGGGTCCGGAAGGCGTCCGTGATCTGCTTGGGGCTGTTGAGGTTGAGTCGCGGTCCGAGGCCCTCGAGCGGCAATATCCCTTCGGGCGGCGGGAAGAAGGACTCCAGGTGGTCGGCGGCCCGGTCGCGTCGCTCGCGCACCCTCACCTCTAGCTCCTTCCAGCGGGCTACGTCGAGCTTGACGCCGGCGAGTTCCATCTCGGCTATCGCCGCGACGGCCGCGAACTCTATTCGAGAGATTCGTCCGAGCTCTTCCTCTTCTAGCGATGCCGCAAGTCGTTCGCGCAGAGGCAGCAAGACCCTTGCGTCCCGTGCGGCGTACTCGAGCTGTGCTTCGCTCAACTCTCCAGACCAGTCGCTCCTCTGCTCGGACTTGTCGAGCGACTCGTCGAGGTAACGCTCCACCACGGCTTCCAGCGAGTAGGATGCCCCGTAGTTGCCGCCATCGAGGACCTGGGCAGCGAGCATCGTGTCGAAGAGGGGCGAGAGCGAGACACCGTACAGGGCACTAAGGAACTGGTAATCGAACTTCAGGTTGTGCCCCACCTTGACCGGCCCGCCTTCGAGCACCCCTGTGAGTGGTGAGAGGTCGCCGACCTCGAAGATATCGATTACGAACGTCTCCTCCGGGGTGGCGAGCTGGAGCAGGCGCACCCCTCCGTCGCGGGGGGAGAGGGCCGTGGTCTCGATGTCCACGCCGATGGTTTCGGCGCTTTGCAGGGTCTTCGCGACGGCGCCAAGGTCTTCCGCGGTCGTAACGAGACGGTAGCCTTGGGTACGTTCCTCCACCCCTCGATTCTAGCAGGCAGAGGGGGTTTCGGATCACACCGCCCGCCGGTGCGTGGGGTAAACTCAACGCAATAATGGGTGGATCTTTCAAGATAGGCAGTGCGTTCGGTATAGACGTGAAGGTTCACTGGAGTTTCTTCCTGCTGCTGGCCTTCTTCGGCTATCTCGCTTTCGGAGATTCGGGCAGCTTCGTGGACGCGCTCGTCACCGTCGGCGTTGTGGTCGTACTGTTCTTCTGCGTCTTGCTTCACGAGTTTGGCCACTCGCTCGTGGCCATGCGTCTCGGGAGCGAGGTTCAGGACATCACGCTCCTGCCCATCGGCGGGCTGGCCAGGATGAAGTCACTTCCTGAGAGACCCATCGACGAGGTGAAGGTCGCCGTAGCCGGTCCGCTCGTCAACGTCGTGCTCGCCCCCATATTCTTCGGACTCGCCCTGCTCTTCGGGGGCAACCTCTCGGTTCCGACGGACATACTCTCCGGGGTAGGGTCCCTGGGCCAGCTCTTCGCCACGCTAGGCATGATCAACGTCGCCCTCGTGGTCTTCAATATGATCCCGGCCTTCCCGATGGATGGTGGCCGTGTGCTGCGCGGCCTGCTCGCCACGCGCCTCGGACCCTTGCGCGCCACGAATATCTCCTCGACCGTAGGGCAGGCCTTCGCCGTCCTCTTCATCCTCTTGGGCTTCTTTAGCAACAACTTCCTGCTCGCCATCGTCGGCTTCTTCGTCTTTCTCGGCGCGAGCGGCGAGGCAGGGATGGTCCGCCAGAGGGAGCAGATGCGCGGGCTCACGGTCTCTGACGTAATGGGTACCAAGGGCCGAATCGAGACGGTAACGCCCTACCACAACTTCGGCCAAATCCTCGACTCCGTTATCCACGGCTACCAGGAGGATTTCCCCGTCCTCGACGAGGAAGGAGATCTGGTCGGCATCATCACCCGCAACGAGATCATGGCCGCAGCCCACTCCCCCGGCCGTTTTGCCACCGTCCGCGACCTGATGAAGACAGAGTTTCCTACCATCTCACCCGACGCCGACCTCTTTACAGACGGCAACCGTATCCTTCAGGAGAGCGGCTTCAGGGCCCTGCCCGTCGTCAAGGATGGCAACCTGGTGGGGATGTTGACCGTAGATGATGTTGGCCAGGCCGCCCTGCTCCGCGATCTTCGAGAAAGGCGGTAAGCGCAGGGGCGCTCCGTGCGTAGGGTGCTTCGCGAAGACGTAGGGGCGGGTTTCAAACCCGTCCCTACTCGCACCGTCGGGACCTATTCGCTAGACTCTCTGCCATGAAAACGGTGGTAGAGGAGATCGAAGAGCACATCGCCAGGGTTGGGACGCACCCTGTTTACGGGTACGTCCACTGCCTGAGGGTCTTCGCCCTGGCTGAGGAGCTAGCTGCCCTGGAGGGAATCTCCTACGACGAGGAGATTCTGCGCGCGGCCGCCCTGCTGCACGATGTCGGTCTCTACAAGGCCTACGCCTTGCGGGAGCCGTCCGACCACGCCAAGCGCTCGGCGGTGGTGGCCGGCCGTATCCTCAAGGACTGGGATTTTCCCCCTCAGGCGAGCCAGGCGGTCATAGAGGCGATCGAACACCACCCACCAGGGGCGCCCGCCGGCACTGCCTCTGAGACCGTTCTCCTCAAAGACGCGGTCGGCCTCGACTACCTGGGCGCCATCGGTATCTCCCGCATGCTGGCCATGGTCGGCACGGAAGAAGACGTGCCGGATATAAGGGCGGCGATCTGGAACGCGGAGAGCCTGCGGCGGAGGATCCCCGACCTCCTCGTCCTGAGGAGCAGCAAGGATCTGGCCGCCCAGCGTATCCGTGAGATGGATGCTTTCGTCGAAGACCTGAGATACTCTACGGCGAAGCTGAAGCTGCTGTAGACGGCCCCGAAGGGGCGCACTCTTACCGGCTACGCCCCCGGCATCTCGCACGAAGGCACGCCTGGTCAGCTCTTGCATCCGGCCCACACACCGACTCACAGGCCATCCGCGTGTCAATCTACACTGTGTAAAGCAAGGAGAAAGGAGCCGAGTATGGAGGCCGAGAACGGGCACGAAAGCCGCCTCTTCCAGCGTGTGGGCTGGGATCCGCTAGGACGTGTCGGCCGATGAACGGTCTTCTGTTCGCGCTGACGTTCGTTGCAGCCCTCGGATGTGGTGTGATAGCCGGGGTCTTCTTCGCCTTCTCGGCTTTCGTGATGAGCGCTCTCGCCCGGCTGCCGGCCCAGCAGGGCATCGCCGCCATGCAGGCAGTCAATGTGGCGGCGATCACTCCCGCGTTTATGGCGGCGCTCTTCGGAACGGCCCTGGCTTGTGGGACGTTGATCGTCTCGTCGTTCTTGGTGTGGGGCGAGCCCTTCGCCGGGTACCTGCTCACCGGCGGCGCGTTGTATTTGGTGGGCACGATCGTGACCACCGTCGCCTACCACGTGCCGCGCAACGAGGCGCTGGCGAGGATCGAGCCACACGGCGCGGGCGCCGAGGACCACTGGTCGCGCTACCTTCGGGGTTGGACCGCATGGAACCACCTGCGTTTCGCAGCGGCCCTCGCCGCGGCTGCCACGCTCACGATCGCGCTGCGTATCGGTTGAGCGCCCGACGTCAGATCCCAGGCCACGACGAATAGTGGAGGCACACCATGTCACAGACCAGGATCGAAACCACGGGCCACAGGGCTCCCCGACCGAGGATTCTTGGTTCGGCCGTCCGCACCCTCGCGCTGGGCCTGGCCACCCTGGCCACCGGCCTCGTGGCCGGCGTCTTCTGCTCGCCGTGCACTTCCCGCAGCCCAGGTCGGGCCGTTTTTGGCTCGTTGCGCTGGCCTGCGCGCTCTACATCGGGGGCTGCTTCTTACTCACGGTCTTCGTGAACGTACCTTTGAACGAGGAACTGGCCCGCGTCGCCGAGGGCGCATCGTCCGCCGAACTGGCCGGCGCGAGGGCCGCCTATGAGGGTCCTTGGAACTTCTGGAACGGTGTGCGGACGGTGTTCTCGTCGTTGGCGTTCCTGGCCCTCATCGGCGCCTGCCTCTTGTGCGAGGACCGCGGCGCATCCTAACCCTGCCCGTTGCTCCTGTCGCCCACCATACGGGAGAGGAGGGTGCGGAAGCGTGGGTCGGCGTGCAGGGGCGCGAACTCCAGCGCGCTCCTGAAGTGCTCGACGTCGCGTTCGCCGGCGTCGACGGCCTTCTCGATGTAGTCGAGCGCGTCGCCGTACTCGCCGCGGCGGGCCTGGATACTGGCGAGCGCGGAGAGTGCGGGGGAGTATCTCGCGTCGGCGGCTATGGCCCGCTCCAGGATCTCCTCCGCCACCTCCAGGTCGTCGGCCGTGTAGTAGAGGCTCGCGTACGAGTAGAGCGCACGGGGGTTCGCGGGATCCACCTTCAGCGACTCCACGAAGTGCTCTTCCGCCCGCCCCATCTCCCCCTTGCGCTCGCTCAAGATACCGAGCTCGAGGTGGGCCTCCGGGTTCTCGGGGTCGAGGGCCAGGACCGCGTCGTAGGCCGCGGCCGCCCCGTCTTCGTCTTCCAGGGCGAGCCTGGCCTCCCCGAGGGTTATGAGGTGCCGGATCTCATCCCGCCCCAGCGCCACGGCCTCCTCCGAGAGCCTCAAGGCCTCTGGAAGGTTCTTCCTCAAGGCGAGCAGATGGGCCGCCAGTTCGTCCCTGATCTCCGGCGAGCCGGGACAGTCCTCGAGGCCCTGCCTGAAGGCGGCCTCCGCCTTCTCCAGATCACCGTTGCGGGCGTGGCAGATCCCCAGGTTCGCGTGGGCCTCCCACCACTCGGGCGCCGCCGCTATGACCTCCTCGTAGGCGCCTACGGCTTCGGCGTAGCGGCCCAGCATATCCAGGGCGTTGGCCCTGAAGGTCCGCGCGCCGCACTTCTGCAAGTCGTCTGCGGCGGCCTCTATCGCCTTCTCGAAGAACTCGAGGGCTTCGGCGTAGTCGGCGGCGTCGAAGAGGGTCAGGCCGGCGTTTATGAGCATGTCGGCGTCTTCCGGTACGCGGTTCGTCCAGCGCTCGAAGGTGGCCTTCGCCAGCGCGGGCTCCCC
>DATMVF010000021.1:0-11651 GCA_035563475.1 Rubrobacter sp.
CCCCGAAGACGAACGCGATAAGCACGACCTGTATCCGCCGGTCGTTGCTGACACCGGCGAGCGAGTCGCGGATGGTGTCGAAGAAGCCCGTGTCCACGATGACGTTGTAGATAAAGATCGCGTTGATGACGATCCAGACGATGGGAAAGAGCCCGAAGCAGATCCCAAGGAGCGTCGAATTGAGGGCCAGGCCGATCGGCATCCCGTAGACCACCACCGCGATCACGAGCGCCACGGCGAGGGTGATAAGCGATGCCCACTGCGCCGCCATTCGGAGCCCCGCCAGCAACACGAACAGCACGAGTATCGGGATGACCGCCACCAGCGTGG
Organism: Rubrobacter sp.; assembly: GCA_035563475.1. GTDB lineage: Bacteria > Actinomycetota > Rubrobacteria > Rubrobacterales > Rubrobacteraceae > Rubrobacter_D. Next base: position 331 of record DATMVF010000021.1, read on the forward strand.
AGAGCGCAAGGTTTCCCGCTATGGGTTCGTAGACTTGTTCGTACATCAGGCTCCAATCTTCCTAGAACTGTCCGATGCGGCGGTAAGACTTGCGGTGCGAAAGAATGGCACCGCAAGCGTCACGATGCAACCCTCCAACTTCACCCTCGGGAGATCAGGGCCACCCTCAGATCATTGACGTTGGTGCCTGTCGGCCCTGTGAGAAGCAGGGCTCCGCCCGCCTCCAGCGCCGCGTACGAGTCGTTATCCGCCAGCGCCCCCTCCGGGTCCATGCCGGCGTCCGCGATCCTCTGCGCCGTCTCCCCGTCCACGATGCCACCCGTCGCGTCGGTAGATCCGTCGTTGCCGTCCGTGTCGGCCGAGAACGCGGTCCAACCCTCGACGCCATCCAGCTCGACCGCGAGCGCCAGAGCGAACTCCTGGTTCGGCCCGCCGGTGCCGCTTCCGCGCACGGTAACCGTCGCCTCGCCGCCCGAGACGATGGCGCACGGCGGCTGGGACGGATTCCCGCTCGCCAGTACCTCCCTGACGATCGCCGCGTACATCGAGGCCGCCCCGAGGGCGTCGCCCGTGAGGGTGGTGGTGAGCAGCAACGGCGTGTATCCGAGCTCTCCTGCCTTCTTCGCCGCAGCCTCGGCCGCGTGCCGGCCGCCGCCGCAGATTCGATTCACGACGTTCTCGAAGATCGTATCGTCCGGTGCCGGAGTCTCCTCGGCGCTCTGCAGATGATCCACGACGCTATCCGGTGGTTCTATGCCGTATCGTTCCAGCACGCGCCGGGTGTTTTCCAGGGTCGTCGGGTCGGGGGCGGTCAAGCCGCTGGCGATGGAAGAGGGATCGTCGCCGACCACGTCCGAGAGCAGGAGGGCTATGGTTGGGGCAGGATGGGCCAGCCGTACCAGGCCACCCCCCTTCAACACAGAGACGTGCTTCCTTACGGTGTTGATCTCCCCTATGTCCGCCCCGCTCTTGAGGAGGTCGGACGTAAGCCGCTTCAGGTCCGCGAGCTCGATCGGTGCGGCCGGATCGGCGAGGAGCGCCGATGCCCCACCCGAGATGAGAGCGAGAAGCAGGTCGTCTTCTCCGAGCGACTCCGCAAGTTCCTGTACTCTGCAGGCCGCCTCCACACCCCTCTCGTCGGGCTCGGGATGGGAGGCGAAGACGGTCTCGAGACCCTCGGGACCCGGATCGTGACCGTCTTTGGTGACGACGAGCCCGCCTGAGACCTTCTCCCCGAGAAGCTCCTTTGCGGCCTTCGCCATCGCTCCCGCCGCCTTGCCCGCCGCGAGTACGAACACGCGCCGCGGCTCGAAACGCCTCTCTCCGGCCAGGATGGCGCCGTCTTCGAGCTCCAGCTCGCGCCGCACGGCCCGCTGCGGGTCGGCGGCGGCCAGGCCGGCCGCATATATCTCCTGGAGGTCCTCGCGCACGAGGGCATTGTAACCATCCCGGAGTTCGACGCCCGGTTGGGTTATGCTTGTGGCCTAAGGAGGGCTGGTATGAAGTTCAGCGCGAACGTTTCCATCTTGTTCAAAGAGGTCCCATTACTGGAACGGTTCGGCCGGGCGGCCGCAGCGGGTTTTTCCGCGGTCGAGTTCTGGTGGCCCGGTCACGAGGCGCAGCTTGAGGCCGTAGAGCGTGCCGTCAGAGACGCCGGACTCGACGTGGCGCTCTTCAACTTCGACGCCGGAGATATGGCGGCCGGAGACAGGGGGCTGGTGAGCGATCCCGAGCGGCAACATCTGTTCACAGAGAACGTGCCCGTGGCCCTCGATCTGGCGCGCTCGTTCGGCTGCGAGAGGATGAACGTGCTGGTGGGGCACGAGATCCCCGGTATGGACCGCGAAGAGCAACTCGCGCTGGCACGCGAGAACGTTCGCTTCGCCGCACAGGAGGCAGAAGCGGCGAACGTTACCGTTATGGTCGAGGCCGTCAACACCTTCGAGAACGGGCCCTATCTCTTGTACACCACGGAGCAGGCCGTTGAGTTCGTGGAGCGTGTCGGGCGGGAGAACGTCCGAATCCAGCACGACTTCTACCACATGCAGCGCATGGAAGGTAACCTGGTCGCCAACCTGCGCGAGCACTTCGACCACATCGGGCACGTCCAGATCGCGGACTCTCCCGGGCGTGGGGAGCCGGGGACGGGTGAGATCCACTACCCGTTCGTCCTGGGCGAACTCGAAAAACTCGGCTACGATGGCTACGTCGGCCTGGAGTACAACCCGACCACAGGGTCGACCGAGGAGAGCTTCGGTTGGTTGCCGAAAGAACTGCGCGGTAGGGACGTAGCCGTGTCTGACCTTGGACTTTAGAGAGGAGCACCATGGCTGAGGCGGTAGGCTTTATAGGGCTCGGGATCATGGGCCGGCCGATGGCGGAGAACCTGATGGAGGCGGGCTACGAACTGGTCGTCCACAACCGCAGTCCTGAGAAGGCGGAAGAACTGGCGAAGGAAGGCAACGCCACCGCTGCCGGCAGCCCGAGGGAGGTGGCGGAGGCGTGCGACACTGTCATCACCATGCTCCCCGACTCGCCTGACGTCGAGGCCGTGGTCGCCGGGGAGGGCGGCGTCCTCGAAGGTATCCGCGACGGCGCTCTGCTCGTGGATATGAGCACGATCTCGCCCGTGGTCACCGAGGAGCTTTCGGAGAAGGTCCGAGAGAAGGGCGCCTCGATGTTGGACGCGCCGGTCTCCGGGGGCGACGTGGGGGCCATAGAGGGCGCGCTCTCCATCATGGTGGGCGGTACGGAGGAGGACTTCGAGCGCGCCCGTCCCCTGTTCGACGTGATGGGGAAGGTGGCGACGCATGTGGGACCCACCGGAGCCGGTCAGGTTGTCAAGGCTTGCAACCAGATCGTGGTGGCCCTCAACATCGAGGCTGTCTCGGAGGCTCTGGTGCTCGGGTCGAAGGCCGGCGTCGCGCCGGAGAAGGTGGTGGAGGCGCTCTCCGGGGGGCTGGCGGGCAGCGCGGTGATGGAGGCCAAGAAGCAGAAGTTCTTCTCCCACGACTTCGAGCCGGGTTTCAGGATAGAATTGCACCACAAGGATCTGGGTATAGCCCTTGTGGCGGGCAGGGAATATGGTGTGGCCCTGCCGGTCACGGCCATCGTGGACCAGATGCTCGAAGCGTCGAAGGCCAAGGGCCGGGGCGATAGGGACCACTCGGCGCTACTCACCTTGCTGGAGGAAGCCGCACAACACGAGATAGGGGAGGGAGGCTGAAGCTTCCCGCCGAAGGAGGGCAAACATGGAGCGTAGCCGGCTCATAAAGGAGATGGAAGGCATCGTGGGCGCCCAGGGTGTGATCCACGAGCACGAGCAGCTACGCACCTACGAGTGCGACGGCCTGATGAACTACCGCGTCATCCCCGACCTCGTCGTCCTCCCCGAGACCGGCCAACACGTCCAGAACATAGTCAAGCTCTGCTACGACGAGGGGATTCCCTTCGTCGCCCGCGGCTCGGGGACAGGCCTCTCGGGCGGGGCACTGCCGGTCGAGTCGGGCGTCCTGATCGTGCTCTCCAGGATGCGCAAGATTCTAGAAGTGGACATCCCGAACCAGCGTATCGTGGTCGAGCCCGGCGTCGTCAACATGTGGGTGAGCCAGGAGGTCGCCGACGAAGGCTACTACTACGCGCCGGACCCGGCCAGCCAGATCGTCTCCTCCATCGGCGGCAACCTGGCGGAGAACTCCGGCGGCGTCCACTGCCTGAAGTACGGCTTTACGACGAACCACGTGATGGGCGCGGAGGTCGTGCTGCCCGACGGCTCGGTGACGCACATCGGGGGCGGCCGGGCGCCGGATGCGCCCGGTTACGACCTGCTCGGCGCTTTCGTAGGGTCGGAGGGGACGCTTGGTATCGCCACCAGGATCACACTCCGTCTGTGCCGCGTCCCCGAGGCGGTGCACACCTTGCTTGCCGGCTTCGAAGGTACCGAGGGGGCCGGCGGCGCCGTCTCGGGGATCATCGGCGAAGGGATAATCCCCGCCGCCATCGAGATGATGGACCGCCTGACCATGGAGGCCGTCGAGGAGGCCGTTCACCCTGGCCTGCCCGACGCTGGCGCGGTGCTCGTTATCGAGCTGGACGGGCCTGAAGCTGAGGTGGAGGAACAGTTCGGACGGGTGCTCGAGATCTGCGAGGAGAACGAGGCCACGGAGATCCGGGTGGCCGAGGACGACGAGGAACGCGCCCTCTTCTGGAAGGCCCGTAAGGCCGCTTTCGGCGCCATGGGCCGCATCTCCAACGACTACTACGTCCAGGACGGCGTCATCCCCCGCACGGAGCTGCCCGCGGTCCTCGGCAGGATCTCCGAGCTCGCCGGAGAGTACGGCCTGCGGGTCGCCAACGTGTTCCACGCCGGGGACGGTAACCTGCATCCCCTGGTCCTCTACAACAACGATAACGAGGGCGAGGCCGAGAAGGCCGAGAAGCTGGCCGGCGAGATCGTCTTCGCCTGCCTGGAGCACGGCGGGTCGCTCACCGGGGAGCACGGCATAGGGGAGGACAAGAAGAAGTACATGCCCAAGATGTTCACCGACGACGACATGAACGTCATGCAGCTCCTGCGGTGCGCGTTCGATCCGCACCAGTTGGCCAACCCGGGGAAGATCTTCCCCACCCCCCGCCTCTGCGGCGAACGTCCTGGCCCCTTCCACATGCACCCACTGCAGAAGGCCGGCATCGTGGAGCAGTTCTGATGCAGACGGAGAAAGGACTCGCAGAGGACCTCAGACACATAGTCGGCCAGGACAACCTCCGCGAAGCGACGGAACAGGACGCCGTAGATGGCGTCGAACCCGACTTCGTGGTCGAGCCCGGCTCCATCGAGGAGATCAGCGACCTGATGAAGCTCGCCGCCCGCGAGGGCCTGGCCGTCGCGCCCCGCGGCGGCGGCACGAAGATGCACATCGGCGACCCGCCGCGCCGGCTCGACCTCATCGTGAGCACCGCGCGCATGAACGAGGTGCTGGAACACACGCCGGGAGACCAGATCATCCGCCTCGAGGCCGGGGTAAAGCTGGAAGACCTGCAAGAACACATCTCCGGCTCGGACCAGATGCTCGCCATAGACCCGCCGGAGAGCGGGGCCACCATCGGCGGAATAGTCGCCGCCAACTCTTCCGGGCCGAGGCGGTACAGGTACGGCACCATACGGGACCTGATCATCGGCATAACCGTCGTCCTGCACGACGGTACCGTGGCCAAGGCAGGCGGCAAGGTCGTCAAGAACGTGGCCGGCTATGACCTGTCGAAGCTCTTTACCGGCTCCCTGGGCACCCTCGGCGTCATCGCCAACGCCAACTTCCGCCTCCATCCACGTCCCGGCTCCTCCCGCACCGTGGCCGTCGAAGTCACAGAACCCCAGCAGGCGCAGGCTGCGGCGCAGGCTATAGTTCATTCTCAGGTTGAGGCTACGGCGGTCGAGTTGCAGTATGACGAGAACGAGAAACAGCTGGCGGTGCTGTTGGAGAGCATCCCCGGAGGCATAGACGCCAAGGCGGAGACCACCTCCTTCCTCCTCAAGCAATTCGGGGAGGTGCGGACGCTCTCGGACGAGGAGGTGAATCATCTCGGCCCCCTCGCGCCGCCCGAGGTCGCCGACGGGGTCGTCCTGAAGATCGGTGCTCCGCCGGCGGAGCTGGCCGCCGTGCTGGTAGCGGTCCTTGGCGCGGCGGAGCGCAAGGGACTCGCGCATCCGCGCATCACGGGTCACGCCGGGACCGGTGTCACCCTCGTCGGCTTCTCCGGGGAGAACGAAGACGGCGCGGCCGGGTTCGTGGAGGAGATGCGAGAGATCTGGGTTCGCCGCGGCGGGAACGTGACCCTGCAACGCGCCCCATTAACCCTGAAGCAAAGAGTTAGTACGTGGGACAACGGGGGAGATTATCTCGGTCTCGTGCGGAGGGTGAAGGAGAAGTTCGATCCCCGGGGCGGCATGAACCCCGGCAGGTTCCTGGGAGGTAACTAGTGACAGAGCGAAACGGTCGGGGCGAATCCGGCGACCGCTACGACGCGACGGACGCTACGGAGCGCCGGAGCGACGAGGGGACGGCGCGTGAGGACGCTATGGCTGGGGCCATCGGCGCCGGGAGCCCGGAGGACGTGGGGCAGAGCACCTTCGCGGCGACCACGGACTCTCTGCGGCACACGATGGGCGAGGACCGGCCCGAGAGCGGCGGCTATGCGTTCCCGGCCTTCGACGACCACCATCCGCCGGACAAGGCCCTCATAGACGAGTGCGTGCATTGTGGCTTCTGCCTGCCGACGTGCCCGACGTACGTGTTGTTCGGGGAAGAGATGGACTCCCCGCGCGGGCGCATCTACCTGATGAACAAGGGCCTCGACGAGGAGCCGATGAACGACGAGATGGTCCGCCACTGGGATCTGTGCCTGGGGTGCATGGCCTGCGTTACGGCCTGCCCGTCAGGCGTGCAGTACGACAAGCTCATCGAGTCCACGCGCCAGCAGGTCGAGCGCCGCTACGAGCGGCGGGCCGACGACAAGGCGTTCAGGGAGATGATCTTCCAGTTCTTCCCCTACCCCAACCGCCTTCGGGCCGTCGCGGCACCGATGCGCCTCTACCAGCGCTTCGGGATCGGGGACAAGCTGCGCAGGGCCGGCGTCATGCAACGCATCCCGGCCAGGATGCGGGCTATGGAGGCTCTACTGCCCGATGTGCCGAAGGAAGAGAAGATCCCCGAGTTAACAGGCCCTGTGGGCGAGAAACGCCGCAGGGTCGGCGTATTAACGGGCTGCGTGCAGCGGGTCTTCTTCTCCCCGGTCAACGCCGCCACGGTGCGCGTCCTGGCCGCCGAGGGTTGTGAGGTGGTGGCTCCCAAGCAGGGTTGTTGCGGCGCCCTTTCCACCCACGCGGGCCGCGAGGAGGAGTCCCTGGACTTCGCCCGCAAGACCATAGACACCTTCGAGGACCTGGACCTGGACAACGTCGTCGTCAACGCCGCGGGCTGTGGCTCGACGATGAAGGAGTACGGTTACCTGCTGCGCGACGACCCCGAGTACGCTCAGAGGGCGAAGGCCTTCAGTGCGAAGGTCCGCGATGTCTCGGAGTTTTTGCAGGAGCTCGGTCCTGTGGCCGAGCGAAATCCGTTGCCTGTTACGGCGGCCTACCACGATGCCTGCCACCTGGCGCACGCGCAGGGAGTACGCAAGCAACCGCGCCAGACCCTCAAGCAGATTCCAGGGATAGACGTAAAGGAGATCAGGGAGGCCGAGATCTGCTGCGGATCAGCGGGCATCTACAACATGGTCGAGCCCGAGCCGGCCGCCGAACTCGGCGAGCGCAAGGCGAACAACATCCTGAAGACCGGGGCGCGGATTATCGTTACCTCCAACCCCGGCTGCATGCTCCAGATCCAGTCGAGCCTGAAGAAGATGGGCCACGGGGGTCTTCCGATGGCCCACCCCGTGGAGGTTCTGGACGCGTCCCTGCGCGGAGAGCCCGTAGAGACGCTCCTCGACAAGTAGTATGAAAGCCGTCCGTTCCCTCCTCGCCGTCCCCGCAACGCGGCGGAAGATGGTCGAGAAGGCGCTCGCCTCGGAGGCCGACGCCGTGTTCCTCGATCTCGAAGATGCCGTAGCCCCCGACAACAAGGCCGCGGCCCGCGGGGACGTTGTCTCCGCTCTAAAAGAGCTCGGCTGGCGTGGTCGTCCGGGACTCTACAGGGCCAACGCACTGGACACGTCTTACTTCTACAGGGATCTGATCGAGGTGGTCGAAGAGGCCGGCGACTCTTTAGACGCCGTCATGATCCCCAAAGTGAACCGCCCCGAAGATCTCCACGCTGTCTCTATCCTCCTCTCCCAGCTGGAGCTGGCTATGGAGCTGGAGAAGGGCAAGATAGAGCTCGAAGCCCAGATAGAGAGCGCCGAAGGCCTGGCCAACGTGGACTCTATAGCCCGCGCCACGGACCGCCTCACGGCCCTCCACTTCGGTCCTGGAGATTTCGCTGCCAGCATGAGCATGCCCCAGACGAGTATCGGCGTGATGGACGAGTGGGACGAAGCGTATCCCGGCCACCGCTTCCACTACGCCATGCAGCGCATCGTGGTGGCGGCCCGCGCCGCGAACCTGCGCGTCCTCGACGGTCCCGTCGCCGACTACCGCGACGAGGAGGGGTTGCGTGGGAGCTGCCTGATCGCCCGCTCTCTGGGCTTCGACGGTAAGTGGTGCATCCACCCCGCGCAGATAGGGATCGTCAACGAGGTCTTCTCGCCCACCGATCGGGAAGTAGAGTGGGCGAAGAAGGTCGTCGCAGCCTACGAGGAGGCGAACGCCGAAGGCTCGGGCTCGGTAAGCGTAGACGGGCAGATGGTAGACGCCGCCTCCATAAGGATGGCGCGAACCACGCTCGACCTGATCTAGGACCTGTTATCGGCATTCAGCGACCAGCAAAGGGCAAGGCCGACCGCTACGAAGGATTATGTATGCTACGCCTTGTGCACTGCCTATGTCTGCTACGGGGCGGGGAAACAGTTTGACGGATATTGGGCGGATACTGATAGCCGCGATCACCGCCCTTGTCGTCGTCTACGCGCTGCGGCCTTGGGCAATGGGTTTAGACCTTGGGTTGAAGACCTCCTGGGACATATGGGCCCTCAGGTTGATGACCTACTGGGTCGTCTGGGCGGTTACTTACTTGGGGCTTACCTGGTTTCTGCTAGTCCGCTCTTCCGCCCAGCAGACCCGTCGATGGGCTTTAGACCAGCGATTACCACCTCGCCCGCACCTTTCCATACTGCGCTCGGTGGCACTGCGAATACTGCGGGTACTGTTCTTGGTTAGTCGGACGAGCTCTTTGTTCTTTATCGTCCTCGTAAGTCTGGTTAGTCTGGTGCTGGCGATCAGCCTTGCGCCCGAGGTACGCGACCTGCAAACCACACGAGGCATCTCTCTGGCCTTCATGGCCGCGTTAGGAGTGGTCTTGGCGTGGGGAGTGCTTCATACCTCCTACGCGCTCCACTACGCTTACCTTTACTATCGATCCGAAGAATCGCCCGGAGGGCTTACCTTTCCTGGCGAGCAGAGTCCGAAGCAACGCGACTTTGCCTATTTCGCCTTTACCATCGGCACGAGTTTTGCCGTCTCCGACGTCGATGTAACCGACGATGCGATACGCCAGGCAGTCCTAGGACATCAAATTCTCTCGTTTCTCTACAACACCTCGATCCTGGCCACAGTGGTAACGATAACTACCGGCTAATGAGCTTCGGTTAACGAGTCCGATGACGCCACCTCACCGGCCACCAATGAATAGAGAGTCGCAGAGCGCTTCTCCGACCTCTCGACTCGCGAACGAGCGAGGAGCCGCCATCTTCCAAAGTTCTTCAGGTCCGGCGGCGGTATAACATGGACCGATGAACGGGCCCGAGCAACTACCTTACGAGGCGCGACCGGCAGGACTTAGCGCCCGTACGGTGCGCTGGTTGCGGGTCTTGTTGCTCGCTACGGCAGCGGCGGTCTTCGGGCTGCTGTATCTCCTGTCGGCGGAGTTCCGGTCCGAGACGAATCGGGCGTTGGGGATCCTGGGTCGTGGAGACATCGCCGGGCTCAGAGACTACATCGTCTCGTTCGGTCTGTGGGCGCCTGTGGCCTCGTGTTTTCTTATGGTATTGCAGGCTTTGGTTGCGCCTGTACCATCCTTCCTCATCACGTTCGCCAACGGGCTCGCTTTCGGGGTGTTCTGGGGCTGGATGCTCTCCCTGTTCGGGCACGTGCTCGCGGCGGCCGTGTGCTTCGGGATCTCGCGCGCCCTCGGCAGGGTCCCCGTAGAAGTGCTCGTCGGGAGGACGGGGCTCCAATCGGCCGACCGCTGGTTCGCGCGGTGGGGAGTCTACGCCGTATTCGCCGGACGGCTTCTACCCGGTGTCGCTTTCGACGCCATCTCCTTTGCAGCGGGACTCACCCGGATGCGCTTCAGAAGCTTCATAGCGGCCACGGCCCTCGGCATCTTCCCCCAGACATTCCTCTACTCGTACCTGGGGCGCCAGGCGCCCGAGTACGTCGCACTGTTTTTGGTGACCTCGGGTCTCGTGATCCTCGGAGTAGTAGTGGTCGCCGTTGCCAGGTACAGGAGGGAACGCCGCAAGCCCAAACGGAACCTGCGCTAGCGAAGCAGATCCTGTGGACGGCTGGGCGGAGGGTAGAATAAGCACCATGGCGCAGATCTTCGATCCACCGCTAGATTATTCGACCCGGAGAACCGGGTCCCTCATCGTCATTACGGGCTCGATGTTCTCGGGCAAGACTGAGGAGGTGATCCGACGCGTACGCAGGGCCCTCTACGCCCACCGCAGCGCACAGGTCTTCAAGCACACCATCGACACCCGCTCGGAGGACACCGAGATACGCTCCCACAACGGGGTCCCGCACAGAGCGCTCGCCGTCTCGAGTAGCGAAGAGCTACTAGGGAAGGTAGAGGAGACTACCAACGTTGTGGCCATCGAAGAAGTGCAGTTCTTCGACGAGGGGATCATAGAGGTCTGCAGGCGACTGGCCGATGCGGGAAACGAGGTAATCGCGGCGGGCCTCGACATGGATTTCAAGGGCGAGCCATTCGGGCCGATGCCGAGGCTGCTGGCCGAGGCCGACGAGGTGGTAAAGCTGAGGGCCATCTGCGCCCGCTGCGGCAGGGAAGCCTCGCGCTCACAGCGTCTCATCGACGGAAGACCGGCCCCCGTCTCCGCGCCGACCATCCTGATAGGGGCCGAGGAGAGCTACCAGGCACGCTGCCGCCACTGCCACGAGGTGCCCGAGGGCGTGTTCCAGTACGGGTTCCCCGGTGTTTAGCGAACCGTGGTGACAGGATAATGCCGCGAAAATACATCGTGGTCCTGATCCTGTTCTGCATCGCTTTGAACGCGGCCGGCTTTCTGTGGAAGCTCTTCGAACCCGTTCTCTTCTACGACGAGGTCGCCCACTTCATCACGCCTTTTACGCTCGTGCTGATACTGGCCGAGATCATCTACCGTGGTGGGGGAGACGACGAGTTCTTCGACACACCGATGCGGGCCATCATCACAGGCTCTGTCATCGGTCTCCTCGGCGCCACGGGTTGGGAGGGCATCGAGGGCATGATGTCCTTGATGGGCATTAGCGTCTCCAACGCCCTGCCAGATACGATATTCGACATCTTCCTGGGCGTCCTCGGCGGCGCCGCTGGCGCGTGGGCCGCGGACCGCTACCTGGACCGTATCTTCGGACGCTCGCGCACGAACGCCAACCAGCCCCGCGTCCGCTGAAGAGCACGTCAGCACGCTCCAGCCTGCGGCTGTCGCTTGTCAGCATGTCAGCA
>DATMVF010000022.1:0-14226 GCA_035563475.1 Rubrobacter sp.
AATGCAGGGACGGGGAATAGGATCCCGCCTCCTCCGAGCCGGCATTGGCAGGTTCCCACTCTCTACGAGCCTCGTGCTACGGGTGGAGCGGGATAACACGCGGGCCCAACGCTTCTACGAGGCCCACGGTTTCAGACACGCCGCAGATCACGCTGAGGAGATCTGCGGGCACGTGGTTGACGTGGCGGAGATGATCCTGCACCTACCAGGTTCAACCCACCGGACCGTCCCCAGCAACGGTCGAACTTAGAGAAAGTAACAATCAAGTAACAGCACGGTAACAAATCGTTAGAACACCTCCCGAACCCCTTTGACCGCCAGGGTCCTCGTGATAGTGTCGCTAGTGTGCGGAGCGCATATAGGTACTGGTTGAAGCTGAAGGAGGTGTTTGGTTGTGAGCCTGAGCGTGCTTACGCGGGTTCTGCCTGATAGTAGGATCTGGGGGGTACGAGGTCGGTTCGAGGAGGTGTTCGGCCGGTTGGGGGCCGGGGTATGGCCCATCTTGCAGACGGCGGTTGCGGCGAGTCTGGCGTGGTTTCTGGCTTCTGCTGCGCTCGGGCACGACCGGCCGTTTTTCGCCGCGATAGCCGCTGTAGTCTCTACCGGCGTCGTCGTCGGTCAGGAGGGGCGGCGGGCGATCGAGCTCGTGTTCGGGGTCGCGTGCGGCCTTGCGGTCGCCGACCTCCTGGTGCTCGCCATCGGGACGGGGACGGTCCAGATCGGGATCGTCGTGGCCCTGGCTATGGTTGCAGCCATGATGCTCGGTGGTGGGACGTTGCTAATCACTGAGGCCGGGGTTTCTGCGCTGTTGGCGATCACGCTCGAGCCTACCACAACGGGTCTTTCGCCTGACAGGTTTATCGACGCGTTGGTAGGGAGTGGGGTGGCCCTCGCGGTCAGGGCTGTGTTCCCGAGCGACCCGAGGCACATCGTAGAGCGGGCCGCGCATCCGATCTTCGATGACCTCGTCGACGCCCTCGAAGAGACCGCGGCGGCCCTGCGAGAGTGCGACCTCGGCCGGGCCGAGCGCGCCTTGCAGAAGGCGCGTGAGATGGACGGACGCATGGGCGCTTTCAGGGAGGCGCTCGACGCCGGCTACGATACCGTCAAGCTCTCTCCGCCGCGCAGGCGGGCGCTCGGACAGCTCGGGCTCTACGCTACGGCGGCCGACCAGTTGGACCTCGCGGTCCGCAACGTCAGGGTACTCGCGCGGGCCGTCGTGGCGGCGGTACGCGAGGGAGAGTCTGCCCCGGAGGCGCTCTCCGAGACCATCCGCGACCTCGCCCGGGCCGTCGAAACACTCTCGGCCTATATAGAACAACCGGAGCATCCCTTGGAGACCCGCAGGTTCGCCCTCGAGGCCGCGATAGGGGCGACCACCGTACTCTCGGAGCGTAACGATCTCAGTACCAGCATGCTGGTGGGCCAGATCAGGTCGACCGCTCTGGACCTGCTGCGAGCCTCTGGCATGGACTCGACCGAGTCCCTCGAAGCGCTCCGCGATGCCGCCAACCGTACGACCCGGGAGCCCACGAACCAGATCGTCTGAGCCGGGGAGATGTATGGGTCCGGCGTATGATCCCGGCTTGAGGTGCGCTTGGGGGCATGCTAGGTTTACCTCTATCCGCCACTCCCGTCCGGCGCCATCTATGTCGAGGAGAAGCCCATGTCCGATGCCAGCTCCGCGGTCTCCACCAACCCGGCCCGCTCTTCCTCAGTTTCCGGACCAGGAGATTTGCGAGGTCGTGTGGCGCTCGTGACCGGTGTCGGAAGGAAGAAGGGGATAGGCTCCGCGGTCTGCCTGGCGCTCGCCTCCCGAGGCGCCGACGTCGTTCTCTCCTACTGGAAAGCTTACGACCGCGAGATGCCCTGGGCGTCGGACGAGGACGAGCCTGGGGCATTGCTCGGGCAGTTGCGTGCCGCCGGAGTAGGGGCAGAGGGGATAGAGATGGACCTCTCCAGGGCCGATTCGGCGCGGCTCCTTCTCGACGCGACCGAGGAGAGGCTCGGGAGGCCCTCGATCCTCGTAAACACCGCCGCTTACTCCACCCGCGACGGCTTCGAGACGCTCGACGCAGAGGCGCTGGACGCCCACTACGCCGTCAACGTGCGGGCCATGGCCCTCCTTAGCGTAGGCTTCGCAAGGAGGTATACTGGCGGGCCTGGGGGCAGGATCGTCAACTTTAGTTCGGGACAGTCGCTAGGGCCGATGCCCGGAGAGCTCGCCTACGTCGCAACCAAGGGCGCCATCGAGGCGTTCACCAGGACACTCGCCGCCGAGGTCGGGCACAAGCAGATCACGGTGAACGCCATCGACCCTGGTCCTACGGACACGGGCTGGATGACCGAGGAGTTGAAGCGCGAGATCGCACCGAAGTTCCCCTCCGGGAGGATCGGACAGCCTGAGGACGCGGCGAGGCTCGTGGCGTTTTTGGCCGGAGATGAGGCGGCCTGGATCACGGGCCAGGTCATCCATTCCGAGGGCGGCTTCTTACGAACTTGAGCGGCGCGTTCGCTTCCCTTGCGCTACCATTACGTCTCGAATGAAGGTTCCCAGAAAGTTACCCAGGCTCTTCCGCGAACCGCCGAGGACGCTGTTCGACGACCCGCGCCACGAAACCTTCGAGGCGCCCGTCAAGGGACCGTTGTTCACGAACTCCGTGTTCTACGCGCTCCTGGCCGTCTTCGGCATCTTCCTCATGCTTACCGCCGACTGGCTCGGTCTGCTGCTCTTGAATTCGGACGGCGTCTTCCGTAGGATCGGTCCGCTCAACACCGTGCGCGTGACGGCCGTCCTGATGACCGGGATAGCCATCCCCTCGGCTCTCCTGATGTTCCACTACAAACGCCTCTACTCCTATACCTCTGACGAGAATGTCTTCTTCGCCGTCACCTTCTCGCTCTCATTCGTGCTGGGCTTCCCCTGCGTCCTCACGGGGATATTCGGATGAAGAAGGCATCAGGTATCAGGCATCAGGCTTCAGGAGGGTTTGATCGCCTGGCCGGCGTCCGTCCTCGAACCGTACTGCTGAAGCCTGAAGCCCAAACTCTAGCTGATGCCTGACCGCTTGAGATTCGAACGCGGCCTCTCCTCACCGAACGAAGTCTTCAGTGCTGACGGCGAGACCCGCGCTCATTACCAGCCTGTGCTCCAGGAGATGGGGCGGATGGGTCCAGAGGAATGGAGGCGAAGGGTCCACAGGGCGCAGAGGGGGCGGAGAGAACAGCAGCGAGAGTTGGGTGTTGTCCCCGACGATGAGATCCACCCGACCGACTACGTGCCCCGCATCTTGCCGGCGGGGGACTGGGCTGTGTTGGAGCGGGGTCTGGCGCAGCGGATGCTCGCTATCAACGAGTGGCTCAGACGTCTGGAGGCCGGAAAGGATGAGGTCGTCCCCCAGGAGGTCATCGAGAGCAGCACCCTCTTCGACGCTTCGATCCCAACCCGATTCGGTGACGTGCCAAACCGGCAGATGGGCTTCGACATAGTCACCGTCGAGCGTTCCGGTCGGCCCGGCGAATGGGAATACCTGGTCATCGAGGACAACGCCAAGATGCCGGTCGGTATCGAACCGATGAATATCCTCAGGGCCGGAACCCCCGATGTGCTATCCGAGTCCTACGAGGCGCTCCGGGTGAGACCGCTCGACGGGCTAATGGAGCGCTTGGGCGAAGTCGTGAGGTCCGCTTCGCCCAAGCCCGATCCGACTCTGGCGATCCTTTCAACAGGGCCTCATGACCAGTACTACCTCGACCACAAGATCTTCGCCAGCGAGTTAGGGGCGATCCTGGCCGAACGGCACGAGGTGGAGCTCGACCGCGACGGAAGACTGGTCCACAGAAAGAGCGGCCAGCGGATCGACGTAATCTACGAGCGCATCGAGGACGGCAGGATCTACGACGACATAAAGGGCCTGATCGAATCTCAGGCCAGTGGCCTCATCGACGCCGTCTTCGCCCCCAACCTGGGCGTTGCCGACGATAAGGGCGTCTATCCCTTTATCCCCGAGATGATCCGGACCTACCTCGGGGAGGAGCCCGTACTGGACAACGTCGAGACTTACTCGCTCGCCGTCCAGGATGACCGCCGCTACGTCATGGACCATTTCGACGAGTTGGTCGTAAAGAGTCGCAGCGGCTGGGGCGGTAAAGGCGTCCTCATCGCTCCCGAAGAGACTAGGGAGGACGTCGAGGAGTTCCGTAAACAGGTCGAAGATAACCCTGTGGAGTACGTGGCCCAGGAGACGATAGACTTCTCCACCCACGTCCTCTGCGAGACGGACGAGGCCAACGATAGCTTCGTTCTGCGCGACGCCCACGCCGACTACCGCATCCACGCCCTTGCCCCGGACGCCCAGACCATCGAGGTCATTCCGGGCGCCATGACGAGGGTGGCGGCACCAGGCAGCAAACTGGTCAACATCTCCAGCGGGGGCAAGATGAAGGACACCTGGGTGTTGCGTGGTACATGAGGCAGGCCTCATGCACCACGAGCATTTCAGCACGCGCCCTGTCGGGCGCTTGTCAGCATTTCAGCTAGTCAGCCTTCGCGCGCTACACCCACGTCGACGAAAGATGGTGGCAGTGCACGGTGCCGGCGGCGCTTATAGCGTGGTGAGCGCGCGCCTCATGGCATCCCAGGCGAGGGTGGCGCACCTGATGCGGTTGGGCGTCTGAACGATACCCTTGAGGGCGGCGAGCTCGCCGAGCTCTTCCCTTTCCTCCGTGCGCATCATCTCGAGGAAGGCTTCTATCGTCTCCTCCACTTCCTCGCGGCTCTTGCCTGTGAGTTGCTCCGTGAGCATGGAGGCCGACGCCTGCGAGATGGAGCATCCGCGGCCGGTAAAGCTCACCTCTTCGAAGACCCCGTCATGAGCCCTGGCGTAGACCGTCACCACGTCGCCGCAGAGAGGGTTATCGATGTGTTCGTGGATGTCGGCATCCTCCAGCTCGCGCCGGTTGCGTGGATGCTCGAAGTGGTCGAGTAGGATCTCTCTGTAGAAGCTCTGCATCACCTTGCGGGAGATTGTATCAGGAGCGCGCGGCGCTCCCGGAAACGTATCGCTCCGCGGTGGCGGGAGCCTTCGAGCAGCATGCTCGGCTACCTCCTGCGGCGTCTGGTCCCGGTTACTTTAGCTTCCGCCAGAGCCACGTAGATATCATCGCCCTCGACCTTGACCTCGTGTTTGGGGACGGGTCTTATGGCCGGTAGGGTGAGCGCTTTCCCGGTGGTCACGTCGAACTTCGCGCCGTGGCGCGGACACTTGATCTGGTTGCCGATCAACTCTCCCTGGTCCAGGGGACCGGCGTCGTGGGTGCACACGTCCTCTATAGCGTAGAACTCGCCGTCCACGTTGCAGAGCGCCACCCGGTGGCCCTCCAGTTCGTAGACGCCCACCTCGCCGGGAGCCACGTCGGCGATTCTGGCTATCTTGTGGAACTCAGCCATCCGGTTAAGCTACACGCTCCTCGAAGCCGAGCCCGATCTTGCCCTCTATAGCGCGGTCGAGCTTGTCTTTCAAGCCCTTCAGTGGGATCCTGCTCGTAACCTCGCCGAAGAAACCGAACACGACGAGCTTCTCGGCCTCGCGGCGTGGGATCCCGCGGCTCATGAGATAGAAGAGCTCGACATCGTCCACCTGGCCGGTGGTGGAGCCGTGGGAGCATTTCACGTCGTCGGCCTGAATCTCCAGCCGTGGCAGGGAGACCGCCATCGCATCATCGGTACCGAGGATGAGGTTGCGGTTGGTCTGGTAGGCGTCCGTCTTCTGCGCGCCGGGCTCGACCCGGATGAGGCCGCTGAATACCGCCAGCGACTCGTCGCGCAAGGCGCCCTTGTAAAGGAGGTCAGAGTGCGCGTTCGGGGCGAGGTGGTCCTGCAAAGTGTGATGATCCAGGACCTGGTTGGAGTCCGCGAAGTACAGGCCGAGCATCTCGGAGTCGCTGCCCGCTTCGGCCAGGCCCGCGTCCACGTTGGTGCGGCTAAGCTCGGAACCCAGGGCCACCACGAGGCTGTTTATGGTGGCGTCCCTGCACGCCTCGCTGCGGATGGTGTTGAAGTGCAGCACGTTGCGGCCCCAGTTCTGCAAGGAGACGTAGCGCAGGTTTGCGCCCTGCCCGACGTAGAGCTCGACCGCCCCGTTGCTCAGGGCGGGCTCGTCCTCCTCGGTCCCGTCCGAGGCATACTCGTCTATGTAGGTGACGCTAGCATTTTCTTCGACGATGACGAGTGTGCGCGGCATCGTGGCGCCGATCGCGTCGAGCCAACGGTAGCTCTGGATCGGCACCTCCACGTCTACCCCTCGCGGCACGTACAAGAACGACCCGCCCGCGAACAGCGCCGCCGATAGCGCCGAGAACTTGTCGTAGTCCTCAGGCACCAGCCGGAAGAGCTTTTCTTGTATCAGGTCTTCGTGCTCTCGGAGCGCTGTGTGCAGGTCGGTGAAGACCACGCCCTTGTTCTGCAGCTCGTCGTCCATCCGCTGGTACGTGGTCTCGGAGTTGTGCTGCACGAGCAGAGCAGAGTTCTCCTCGCCCTCGCGGATGAGTTTCTGGACGGCGTCGGGCAGGTCGCCTTCGCTCGATACGTCCGGGCTCGGGACGTAGGGGCTGAAATCCTCCGGGTTCACGTCCGAGATGTCCGTATAGCGCCACGCCTCGTCGCGCAGCGTGGGCATCGGCAACGCCTCGAAGGCGCGCCACGCGCCCAACCGCTTCTCCGTGAGCCAGCCAGGCTCGTCCTTGAACGAGGAGAGGGCCTTCACCGTCTCCTCGCTCATCCTGCTACCCTTCAGAACCTCCGGCGCTTCCTTCTGCATGCGACCTACCTTTGATCTCTAAGCATAGGGACGGACTCCGAAGAGAGCCCGTCCCACAAAACCTACCTGACAAGCTGAAATGCTGACTAGCTGACCAGCTCTACCCCACCGAGCCTTCCATCTCCAGTTGGATCAGGCGGTTCAGCTCGATAGCGTACTCCAGGGGAAGCTCCTTGGCTATCGGCTCGATAAAGCCGTTTACAACCATCGCGATGGCCTCTTCCTCGGAGAGCCCTCGGCTCATGAGGTAGAAGAGCTGGTCCTCACCGACCTTCGAGACCGTGGCCTCGTGCTCGGTGTTGACCTTCTTCTCCTCGATCTCGATGTACGGATACGTGTCCGTCCGCGCGTTCTCGTCCAGCAAGAGCGCGTCGCACTCGACCCGGCTCTTGGAGTCGTGGCAGCCCTCATGAACCTTCAGGAGCCCGCGGTAGGTGCTCCGTCCCGTCCCCTTGGAGATGGACTTGGAGGTGATCAGGCTCGAAGTGTTCGGCGCGGCGTGGACGACCTTGCCGCCCGCGTCCTGGTGCTGTCCGTCGCCGGCGTAGGCCACGGAGAGGATCTCTCCGCGCGCGCCCTCGCCGACCAGGTACACCGCCGGGTACTTCATGGTCAGCTTGGAGCCCAGGTTGCCGTCCACCCACTCGATGGTGGCGTTCTCGTGGGCCACGCCCCGCTTGGTCACCAGGTTGTAGGTGTTGTGCGACCAGTTCTGGATGGTCGAGTAACGGATGCGCGCCCCCGGCTTGGCGATGAGTTCGACCACCGCCGAGTGCAGCGAGTTCGTGGTGTACGTCGGGGCCGTGCAGCCCTCGATGTAGTGGACGTAGGAGTCCTCATCCGCGATGATGAGCGTCCGCTCGAACTGGCCCATGTTCTCCGCGTTGATGCGGAAGTACGCCTGCAGCGGGATGTCGATGCTGACCCCCGGTGGGACGTACACGAACGAGCCGCCCGACCACACCGCCGAGTTGAGCGCCGCGAACTTGTTGTCATCCGGCGGGATGACGGTCCCGAAGTACTCCTTGACTATGTCCTCGTGCTCGCGTAGGCCGCCATCCATGTCCAGGAAGATGACGCCTTGCTCTTCGAGTTCCTTCTTCAGCGAGTGGTAGACGACCTCGGACTCGTACTGCGCCCCGACGCCGGCCAGGCTCTCCCTCTCTGCCTGCGGGATGCCGAGTTTCTCGAAAGTGTTCTTTATGTCGTCGGGCACATCGTCCCAGGAGCGGCCCTGGTTCTCCATGGGCCTGATGTAGTAATAGATGTCGTCGTAGTCCATCCCGGAGAGGTCGCCGCCCCAGGTGGGGGTCGGCTTCTCCAGGAACGACTCCAGCGCGTTCAGCCGGAACTCCAGCATCCACTCCGGCTCGTTCTTGTGCTTGGAGATCATGGCCACGATCTCCGGGTCGATGCCCTTCCTCGGGGTCCTGAAGAAGTACTCCTCAGGATCGCGGAAACCGTACTTGTACTCGTCGAGGCCGAGCTCTTGTATAGTCTTGTCTTCTGGCATTCCTTCGTCCCTTCCCTAGCTCCTGCTAGCTTCGCTAGCTCCGGCGCCGAACTCCTGGCGCACCCAGTCGTAGCCCTTCTCCTCCAATTCCTCGGCGAGCTTCTTGCCGCCCGAGGTTACGAGCCTGCCATCGAGCATGACGTGGACGTGATCCGGCTCGATGTACCGCAGGATCCGCTGGTAGTGCGTGATGATAACCGCCGAGAACTCGGGCCCACGCAGCTCGTTGACGCCCTTCGCAACGACCTGCAAGGCATCTATGTCCAGCCCCGAGTCGGTCTCGTCCATGATGGCGAGTTTGGGGTCGAGCATGAGCATCTGCAAAATCTCGTTCCGCTTTTTCTCACCGCCGGAGAAGCCCTCGTTGAGGTACCTCTCGGCGAACTTGGGGTCCATCTGCATGATGCCCATCTTCTCCTGCAGGAGCCTGTACATCTCCATGGGAGTGAGCTCCTCCTCGCGCACGGAGTTGACCGCGGTCCTGAGAAAGTTGGCCACCGAGACGCCAGGGACCTCGCTCGGATACTGGAAAGCGAGGAACATCCCGAGCTTGGCCCGCTCGTCGGGCTCCAACTCGAAGACGTCCTCATCCTGGAAGGTGATCGAACCCCCAGTCACCTCGTAACGAGGATGGCCCATGAGCACGTTGGCGAGCGTGCTCTTCCCCGAGCCGTTAGGACCCATGATCGCGTGTATCTCACCCTTGCCAACCTCGAGATCCAGACCCTTCACTATCTCCTGGCCGTCGATCTCTACGTGAAGATCTTCTATCTTGAGCATCAAACCCCTGCCGTTAGGCTATGTAAGAACTTTGCTACAGCAAGGCTATTAAATCACAGCACCAGGGGCCTAACAACGTAAAGAGTTCACGACCAAGAACTCTTCTTGAAACGTCCGAAACCCGACTGTTTATAAGGATTTCGTGATCCAGGTCACGTTCTGCGAAGGCTTCTCGGGAACCACTGTCAGAACGTCCTGCTGCCGGCCGCTTGTAACAGCGCACAGCGCTCCTAAACGGTGGTTATTGAGAACGTTTCTCGATAAGACGTCCGGGAGTTTGACACTATCGCTACGTTTTTCGCGACTGTTGCATCTCGCGGTCTTCGGGGCGCTTCATGCCGGCTCTACACCGAGCACCCTTGCGTCCTGGGCGTTCATGGGTGCTTCGAGGTCGGCTTTGCGGGCCAGGTAGCCGAGCGTGTATATCTTCCCTTCCACCGGTAAGGGGGCAACCGAAGAGAGCCGGCCGACGACATCAGCCGAGGAGACTCGGCCAACCAGCTTCCTTTCGCCCTGCAAGATCTCATCCCCCGCCTCGGGCGGCTCCGTCGAGCCTTGCTCCAGTTCGAAGCGGTAGAGCCTCTTGTTCGGGCTGCCACGGTAATGCATCCTGGCCACCGTCTCCTGGCCAGGGTAGCAACCCTTTTCGAAGCTGATGGCCCGCTTTAGAGAGTTCTTCGACTCGCCCGGGAAGTTCTCGGGTGTGATGTCCGCGCCGAAGCGGGGGACGCCGGCTTCGATGCGGGCGGTCTCGTAGGCGTCGGCGCTCACGGTGGTAGCGCCGGTCTCGTTCAGGTATTCGCGGACCGCTGCGAGGTCCTCCGGGGGCCCGATCAGGTCGTATCCGGGAACGGGAAACGCGACGCCAACCGAGAGCAAGATCCGGCCTTCGATCTCTATCTCTCTAGATTGGTGTTCCTCGAGATCCCCAAAGTACTCTCTGGCGCGGGGACCATAGAGGCCGAGTACGGACCACGAGAGCTCCTCCAGTCTCACGCGGGAGAAAGGAGCGTAGCGGGTTAGGATCTCCTTCGCCGCCTTGGCGCCCTCCGGTTCCGTGTCGATGAGGATCTCGTCGCCGGCCTTGACGACACGGAGATCCGTTTGGATCCGGCCCTTCGGATCGAGGAGCATGGCGTAGGCGCCGCGGTCTTCCTGTGTCGGCACGTCGCTGGTCAGGACGGCGTTGAGCATCCCGATGGGGTCCTTGCCCGTGAGACGCAGGAGCCTTCTATCCGAGCGGTCCACGATCGCGGCGCCATCTCTCAGGGCTGCGTAGCCTTCGAGGTCGTTTGGGTCGGCGTTGTTTTGGGGATCTTTCGAATACTCCATGAGTCTATTCTAAGGCACGAGAGGAGCCTGGATGGTGAAAGTGGTCGTACTGGACGTTGACGGCACGTTGATGGACACGAACTACCTGCACACCGAGGCGTGGGCGCGGGCATTCGAGGGTGCCGGCCATCGGGTGCCGAGGGTCAGGCTCCACAAGCAGGTCGGTAAAGGCGCGGGGCTCTTGATCCGGGAGTTCGTCGACGACGAGGAGAAGGTAGAGAAGATCCAGAACCTCCATAGCGAGGTCTACGCAGAACTGCAAGAATACGGCCACCCGCTCCCGGGAGCCAAGGAGTTGATCTCCTCGCTCAAAGAACGCGGCTATGAAGTCTGGCTGGTCACCAGCGCCAAAGACGAAGAGCTGGAACACCACATGCAAGAGCTCGAAGCCGGAGAGAGCGTGGACGGCGTCGTCAACTCGAGTGCCGTCGAGAACCCGAAACCGGCACCCGATATCTTCGAGGAGACTTTGCGGAGGGCCGGGTCGACCGCCGACGAGACCGTCGCCGTCGGTGACGCGGTGTGGGACGTCGAAGCCGCCAGAGAAGCCGGCATACGCACCGTCGCCGTCCTCTCCGGCGGCGCCTACCACAGAGACGACCTCGAAGAGGCCGGAGCGGTGGCCGTCTACGAAGATTGCGCCGCACTCCTCGACTCCGACTTCCCTGAGTAGCGCCGGGTCCGCGTGAAAGCCTGGGGGTTTTGTACTAGAGTGCCACACGCAAGCTGGAAGAGGGACTGGTTGTTGGGGGGCATACCCCAAGGTCTGTCATCCAAAGATCGGGCTCGAGAAGAGAAAGGTGGGCGCAAAGGGTATGGCCCAGGGAACGGTAAAGTGGTTCAGCGACGAGAAGGGCTACGGCTTCATCTCCCCGAGCGACGGTGGCGAGGACCTTTTCGTCCACTACACGGGGATAGAGGGTAGCGGGTTCAAGACGCTCGAAGAAGGCGCCCTCGTGACCTTCGAGACCTCTCAGGGAAAGAAGGGACTTCAAGCGGTAAACGTTTCGCCCGCCTGAAATTGCAGGCATCAGGTTTCAGGCTACAGGCATCAGGTCTCGCCGGTGGGTGTCTGCACGTTCGGCCGTACCTCGAAGGAAGTACGATAGGGCTGTTGAGGGGAGTGGCGATGGCTAGCTTCCGGTAGCGATCAATCTGGTTCCTCCTGAAACCTGAAACCTGATGCCTGTAGCCTGATCTCAAAAGCGGTCCTCGCATCCTCGTACACCCTGGGTAGTGGGAGCCCGGTCTCTTTGGCGAGCCTGGCGGCGTCGGCGTACTCGGGGGCGGCGACGAAGTCTTCACCTTCGATGCTACCCACCTTGACCCCGCACCTGCCGTAGGGAAGGTCTACCACGACGCGGCGGCGTCCCGCGACGGTGCGGCCGACCGTGTGGTGGCGCACGCCGAGGGTTCCGGTCTCCCGCATGAGGAGCCATGCGAGACGCTCGCGGTCGCCGGTGAGGGCCAGGGCGCAAACCTTGTAAGCGCCGCGGCCACGCTTCATCACGATGGGTTCGAGCCAGGCGTCTAGGGCGCCGGCCGCGAGCAGACGCTCCACCGCGGCCCCGAGGATCTCGCCCGGAGCGTCATCGACGTTGGCCT
Organism: Rubrobacter sp.; assembly: GCA_035563475.1. Classification (GTDB taxonomy): domain Bacteria; phylum Actinomycetota; class Rubrobacteria; order Rubrobacterales; family Rubrobacteraceae; genus Rubrobacter_D. The sequence continues at coordinate 12,049 of DATMVF010000022.1, forward strand.
CGAGTACTTCGATGGCACCCACAGGCCCTTCGAGCTCACCGACGACGACGCGCAGCAGGTTGGGCGCGCTCCTCAGGCGTGCCCTTCCGGTCCCGTAGCCCGTGGCGTGGAGGGTCATGGGCGGGGCCGCGTCCGTAAACTCGCCGCCCGTGAAGGATCTCATGAGCGCGGCACCCGTTGGGGTGGTCGTCTCGACGGGTTCGTCGGTCCAGCGGACGGGAGATCCCTCGAGGATCTCGAGCGTCGCGGGTCCGGGCACAGGCAGGGGACCGTGGGCGGCATCGACGACGCCCGTGCCCATGGGCAGAGGACCGCAGCTTACGGAGGCGGCGCCGAGCAGTTCCAGCGCCACGCAGCTACCGACTATGTCGACTATCGAGTCCACGGCCCCGACCTCGTGGAAGGTGACCTCTTCGGGGTCTTCGTCGTGGACGGCGCCTTCCGCGACGGCCAAAAGGCGGAAAGCCTCCAGGGCGCGTGAGGAGGCTCTCTCCGGCAATGCGGCGCCCTCTATGCAGGCGCGGATATCCCCGAAGGTCCTGTGGGGGTGCTCCCCAGGGTATCCGACGTCTGCCCTGAGCGTGCCTATACCGTTTACCTCGACACGCTGCACAGCGAGGTCGAAGCTTACGCCGAGGCCGCGCAGGAGGGCTGTGATCTCGGGCAGCGGCGCTCCCGCCGCGACGAGCGCGGCGAGGGTCATGTCGCCGGCCGCGCCTCCGATGGGTTGGAAATGAACGTGTTTCAAAACCGGTCTCCCGGCTTCGTGGAGGCCGGCCTGCGATGGATGGGAGTATTCGGGTCCGGGGGAACCGCCCCTCTATTCCTCTCGTCCGTTGGAGATCTTGCGCACGGCCATAAGGGTGACGGCCAGGCTGATGGCAAGCACGATCAGGGGCCTGGGGTCGCGCTTGACGGCGTCGGTCAAGGGGGCGGGGTTCCTCTTCCTGCCGGCCTCCCCGATCATCTTCGCCTGGCGACTGGCCGATTCCTTGAGGTTCTTGCCGAAGCGGATTACGGCGTCCCTTACGCGTTCTTTCACCTTCGTAGAGGTCCGCTTCACTATAACCTGGGGCTCGGCGTGCTTTTTGAGGTCCCTGACGTCCGGCGCCATGCGGCTCCGGATCTCGAACATCTCCCTCTCTATGCGCTCGGGTATCTCGTTCATTACCTCAACTGCCCCTTTATCCAGTTGATGTTCTGCTGAAGGGTACGGATAGTCCGGTGGGGCGTGGGATCCAGTCTCCTGAGTATGCCGGCTCCGGCCGCGCCTAGTATCCCCCCGACCAGCAGCAATACGCCACTGACGATCAGAGCCGAGACCCAGAGGGAGAGGAAGACGTCGAGTAGGTAAACCCCGGCAAGGGAGAAGATTATGAGGAAGACCAACATGAAGACCCCGGCGGCCGCGAGGAGGCCAGAAGCCAACCCGCCCCTCTTGGCTATGGGCGTCATCTCCGTCTTCGCCAACTCGAGCTGCTTGTCGACGAGCTCCTGAAGCTGGGGCCTCAGAGCGTCGACGATCTCCTTGATGCTGCGGTCCGAAGGCTCGGGACCCTCCCTGAGCTCCCTGCCGAACTCTGCTACCCGCTCTCGCCCGTCCATCCCCACGCTCCTTTCTTCTGATCCTAGAACTCGGAGTATCTCTTGCTTACGCTCCTAGTTACCCTCGCCTCGCCCTGCGTAATCCGGCAGGCCTCCTGGGGACGACCATCCCTATCCTACACCAGATCCTAGTATCCAACATGCCATAAAGCACGCGAAGTGAATCGATGATGTAACATGAATACAGATGTACAAGACCCGTCGTTCCCCGGCTGGATGGGAGTGGTATTGAAGTTGCATGTAGCGCTAGGGATCTCCTCTGGAGACGTGGCCGCCTTCGTCGGGGCGGGGGGCAAGTCCGGTGCGATCCTTGCTGTCTCGGGCGGGCTCACGGAGGAGGGTATGAAGGTCCTTGTGGCCCCGACGACGAAGATGTTGACGAGCGAGGCCGACAGTATAGGTCCGCTCGTCACCTCGGAAGACGCCGGCGACCTGCGCGCAAGGACCGAGAGGGCACTATCCTCGGCCCCTGCGGTGGTCGTGGGATCGGGGATGCTCTCCAAGAACAGGGTAGGCGGCGTGGATCCCGAGTGGGTGGGCGATCTCGCCGGGCTCGCCGACGTTGTCCTGGTC
>DATMVF010000023.1:0-13363 GCA_035563475.1 Rubrobacter sp.
TCATGGGCCGTGCCGGCGACCTTTACGGCCGGCGGCGCCTGTTCGTGGGTGGGCTAGCCTTGTTCGCCGCCGCCTCGTTCTTGGGCGGTCTGGCGTGGGCGCCCTGGGTGCTGGTGTTGGCACGCCTATTGCAGGGGGTTGGCGGGGCGGCACTCGTGCCGGCTTCGCTTGCGCTCGTCTCGGCCACCTTCGCCGCGGGCGAGGCGCGTAATCGCGCCATGGGCGTCTACGGGGCGATGGCCGGGGTTGGGTTCGTCTTCGGGATGGTGCTTGGGGGGATGATCACGGAGTTTTTGGGCTGGCGGTGGGTGTTGTTCGTGAACGTGCCCGTGGCGATTGGGGTGCTCTCGCTCGCGCCGGTTGTGATCCACGAGAGCAAGGACGAAGCCGTCCCGCGTACCCTGGACCCGGCAGGGGCGGCGACGGCCACCTTAGGGATAGCCGCGCTGATCTACGCCATCTCCGAGGCGCCGAAGCATGGCTGGGCCTCCCCCGCCACACTCGTCACGGCCGGGCTCGGGGCGGTGCTCCTCGGAGCTTTCGTGGCCCACGAGCGCCGGGCGTCGGCGCCGCTAGTAAGGCTGCAGATCATCAGCCGGCGTGCCGTAGCCATCCCGAACGCGGCGATCGTCCTCAAGTCCATGGTGGGCGCTGCCCAGCTCTACGTGCTGACGCTGTACTTTCAAGACGCTCTTGGACGCACGCCGCTCGAGGCCGGGCTCCTCTTCATACCCATGACCCTCGCTTCCGTCGTTGCCTCGCCTGTTGCCGGAGGGCTCACGAGCAGGCTTGGCACTAGACGGACAGCGGCCTGGGGATTTGCCATCTCGGGGGCCGGGTTGGTGCTGGTGGCGTGGCTAATGCCCCACGAAGGTGCCCTGGTGGCCGTGCTAGCCGGGATGGCGGTGGCAGAGGCCGGCTTCGTGACAACGAGCGTCCCCCTGACGGTCGCCGCTACGGATGGCGTGGGGGATGATGAACGGGGCCTGGCTTCAGGGATTCTTAGCACCTCCACGGAGTTCGGCAACGCCCTCGGGTTCTCCGCTGTCGCGGCCGTGATCGCCGCTACTACGGCGTCGGATTCCGCCACCCTACTCGGGGGTCTCCGATGGGGGCTCTGGTCTGCCACGGCCTACGCCGCGCTGGCCGTCCTGCTCGTGGTCGTTTGCATGCGTCCCTACTCGCGAGAGGCAAAGGGGTTCTCGTCTAACCCTTAGCTATCGTTACCGCTTTACGACTACGGTTCCCCTCATGTGGGGATGTGGCTCGCAATGGTATCTTTTCTTCCCCGTGCTCTTGAAAGTGTGCGTATACCTCTGTCCCTTCCTCAACAGCCCGGAGTCGAAAGTTCTGCCGTTGTTGGCCGTGGCGGTGTGGGCTGTGCTGTCCTTGTTGATCCATCTGACCTTCGTCCCACGCTTGACGGTGATGTTGGCCGGCTTGAAGCGGAAGTTCTGGATCACGACCGTCTTGGTAGGCTTGTTCTGTGCCTTGGCCGCGGGATGCTTGTGCGCCCCGGAAGCGGAAACGACGAAAAAGGTGCTCACCACGACCAGCGTGGCCACCGTCATCAACAAGATGATGCGCCTCATCAGCCTTACCTCCTCCTTCTCCCGCCCCACAGCGGAGATTTGTGCATAACAGTAGTACGCCCGGGCAGGCAACACAACCCCTAACGACCGTTTTTCTGGTGCTGTTCTTGCTTTTGTGAGCTGCCGCTAGATGCATGTCCGGCTCACTCACCCGAGTGCCCGGGCGGTGCATTCTCCCTGATTCATATCCAGCACAGCCTCGGACGGACCGGGCAACAAGTGCGTGTCTTGCGGTGTCGATTCGCGAATCAGGTGGCGGGGGGAGTCTCGATTCAGTATATTGGAGCGTGCGTTCCAAAGGAGAGGGGTCGATATGCGACGCTTGTTGTTATTGCTACTAGTTCTCGTAGTGGGGGCGTGTGCCCCGGAGGAACAAGACGTAAGTCTCAGCGCCACACTCGAGGAACGCCGGATGGGCTTTGACGCAATCTGCCAGCATCTCGAGTTCGAGGCGATGGACCGGATCGTGTCACCCGGTCAGCAGCCGCCGGTGGGCCACCTGCACGATCATTACGGCACGCTCGCGACACCCGACGCGACCGTTTCTCAGATGCAGCAATCCACCAGCGCTTGCAACAGGCCCGAAGACACGGCCGGCTACTGGGTGACTGCGCTTATGAAACCCGACGGAACACCGGTCCCCGCGACGGCCATGAAAGCTTACTACCGCACCGCAGTACCAGCCAGCAAGGTCAAACCAATCCCGCTGGGCCTAATGATGGTCGCAGGTAACCACATGGCCACGGCGGCCAACCCTCAGTCCACCAGCGTCGTGCAATGGAACTGTAAGAACCAAGTGACAGGCGAGGTCACAGGGCCTTGGGTGGAGCCGCACCAATGTGAATCCCCTGATGCTAAGCCGCGCCTGAAAATAGTGTTCCCACAATGTTGGGATGGCAAAAGGTTAGACTCCCCGGACCACAAGGCGCACACCGCCTACCCCAAACGTGTCAATGGAGTGTACAAATGCCCAAGCACACACCCTGTGGCCATCACGCGCCTCGGGTTGCAATTCAACTTTCCTGCTGAAGGTGATCCCGGATGGGCTGACATGGATACCGTCACATTCAGCGCGGGTGGGCGTTTCTCTGGTCATGCAGACTTCTGGCACACCTGGCGCGTGACGGGAGAGAACGGGTTCAATAGTCTCCACACCCGGTGCCTGAACGAGGGTACCTACTGCGGTCTTGGCAACCAGCCGCGTTAAGCCAGGTGCAGGCGACGGCCCTGACGGCATCGTCCTTGCGGCGATTGAAGAGGTGGTCTAGGAAGCTACCAACAAGTACGAATCTGCAACGCCACCGCGGTCGCTCTCGAAGAACGTCTGCAAGCACTCGAGAGCTGCGCTGGTGAAACGTGCCGCCGACCGAGGGTAAACAGTAGAGCAGCTTGCGGGGGATCACGGGTCGGTTAGGAGTGGGGACCGAGCCCTGACGTGGGAGAGAGGTGCGATCCATGAACCTGTGCTGAGGTGGTTTCGCAAAGCAGGCGTACTGTCGTCCATGAACGGGGGAAGGAAAGATGGAAGCAAGCAGCCAACGAACCCGCCAAGGCCGCTTGGCAATCGTGTTGATCATGGGGGTGGCGTCAGTGGCCGCCTGCGTGGCGGCGTTTATGTGGTGGAAGGCACCCGATGCCTCCGCCCAGGTGGCCGCCTCCCCCGAGGCGGTCTTTGTCACCCGCTGCAACTATAGTCACACCAACTCCGACGACCCCATAGTCCACGCCGGTAAGCCCGGTGCGGCCCACAGCCACGACTTCTTCGCAAACCGCTCCACTGACCACGCGTCCACCTATGAGGGTCTGCGCACGTATACGGACACCACCTCCGCTACCAGGTCAGGTACTACTTGCGTCAATGCCGCTGACAAATCGGCCTACTGGATCCCTACCACGAGCTGGAAGGACAAGAACGGCACTCGTACCCTCAAACCCGGCCGCGCCCACTTCTACTATCGGTCGGGCGGCAAGGGGGATGTACAACCTCCCCCGGCAGAATTGAAGGTGGTCCCCAACACGCACGTGACGTGGAGGTGCGCGCAGGCCACGTCCGCTTCATCGTCCCCGCCGACGCGGTGCTCCAACGGTACGCTCGTTGTGCTCATCCGCTTCCCTGACTGCGTCGCTGAAGACTCGAACGGGCAACCGATCATCGACAGCGCCGATCACCGCTCGCACATGGCCTACGCCGTCAGCCAAAGCGACGGCTTACGACGGTGCCCCGACACTCATCCATACCCCGTGGCGACGCTCCTCATGGAAGTCAAGTTCCGAGTCCCTATCACTGCAGGTACGGTGACGCTCTCGTCGGGCGCGGCCTCTACCATGCACGCAGACTTCTTCAACGCCTGGGACCAGGACGAGCTGACCGCACTGGTAGACGGCTGCATCAACGCATATCCGTTCTCGCCTGAGAACCCGAAGCCCGCGAAGTGCGAGCAAAGGGGGTGACGGTTAGCGGGTTCGGTGCATCGTTAGGGTCGGGACTTCTGGAAGTCCCGGCCCACTCTTGGTTGTTCGACCCACTATATGTCACGGCCTCCCGCCAGCACGGGACGCCCGCCGCGAATGGCTCCGGTCAGCCCGGCGGCGTTCAGGCTGTTCTCTTTCAGGTAATCCGTAAACTCGTCCAGGATCTCTTGCGGGTCCCTGACGAAGCTCGCCGTGCCTACCTGAACCGCCGTCGCGCCGGCGAGCATGAACTCGGCCACATCCGTTCCGCTCACCACGCCCCCGCTACCGATCACCGGTATGTTCACCGCGCCTGACACGTCGTAGACGGCGCGGAGCGCGACGGGCTTTATTGCGGGGCCCGAGAGGCCGCCCCGAACCAGAACCTTGCGGGTACGGACGTCTATGGTGAGCGCGGGGAGAGTATTTATGACCGTCAGCCCGTCCACCCCGGCCGATTCGGCGGCGCGGGCGTTCTCTAGGACACCTTCGTTGGTGAGCTTCGCGATAATGGGTTTACCTGGGACGGCGGCGCGGCAGGCGGCGACGACTTCTTCCACGGAGGCGGGTCCCGCGCAGAAGGCCAGGCCCCCACACTCCACGTTCGGGCACGAGAGGTTCAGTTCGACGGCGGAGACGCGGGCTTCTCCGGCGAGTGTCCCGCAGAGTTGGGAGAACTCCTCTATGGTATCGCCGGCGACGGAGACGAAGATTGGGATGCCGAGGTCGAACGCGTCAAGACCCTGCAAGAAAGCTTCGACTCCCGGGTTCTGGAGGCCGATAGAGTTGACCATCCCTGCCGGGGTCTCGGCGATGCGGGGCGGCGGATTGCCGGCCCTTGCAGCCGGGGTCGTCGTCTTGGGCAGCATCGCACCGTAGACGCCTCCGACCTCGCCCAAGGCTTCTTTGGAGAGTGTTCCGGAGGCCGGGATCAGGGGCGTCCGCAACCGGAGCCCGCAGAGCTCAACTGCGAGATCGACACCGGCCTTTTGATTACGCCCTACCACGCCAGAACATCCGCATGGAAGACGGGCCCCTCTATGCAGGACCTGATGTAGTCGCCCCCGCGCACCGGGACCACGCACCCGTTGCACGAGCCGTTCCCGCACCCCATCCTCTCCTCCACGGAGAGCTGGCAGAGCCTGCTCTCCCTTGCCGCGCGCTTGACCGCGGCCAACATGGGGTTGGGACCGCAGGCATAGACAGCCCCGTACACTTCCAGGGAGTCTGCGGCGTCGAGCACGGTCCCTGGCGTCCCTGCCGACCCGTCCATCGTCGCCACCCCCGCGCCGGGGAAATCTGCGGCGACGGCCGCCGGACTCGCGTCGGCGAACCCGAGGAAGACGTCGTGAGGAATCCCTGCGGCGTCGAGACTCCGGCTAAGGATCTTGAGTGGCGCGACGCCTATACCGCCTCCCAGAAGGGCTGCCCGTCCAAGCCCTGGATCTATGCGGAAACCATTGCCGAGGGGGGCCGTTACCTCCATGGTCGATGCGAGGTCCAGGAGCGCGGTACCGCGGCCCCGCACCTCGAAGAGGAGGCTCGCCATCTTTCCGTCGTAGTCGTAGAAAGAGAAGGGGCGGGCGAGGAATGGGTCTAGAGTAGCAGGGTAACCGGCCGCCCTCGCCATCACGAACTGTCCCGGTCGTACGGGTCCAAGACTCCAGCGATATTCGAGCAGCGTGTAGGGGCCGAGTTCCTCGCGCTGTTCGACCTCGACGCTGTAGAACTTCATGCTCTCGCAGCGTAGAGGCCTTGAAGCGAGTTCACGCGTCTGGTGCCGCCCCGGACCCTTGCTTCTATGCCCTGTACAGCGGCCGCGGCGCCTGCCAGGGTGGTGATACAGGGGACCCCATGCATGAGGGCGCGGCGCCGGATCAGGTACCCGTCGGTGCGAGGTCCGCGGCCCCAGGGAGTGTTGACGATCAAGTCCACCCCACCAGCCTCTATAAGACTCAACACGTCCTCCCCTAGCTCCCCTATCTTGGGCACGATCATGACCGGTAGCCCGTTGTTCTTGAGCACCTCGGCCGTCCCTTCGCTCGCTGAGATCTCGAATCCCAGGTCGGCGAAAGCCCTGGCTATGAGCACGACGGCCCTCTTCTCCCTGTTGGCGACGGAGATGTAGACCCTCCCCGAGAGGGGAAGCTCCTGCCCGGCCGCCGTCAGGGCCTTCGCGAAGGCGCCGCCGAAGGTGCGGTCTATCCCCATGGCCTCGCCGGTTGAGCGCATCTCGGGTCCGAGCAGCGGGTCGACGTCCGCGAACCTGTCGAACGGGAAGACAGGCGCCTTGACGGAGAAGTGCCCGTTGGTGGAAGCACGTAGGGCCATATCCCTGAGCTTCTCTCCGAGAAGAACCCTGGTCGCTATTTTGGCCAGCGGCACGCCCGTCGCCTTGGAGATGAAAGGTACCGTACGCGAGGCACGGGGGTTGCACTCGATCACGAGCACGTCGTCGCCCCTGATCACGAACTGCACGTTCATGAGCCCGACTACTCCAACCGAGAGGGCCAACCACCTGGTGTAATCTTCTATCCTCTGCAGCAGACCCCGGTGGATATTGATGGGGGGCGTCACGCACGAGGAGTCGCCTGAATGCACACCGGCCTCCTCGACGTGCTCCATGATTCCGCCGACGTAGACCTCCTCGCCGTCCGAGACGGCATCCACGTCGACCTCGGTGTAGTCCTCCATAAACTTGTCTATGAGGGTAGGGTGTCCTGGGCCGGCGCCCGCGCTGGTCCTGAGGTACAGGTCGAGGTCTTCGTCGTTGTAGACGATCTCCATCCTGCGCCCGCCGAGCACGTAAGAGGGCCTCACGACGACCGGATACCCGAGCTCGCGCGCCACCTCCCTGGCCTCCTCGGCCGTCGATGCGCTCCCGAACCTGGGGTGCGGGATGCCGAGATCTGCCAGGAGCCGGCCGAACCTGGAGCGGTCTTCCGCGAGGTCGATGGCGTCGGGCGAGGTTCCGAGGATCCGCGCCCCTGCCTGTTCCAGCTCGTGCGCGAGCTTCAGGGGGCTCTGGCCGCCGAACTGCAGGATGACGCCTTCTGGCTCCTCGCGCTTTATGACCTCGAGCACGTGTTCTGCGGTGAGCGGCTCGAAGTACAGACGCGTTGAGGTGTCGTAGTCGGTGGAGACGGTCTCCGGGTTGGAGTTGACCATGACCGCGTCGTAGCCGCTCTGTGCGAGGGCGTAGCTGGCGTGGACGCAGGCGTAGTCGAACTCGATGCCCTGGCCGATGCGGTTGGGACCGCTGCCGAGCACGACGACGGAGGCATTCTCCTCGCGCCTGACCTCGTCCTCCTCCTCGTAGGTCGAGTAGTAGTACGGCGTTCGCGCGGGGAACTCACCGGCGCAGGTATCCACGGACTTGTAGGTCGGCGAGACGCCGAGGGCCCGCCTAACGCCCCGCACCACCTCCACCGAACTTCCGGACGCCGTCGCGATCGTCTCGTCGGTAAGCCCGATCCTCTTCAGCTCGCGAAGGTCCTCGACGCCGAAAGGCTCGGATACGGCGCCTTCCGCGGCCACGATTCTGGCTATAGAAGCGATAAAGAACGGGTCTATGGAAGTACGTTCGAATATCTCCATAATGTCCATCCCGGCGCGCAGGGCGTCGAAGACGGCGAAGACGCGGTACGGGCTCGGCTCGTCGAGGCCGGCATGGACGTCCTGGGCGTCCACCTCCAGCGAGGCCATGGCCTTCATCAGGCTCTCCGTAAACGTCCTCCCTATCGCCATTACCTCACCCACCGAGTGCATCCTGGTCGTGAGCCTCGGCGCCGCACCAGGAAACTTCTCGAACGCGAAGCGGGGTACCTTGGTGACCACGTAGTCCAGCGCGGGCTCGAAGGAGGCGGGCGTCGCCCGCGTGATGTCGTTCGGAATCTCGTCGAGGGAGTACCCTACCGCCAACTTTGCAGCTATCTTCGCGATCGGGAACCCCGTAGCCTTGCTCGCCAAAGCGCTCGATCGGCTCACCCGCGGGTTCATCTCGATCACGTAGTACGCCTCACTCTCCGGGTCCACCGCAAACTGGATGTTGGACCCCCCGGTGGAAACCCCGATCTCACGTATTATGCGTAAAGATGCGGAACGGAGGGTCTGGTACTGGCGGTCGGAGAGGGTTTGGGCTGGGGCGACGGTTATGGAGTCGCCGGTGTGGACGCCCATGGGGTCCACGTTTTCGATGGAGCAGATCACGACGACGTTATCCGCGAGGTCGCGCATGACCTCGAGCTCGAACTCCTTCCAACCCGCGACGCTCTTTTCGACGAGGGCGCTCCCCACGGGGCTGGCTTCGAGGCCGTCGATGACGGCGCGGCGGAGCTCGCGGTGGTCGGTGACGGTGGCGCCTCCTTTGCCGCCGAGGGTGAAGCTGGGGCGGATAATGAGTGGGAAGCCGATCTGTGCCGCCAGTTCCTCGGCTTCGGCGATGCTGCGGACCGTACGGCTGGGGGGAACGTTCAGGCCGATTCGGCGCATGGCCTGGGAGAAGAGCTTGCGGTCCTCGGCTTTACGGATCGAGGGGATGGACGCTCCCAGGAGCTCGACGCCCGTCTCATCGAGGACGCCTGATTCGTTGAGTTCGACGGCGAGGTTGAGGGCGGTCTGGCCTCCCAGGGTGGGGAGCAGCGCATCGGGACGCTCGCGGCGGAGTATCTCGGCGACGGTCTCGGCGGTGAGGGGCTCGACGTAGGTTACGTCCGCGACCTCCGGGTCAGTCATAATGGTCGCCGGGTTGGAGTTTACGAGGATCACGCGGTAACCCTCCTCGCGCAAGGCGTGGCAGGCCTGGGTGCCCGAGTAGTCGAACTCTGCGGCCTGCCCGATCACGATGGGGCCCGAGCCGATGATCAGGACGCTCTCGATGTCGTTGCGCCGCGGCACGCTAGGCCCGCGCCTTCTCTGAAATGCTGTTCACGAACTGGTCGAAGAGGTAGCCAGAGTCCCGCGGACCAGGGCTCGATTCGGGATGGTACTGCACGCTCCAGGCCCTCTGGTGGGGGCTACTGATGCCTTCGACGGTGCCGTCGTAGAGGTTGCGGTGGGTCAACTCGACGCCGCCTGCGAGTGAATCCTCGCTTACGGCGAAGCCGTGGTTCTGGCTCGTTATCTCTATGCGTCCCGTATCGAGGTTCCTGACGGGATGGTTCGCGCCGTGGTGGCCGAAGGGCAGCTTGTAGGTCTCGCAACCCAGGGCGAGCCCGAGGAGTTGGTGTCCGAGGCAGATGCCGAACGTGGGTACCTCGCCGAGCAGCGGGCGCAGGGTGTCGACCGCCGCTCCGAGGGCGGCCGGGTCGCCGGGCCCGTTGGAGAGGAAGAGGCCGTCGGGCTCGGTGGCAAGGATCTCTTCAGAAGTGGCGGAGCCGGGCATCGCGAGGACAGAGGTGCCGCGGCTACGGAGTTCCCTGTAGATCGAACCTTTGACGCCATAATCTAGTGCGACGACGCAGCAGCGTTCCTCTCCGAAGGCGGGAAGGAGCGTGGGTTCGGTGAGCTCCGAGCTCGTCGAGGCGAGGTCGAGGCCGACCATCGAAGGATGGGCGATTGCCCGCTCGCGCAGGACGTTCCGGTCCGATTCCGAGGTGGAGATCACACCGCGCATCGCGCCCCTGTCCCTGAGGTGCCGCGTCAGGGCGCGGGTATCTATTCCCTCCACGCCGAGGACACCGCACTCCTCGAGCAGGGCTGCCAGGGAACGCTCGCTCGCCCAGTTGCTCGGGTGCGGCGTGTACTCGCGGACGAGGACGGCGGCCGCCTGAACCCTGCGTGATTCGTCGTCGCCGGGGATCACGCCGTAGTTCCCGATGAGCGGGTAGGTGAAGAGCAGGATCTGGCCCCTGTAGGAAGGGTCCGTGATGGTCTCCTGGTAGCCGACCATGCTCGTCGTGAAGACCACCTCACCCGCGACCTCGCCGTGGCCGGCGAAGCTCCAACCCCGGAAGGCCGCCCCATCCTCGAGGACCAGCGTCGCCCTGCTCCGCCCTCCGTTACGCACGTGCTCCAAACTTTGCTCCCGTTCTGTCGTGTACCGGCTCTCCACCAACTATAGTACCCACGACCCTGCCCTTCAGCGTCTTTCCGAGATAGGGGGAATTGGACGAGCGGCTTACGAGCGTAGCACTCCCTACCGTCCACTCCTCCGCAAGGTCGACGAGCGTGAGATCCGCCGGCGCGCCGACGGCCAGGGTGCCCCCTGTACCGACCCAGCGGCCAGGGCCGCTGCCCATCGCTTCGACGAGGCGTTTCAGCGAGAGCGCGCCGCCGAGGACCAGTTCGGTGTAGAGGGCGGCGAAGGCCGTCTCGTGGCCGAGGAACCCTGGCGCGGCCTCTTCAATCGGCAGTTCTTTCTCTTCCGGGGCGTGGGGCGCGTGGTCTGTAGCGACGAAGTCGAGGACCCGGTCGCGAAGGGCCGGCCCGAGGCCGGCGCGGTCGTGCTCGGGCCTGAGCGGCGGGTTGACGCGGTAGAGTCCGTCGAGCGTCGAGACGAGATCTTCTGTCAGGGTCAGGTGGTGGGGCGTCGTGTCGGCGGTAATTTCGGCCCTGTCCCTGAAGAAGCCGACGAGCGCGGCCGAGAGGGCCGTGGAGACGTGGGTTATATGCACCCTGGCCCCCGTCTCGGCGGCGAGGATGAGGGCCGTCGCGGTGGCGGCGTCTTCCGCGCTGGCCGGGGAGCCCGGGATGCCGGCGAGCGAGGCGGCCACCCCGTCGTGCACTACGCCGGTAGCCAGCGTGTGGTCTTCGCAGTGCAGGATCACGGGCAGCCCCGCAGAGCGGGCGTAGAGCATACCGTTCCTGAGGACGCCCGCCGAAGCCGTCCCCAGCCCGTCGTCGGAGACGCAGAACGCGCCGGCTTGCTTGAGGAGGCGCATCTCCGTCAGCCTCTCGCCGGCGAGCCCGACGTGGAGGGCCGCCGCAACGCGGGCCCGCACCCTCGACTCCCGCTCCACACGGCGGACGAGACCGCTGACAACGACGGGACGGTCCACGATGGGGTCCGTGTTCGGCATCATGACCACGCAGGTGAAGCCTCCGGCCGCAGCAGCGGCCGAGCCGCTCTCGATATCCTCCTCGTCCTCGCGCCCCGGCGTACGCCAGTGGGCGTGGACGTCGACGAAGCCAGGGAACAGATGCAGGCCATCGGCGTCCAAAGTGCGCGGCCCGCGAAGGTCCTCGCCGATCTCCGCGACGCGGCCCGATGAGAGGCGTACGTCCAGGATCCCGTCCAGGCCCGTAGCAGGGTCGAGAACGTGGGCATGTCGTATGACCAACTCCGCAGGATAGCCGCCTCTCAGCATTACGCGGCTACGCTCTGGACGGCGCCCGTCGAGAGGGCGAGGACGGCCGAACGGACACAGACACCGGCGGCGACCTGGTCGGGGATCAAGGACGAGGCGTCGAGGACGACGTCGCCCGAGATCTCCACCCCCCTGTTGACCGGGCCAGGATGCATGATCAGCGCACCACCCTCCAGGTGGCGCCGCGACACACCATAGAACCTGGCGTACTCCGCGACGGAGGGTATCCGCGCGCCCGTCATCCTCTCCCTCTGGAGACGCAGCATGTAGAGAACGTCAGCGCCCCACTCGAGCGCCTCGTCCACGGAAGCGAGTACGGGCAGATCAAAGACACCCTCATCCGGCGGCAGGAGCGTCCTGGGTGCCACGAGAGCGACCTCCATCCCAGCCTGCAAGAAGCCGGGTATGACGCTGCGCGCCACCCTGCTGTGCAGAACGTCGCCCACGACGGCGACGCGTCGATCCTGGAGTCCGTCGAAGCCGCCGAGCGCCTCGCCGAGGGCGTAGAGGTCGAGGAGGGCCTGAGTCGGGTGCTGGCCGCAGCCGTCGCCGGCGTTGATCACCGGAGCCGAGGTGTGGCGGGCGGCGAGGGCTGCCGCTCCCGCGGCCCGGTGCCGAAGCACGATCGCATCCGCCCCGAGGCGGTCGAGGGTTACCACGGTGTCGATCAGGGACTCGCCCTTGGCGATGGCAGAGCCCTTCTCGGAGAGCGAGATCACATGCGCCCCAGAACGCCTCGCGGCGAGCTCGAAGGAGACGGCGGTCCTCGTCGACGCCTCGAAGAAGGCCAGGCAAACGGTCTTGCCCTCGAGCGCTCCCCTGAGGCGTCCCTCCGCAAACGCCCTGGCCAGGTCTAGTATCTCCCTGATATCCTCGCGTCCGATGCCTTCCAGGGTAAGCAAGCTCCTAGTCTCCAACGATGATCACCCCGTCCTCCCCATCGGTCTCCTCCAGGTTGACAAGCACTCTTTCGTCGCGCGCGGTGGGCACGTTCTTACCGACGTAGTCGGCCCGTATCGGTAACTCTCTGTGGCCGCGGTCGACGAGAATCGCCAACCTGACCGCGGCCGGACGCCCGAGCTCGAGGAGCGCATCCATCGCGGCGCGCGCGGTCCTCCCCGTGTAGAGAACGTCGTCGACGAGGATGACGGTCTTGCCCGTCACGTCGAACGGCACGTTGCTGCCCCGCACTTCGGGATCCTTCTTTTCGAGGTCGTCGCGATGGAGCGTTATATCCAGAGAGCCGACGGGGAGCTCGAGGCCTTCGAACTCGCGGACGTTCGCCGAGATCCTCTGCGCTAGAGGGACTCCCCGGGTTAGGATCCCGACGAGCGCGAGCCTGTCGAGGCAAGAGGCGTTTCGTTCCAGTATCTCGTGAGAGATGCGGCGGAGGGAACGGTTAAGTCCGTCGGGGGCGAGCACCTTGGAATGCGCGTAGACGCTCGTTCGGCCCAAGCCTGCCTCCTTCGCGTCTCACGGGACGCCGTTAAAGGATCGCCATGCCGAAGGTCAAGCTACCAGAGGGCGAGGGAGCCGTCAAGCCCGACCGCCGAGTCCCGCAAGTCCTCGGGGATCTCGGAGCGAAACACGAGGGCCTCGCCACTTACGGGATGTTCGAAGGAGAGCCGTTCTGCGTGTAGCCAGAGACGATGGCCGGGGACCGGATCGCCGTACAAAGGGTCGGCGTAGATCGGGTATCCGATGGCCGAGAGGTGGACCCTGATCTGGTGCGTCCTCCCCGTCTCGAGCCGTACGCGCAGCATCGTATGTTCTGCCGCTGTGGCAAGCACCTCGAAGTGTGTAACGGCCGGCTTACCAACGCCTGCGGCCATGAGGGTGGGGTTGTCCGGATCGCGGCCGACGGGGGAGTCGATCGTCCCGGTCCGGGGTAGGCCTTCGCCCCCCACGAGGGCCCTGTAGAGGCGGCCCACTCGCCTGGCAGACAACATCCCGACGAGCCTGGAGTACGCCGGCTCGCCTTTCGCCAAAACCATAAGGCCCGATGTGTCGCGG
>DATMVF010000024.1:0-15326 GCA_035563475.1 Rubrobacter sp.
TGGCCCGAGCCATGGCGGTTGACGCTGACATCTTGCTGATGGATGAACCCTTCGCTTCGGTGGACGAGCAGATCCGTCGCAAGTTCCAAGAAGATCTCCTCGAACTGCTCAGCGACGAACACAAGACCGTCGTCTTCGTGACCCACTCGATCGAGGAAGCGGTCTACGTCTCGGACCAGGTGGTGATCATGACACGCGGCCCCGGACGGGCCTCCAAGCTGGTGCGCCCAGACATCGACCGGGAAGGCGGTTCCGATAAGATCCGGCGCAGCCCCGAGTATCTCGACTGGGTCGAGCGGATCTGGGTCGAGCTACGGGACTACCTCGAGCAGTGATGGAGGAGAGATGACGTTGGGCGGGTACAAGATCCCGATAGCCTTCTCCCTGCTGGTCTGGTGCCTGGTCTGGGAGGTGGTGGGCCGGCTCGGTCTGATCTCCCTGATCCCACCCTTCACCGAGGTCCTCGGGGCGATGCCCGAGGTGATGGGCTCGGCGAGCTTCGTCGAAGCCGCCGCGATCACGTTCCAGGCCTACGGCATCGGCATGGCGCTGTCCCTGACGATCGGCATCGGCCTGGGCATCCTGATGGGCAGGGTCCGTGCGATAGGAGAGCTGATGGGGATGTGGGTGAACATCTTCGAGAGCTCTCCGCTGACGGCCGTGGTGCCCGCGCTCATCGCGTTGCTCGGTTTCGGCCTCTCCACGATGATCGTCACCGTGTTCGTGTTCTCGGTGTGGGTGATCGCTCTGGACGCGCAGGTGGGCGTCGAACGGGTGAACCCCTCCCTGGTGGAGATGAGCCGGTCGTTCGGTGCCTCCAAGCGCGACCTCTATGTGAAGATCCTGTTTTTCGCCGCACTCCCCGAGTTGCTGGCGGGGATCCGCCTCGGCCTGATCCGCGGCCTGAAGGGCGTGATCATCGGCCAGCTGCTGATCGCGGTGGTGGGGATGGGGTACCTCTTCGAACTGTACTCGCGAAGCTTCCTGATGGCCGAGTTCTGGGCGCTGCTGATAGTGGTGTTCGCATCTGCCTTCCTCGCCTCGGAGGCGGTCGCGTACTTCGAGCGCAAGGTGTCTTACTATGCAACCGCCCGTTGAGAGGACGTGCATCCTATGACCTACGCCGTGCAGCCGCCGCCCGTAACCACCCTGCCCGTGTCCGGGACGGAGGAGACCTTCCCCGTCTCCCGGGTGTACTGCGTGGGGCGCAACTACGCCGAACACGCCGTAGAGATGGGCCACGACCCGGACCGGGAACTACCTTTCTTCTTCGCGAAGCCGGCCAACGCTGTGGTACCGAACGGCGGAACCCTGGCGTTCCCGTCATCAACGGAGGATTTGCACCACGAGATCGAGCTCGTGGTGGCGCTGGGGGAGGGCGGGGCTGACCTCACCGCATCGGCCGCCCTGTCCCACGTGTTCGGGTACGCCGTGGGTCTCGACATGACCCGCCGCGACCTGCAGGCTGAGGCGAAGAAGGCCGGACGGCCCTGGGACATGGCCAAGGGCTTCGATCGGTCCGCCCCGATGAGCGCCATTTGTCCGGTATCGGCGATCGGCCACCCGGAACGGGGATCGATCTGGCTGCGCGTCAACGATGAGCTCCGGCAGCAGGGGGACCTCCGCCAGCAGATCTGGAAAGTTCCGGAGACCATCGCGTTCCTGAGCACCCTGGTGGAGCTGCGACCTGGAGACCTGATCATGACCGGGACACCTAAGGGGGTCGGGCCGGTGCACCGAGGTGACCAGCTGGTGGGACACATCGACGGAGTCGGCGACCTAAAGGTCGGCTACCGGGCGTAACGCGCTAGGCGACGTCGAGACTTGTCGAGACCGGGTCGCAGACGACTGCCAGCGTGGAGATCTAGCGCCGAATACGGGAATATCTGTGGCGTGCCAGGCCCGCGAAGAGTCCCAGCGGAACGGCCACAAGGGCGCCTAGGGCGAAGAGCAGATCGAAGGACCCCGCTTCCGCGAGTGGGGCCGCGGCCATGGCGGCTACCCCGCTTCCCGCAAATAGTGCAGCGGCGAACAGCGAGATCACAGTAGCTCGCGCTTCCGGCACGACCTCGGTGGCCCAGGTCTGCAGAGTGGAGTGCATGAAGGCGAACCCCCCGCCGACGAGTATCGCCGCGGCACTCACGCTGGCGAGCGACTGTCCCACGGCACCCGAGGCGTAACCCAGCGACAGCATGCCGGCGCCGATAAGGATCAGCGCGCTCGCCCCAAGGCGATTAGCGATGAGCTTGACGATCCGGGTCCAGCCGAGCACGGCAAGCCCGTAGAGTCCGACTGCGAGCCCGGCCACCGCGGGGCTGAAGCCGACACTCTCCAGAGAAGGAGCGAAGAAGGTGAGGAAGCCCAGTATCACAGCCCCTTCGACCAGCGCAATCCCTACCACCGTTATGGCCCACGGCTGAACGAGGACACGGCCGGCCTGGACAACTGGCCCCTCTCGCTTCTGGTCGGAGAGGACCATCGGCTCCGGCAATCGGGCAAGCAAGACGGCAAGCGCAGCACCAGCGAGGGCAGGACCTGCGAAGGCGACCCTCCAGCCGTCGAGGTACGCAGCAAGCCCCCCGAATACTGTTGCCAGGGCCGTACCAACGGCCGAGGCGGCCATCAGATCGGCGAGCGCCTTCTGCCGAGATCCCATACCGACCGTGTCGCCGATATAGACCAGGGAGGCCGGTATCACCGCCGCGAAGAGCCCCCCGGCGAGCGCTCGTGCGACGATCAGCACACTCAAGTTCGGGGCCAACGACGAGAGGATCCCCGCAAACGCGGCCCCGAATAGCGTCAGGCGCATCACGCTCACCCGCCCCAGCCTGTCCGAGAGCATCCCCCATACGGGCTGCATCAAGCCGTAGAGCAGGTAGTAGAGGCTGGCCGTCGCCGCAACTTCGGTAAGCGACGCTCCGAAGGAGGCGGCAATGGTCAAGAGCATCGGCGCAATGGCGAAGCGGTCGAAGCTGCTGAAGAACGCCGCCAGTTGCAGGAGCCGCTGCCCTCCTGAAGACTCTTTCGGCGCACGCACTATCGCGGTCCCTGTTTCACTGATCCGACAGCCTCCATTTATGTCCCGCGTGGACGTAGTGCCTCACGGGCAAGCTCCTGCCTCATTCTCGTCCCGGGCCATACTTCCGCATCTTACCCGCACACCGAGACCAACAAGCACAGATGAGCGATCTCAATCCAGCTTTCGGTACCGAATCACCCATCCTGTGATCCCTATCGTGCTGATTGAAGGGGCAAAGTTGTAGCGGTTTCCTAACGATGGCTCTAGAATCCTTCGCAGGCAACTTTGTGGGTGGCAGGGGATAAAGCTAGGAGAAAGGGAGAAGGAATAATGGTCAGACGCAACATCGGGACGGTCCTGGTCGCGGCTGCCGTAACCGTCCTCTTGCTCGTTGCGTACGTTCTCGCCCGGGCACAACATAAGTTACCCGAACTGGGCCTCGACCTTCTCGTGTATCTCTTTGCGACCACGCTTGCCGTGTTCGTCATCGGTCGAATACTCGACTGGCGAGAAAAACGCCGGTGGGAAGTGGCTGAGGATTGGCTGTACGTGATCCTGCTCGAGACGATCGACGATCTCCTGAAAGTTCTGCTTCCTGCCGCGGTTCCCAGGGAAGGGGCCGACGAGGAAGTAACCGTCTACGAAGTAGCCGGCGAGCGGATCCATTTCGGCGAGACCGTCGCCTACAGTCCACTTCGGCTGTTCGTGAGCCCTGGGGAGAAGGACCTGCAGTCCCATATTCTCTGGTACGCCAGCGAACTGGGACCGCCACGGTACGCGGAGTCGGCCAGGGCGGCTTTGTCTGACGCCAGGGCGCAGGTACGGGATATGTTGGCCACCTCTGGCCAGTTACTAGAGGCCGACATTACGGCCATGGTGATGAGTTTCGACCAGGCGGTCGCGGCCGCCATAAGACACGTGGACTCGGCCGCAAGCATGCGAAACGAAAAGGCGGAAGACTCGACGTTTCAGGACGGAGGCCTATCGACAACGCAGCGTACAAGTGAAGCGGATCAGGAACTGACCTTCGTTAGCAGCATCATCGTGGAGTCCGTGGTCGATTCGGCGATCAAGCCGAAGGCTTGGCTCGAAACCGAGTTGGTCAACCGGGAAGGTAGATCTCCTTTCCGGCGCCTCCGAACGTAGATGCCGTTACCCGCGAATGCTCTCCAGCCCTCCTCCTGGCAAAACGGAGGGAAAGCTACCCCGCTCCTGGCGCAAACAGCGGCGAGGTGTGTGGTCAGCCCCTGAGTACGGCCCTGGAAGTCCGTCTCTGGGGGCGTTCAGTTTCGCCGGGTCAGGTTCCTCTGTCTTGGGGCAGGAACTCACGTCTCATGCAAGGGCTCCCTGGCGGTCTCGGGGAACGTCAGGGCGGCGACGATGCCGGCAAGAGCGGCGGCGATGAGGTAGAAGGCGGGCGAGATCGGGTTGCCCGTGGCCGCCAGGAGGGAGGTGAAGATCAGGGGTGTCGTACCGCCGAAGATGGAGACCGCGACGCTGTAGCCCAAAGAGAGTGAGCTGTAGCGGACGTTGGTGGGGAAGACCTCGCACGTGGCGGCCGCGTAGACCCCCGCAGAGCTCCCCAGGATCACGCCGGCTATCACGAGCGCCAGCGTGATGGCGGCGAAGTTTGCAGTCTGGATCAGCAGGAAGATGGGCACGGCGGCGAAGACGGCGACCACCGGCGCGGTGAGCAAGAACGGCTTCCTCCTGCCGATACGATCGGAGAGCAAGGCCGCGACGAGCACCGTCACGCAGTACCCCGCCGTCCCCAGGATGACCGCCGTGTAGGCCGAAGAGAGCGGCACGCCGAGTTCCTCGGAGAGGTAGGTCGGCATGAAGACGAGCAGGTAGGTGAGCCCCGTCAGGAGCCAGGTCAGGCCGACGACCTTCAGGACGTCTTTACCATGGTGCCTCAGAGTCTCCTTCAACGGTGTCCTCTCCACCTCATGGTGCTCCCTGACGGCCTCGAAAGCCGGCGTGTCTTCGAGCCTCAAGCGCATGTAGAGCCCGATCAGGCCGAGTGGCAACGCGAGGAGGAACGGCAGGCGCCAGGCCCAGGAGAAGAGTGCCTCCTCTGAGAGCACCGTCGTCAGAACCGTCACGATCAGGAGTCCGACCATCAATGAGGCGCCCTGGGTGACGAACTGCCAGCTACCGTAGAGCCCCCGCTTGTCATCGGGGGCGTACTCGACCATGAACGCGGTAGCCCCACCGTACTCGCCACCGACGGCGAACCCCTGCACCACGCGGGCGAGCACCAGAAGGATCGGCGCCAGGATCCCGATGGTCTCGTAAGAAGGCACCAGACCCATGAAGAAGGTTGCCCCCGACGTCATGAGGATGATGGTTGCGAGGGTATTGCGGCGACCGATCCTGTCGCCGATGCTGCCGAAGACCAGCGCGCCGATGGGGCGCATCACGAACGCCACACCGAAGACCGCGAAGGTCGCCATGAGCGAGACCAGACGGTTCTCCGCCGGGAAGAAGAGCGGTGCGATCACGACCGCCAGGTAGCCGTAGAGCGTAAAGTCGTACCACTCGATGAAGTTGCCGATCACCGCCGCGACAACGGCCCTCTTGCGCACCCCACCCGGCTGAGTCCTCTCCCCTGTTGCTGCTACGGACATCCTCCCACACTCCTTCCTCCGGTCACCGGCGTTCGATGCACTTTATCACCGCCGCACACTTTGCCCTCGAATCACCACATACGTGCGCTTGGCGGCGTCAACCGACCGCGTTCCGGCCGCGCTTCTTCCAGGCTGCGACGAGTCGTTTGAGGAGGAGAACGGCAGCGGCGAACACAAGCCCGGTAAACAGAGCGAAGTAACCCCAATGCACGTTCGGCAATGTAAAGTGAACATCGGTGGGCGCTCCGGTCTCCACGTTGAGTCTCAAGTCCCACGACATGGCGTAGAAGAGTGTCAGAACCGCCAGGCAGAGTCCGATTACGAGCATGAGCAGGAGCAAGAAGGCTTGGAACACCAGGTCCCATTTCCCCTCCTTCGGAGGCTGGATGCCGGCTTCGCTGAAGATGCTCTCTTCCAGGGCATAGAGTCCTTCGACCCTGGAGCCGTGGCTCCTGGCCGCAGTCGAGTCGAAGCGCTCTCTGGTCCACGGATGCAGGTTGAAGAGTATGCGCTTCAAGCCGAACGGAGAGGTCAGCAGGGCGCCCACCCCGATCAACCCGACCAGAAGAACGATCAGGGAACGAATCGTGGGGCCGAGTTCATTTCCTTCCAATGCTCTGCCCACGTAGCCTACGTTGAATCTCAATATCGCTCCGACCAGGTCGAGCACGTAAAATACGTTTCCGAAACCCTGTAGTGGAAGCGCTATCACCAACGCCGCGAGCAGCGCCAAGAAGATCAGGATCGTATAAGGCGGCCTAGGCAAAGACTGGAGGTAGAGTTTCACGGCCTCGCGGGTCGACCAGTTGGCGTCAGGGTCGCCGGAGAGCGCGGCTGTTGCCAGGAACCGGCGGTTGAGTGTGTTAAGGCTCCTGTCGATGTGGTATGCGACGAAGTCTATGAGAAACAATCGAAGGTAGGGAACCTTGAAGTAGCGTCCCGGACCCTTCCGATCCCATGGCACCCAGACCACCGCGGGAAGTTCTTCGACGGTGTCCAGCGTCTGCTGGTACGCCTCCAGGAGACCCTTTATACGCTCCTCGGACTCCCGTCTGGCCTCCTGCTCGGGTGTCATGACCTCCGGGTCGGCGTGGTCCTCGGAGGTCTCCGGGCTGGATGACTCCGCCGTCTGACCCGGATTCGGCGAGCTCTTGGAGGCATTGGCCGCAGACTCTGGATCCTCCTTACCCGGGCCGTTCTTCCTTCTTTCCAACGCGATCTTTGCCTTTCACCCTGTGGCTCCTGGATAGGCCCAAGCCTAGTTGAAACCGATCCTAGTTTACTTAATGGAGGCACCGCATGCGAGGTTTCTGGGGTTGGAGGCTTACCCCGCCACGTCCTGGCCGACTTTCGCACTGAGGGCATTGAAAATCCACCGGGTTAATGATGACCTGCACAGCAGTACGTTAGCATGAGCGAGGGCGAAGTCGCAGAGGCGGGCACATCGTCACCCCGACAGAACGTCGCATTGGTATCTTCTCAAGCGCCTGCGCTGGACCTCCGTAGCTTATACTGCGCAACGATGCGACCCCTCTTGCACATCGGTTACTACAAGACCGGAACTACCTTCCTTCAGACACGGATCTTCCCTGAGCCGGGCTTTTTCCTGGTGGCCAAATCGATGGCATTGTGGTCCTCGTTCGTAGAGGTTGATCCTTTCACCTGGAGCCCTTCAAAGGCCCGCGAGACTTTCGAGACCGGCATACGAGAAGCGGCCGAGCGTGGTCTTGTGCCGGTGCTCTCGGCAGAACGCCTCTCCGGCAACCCGGACTCCGGAGGGTACGACAGCGTACATGTGGCCGAGTACCTCGCGGCGACCTTTCCGGAGGCGCGCGTGCTGATCGTGATACGGGAGCAGGCAGACATGCTCGTTTCGAGCTACAAGCGGTACGTGAGGAACGGCGGTCCCGGAACGCTTCGGCAGTATGGTTCCCCTCCCTGGGGTCCCCCGCGCCCTCCACACTTCGACCTCAGTTACTTCGAGTACCACCGTCTGATCGGCCTCTACCACGACCTCTTCGGGCCCGAAAACGTGCTGGTGCTGCCTTACGAGCTGCTTAGCGATCGACCTCGCACGTTCCTGAAACGGCTCGGCGGTTTCGCCGGCGCGGCTACGGCGGCCGATTCACACTTCGAGCCGGTGAACGCTTCCCTGTCCGCGCTCTCCCTAGCCTTCAAACGGCACGCCAACCGTTGGGTGGTGCGCGATCCTCTCAACCCCGCCCCGCCCTTCGAGATAGATGGCGCCAACCAACGCCTGCTCGAACTCTGTGCCGCCGCCGACCCCAAGATACCGTCCAGCCTGCGCAGGCGCAGCGAGCGCCGACTGCGGAACATCTCGCGGGACATTGTGGGCGACCGATACGCTGAAAGCAACGCCGCGACTTCGCGACTCACGAACCTCGATCTGCACTCGTACGGATACGCCTGACGACAGGTTCAGTCGGCTGGTTGCAACGCTCCCCGAGCACCTCGGCGATCGCGAATTCGATCGTCCGCGTGCGATGGTCCACGTGCCCCCTCCACTCCGGCCGTTGCCCCAGCAACGAACGGTCCATCAGGCGCCCGACCTGAGCGGCGTCTTGCGTGTGCGAAGCGATGAGTCGCGCCAGCGCCCTCTCCGCCCCCAAAGGACCGTCGCCGCTTCCAGCTATGCCGCCGCTACCGACGAGATACTCATATTCTTCACCACCGCAAGCGCTGCGGCATAAGTCATCCACCTCCATGTCGCCAAGCCTACCGGGCTCGCCCCTCCGCGAGCGGGCGATTTCGCTTGTCCCGGTCGCACCCGCGAGATACTTCTGGGCCAGCATGTTCAGGCCCTCCTGCCGCTCGGGCGGCGGCAACCCATGACCGGAGATCGCCCTCCCCGTCACGGTGAAGTAGCGCCCGGAGCTGTAGGCCTCGACATTGCCGTCCTGCCTGTTCGGGGCCGCACCCCGCACTATGACGTGCACCCCAGTTCCGCTCGGGCTGACTTCCGCGTACCCTTCCAAGGTGGCGACCAGCTCACGGGCCCACGCTTCCAGCGCGGCACTTTCCGGGTCGCGACAATCATCGAGGTCCACCCCCGCGTAGGGGTCGCCGGGGGAGAACACGAAGCCCACTCCATCATACCCGCCGGCGAGCAACACGCGCGCCGCCGCCTCAAAGCCGCGCCAGGTCGAGGGGTCGGTACTGGAGGCCCTGGCGCCCGTGCCGTCCGCCACGTGCGGGATCTTGGCCGGCTTGCCGACGCGCTCCTCGTACCTCCAAACAACGAACCGGCGCAGCGCCAGCATGTCAGGAGGGAAATTCTCGCGAACTTCTCTGGGCAAAGCCTCCGCGCGTGCCGAGCTCCGGTTGCTTGGCATACCTCTACTCCGCATCATCCCCGTGCCACCGTGGATCGCCCTCGAAGACCCTCTCGCAGAGGTCGGCCAGGAGCGCGTCCCGCTGCGGATCCGGCCGCTGGTCCCTCCTCCATACCCTAGCGCTCCCCACCCTCATCGGATGCATTGTCCCAAAAACCTCACCGCGCGTACAAATCGCGACTAGACTTTGGGACACTTCAGCCAAGGAATGGACACGCCATTGCCCCTAAAATGGGTCTTGCCAATGCCCGCCGGATACGCTGATGTCGGCAGATACGCACCTGGTTATAGCAACGATGGGAGGGACTACGGTTAGAGAAAAGGATCTCATAGACCGGACACAGGTGCCCCGCACCCGCCAGAGCCTGGCAGAGGATCTGCGAAGGCTCGGACTCAAAACGGGGGCGGTCGCACTAGTTCACTCTTCACTGAGCTCCCTCGGATGGGTCTGCGGTGCTTCCGTAGCGGTGGTGCAGGCATTAATGGACGTGATCACACCGTCGGGAACGCTCGTGATGCCCACCCACTCCGGGGAGTACTCGGATCCCGCGAACTGGGAGCACCCTCCCGTCCCGAGTAGCTGGCAAGGACCCATCCGCGAAAGCATGCCCGCCTTCGATCCGCAAACGGCGCCGTTCCGCGGGATGGGCCGCGTCCCCGAGACCTTCCGCACCTGGCCCGGCGCGCTTAGAAGCTCGCATCCGGCCGTCTCGTTCGCCGCGTGGGGCAGGCACGCGGAATTCGTCACCCAGGAGCATTCGTTAGATCACTCCCTCGGTGAAGGCTCGCCGCTGGCCCGGATCTACGAGTTAGACGGGCGGGTGCTCTTGCTGGGGGTCGGCCACGAGAGCAATACCTCGTTTCATCTGGCCGAGTACAGGGCTCCCGGAGCGCGGCGGATCGAGGCAGGGGCGCCGATCCTGGAGGGCGGGCGGCGGGTATGGAAGACCTACGAAGACATCGAGCTCGACGAGGAGGTGTTCGAGGAGATAGGCGCGGACTTCGAGAATGCCGTCGGGTTGCGCTACTTCAGGGTTGGATCGGCGCGAGCAAGACTCTTTTCCCAGAGGGAGGCCGTGGACTTCGCCCGGGGGCAGATCGCCCACAGACGGCGGTACTCATGACGTCGCCTCTGTCCACGATTATGATGTCGGCATCCCAAGATCCCGACCCGGGCGCAACTCTGCACAGTATCGGACAAACGAAGGGACAGAGGACAGCTCATTCATGCAGGGTTCGCACACGCCTGCAGAGCTCAGCCACTACCAACCGCCCACTCATAATGATCGGAAATGCGGGCCGAGTCCGCTCGTCGGCAGATGAGTGAGGTTATGTTCACCCGGATAGAGTCGGAGCGACTCATCCTCAGGCGCTTCGAAGACTCCGACCTGATTCCTTTCGTGGCTTACCGCAACGATCCCGAGGTGGCCCGTTACCAAAGCTGGGACTCCTGCGACGAGCAAGAAGCGATGGTCCTCATCCGCGAGATGGGCGCGGCGCGAGTTGGCGTGCCTGGCGAGTGGTTTGGATTCGCCATCGAATCGAAAGAGACGGGGTCGCTAATAGGAGACTGCGCCTTGAGGGTCGACGAGCACGAACCTTACCGGGCTGAGGTCGGGTTCACGCTGGCCAGGGAGTACCAGGGTAGAGGTCTCGCCTCCGAAGCCGTCGCGCGCGTGTTGGATTACGCGTTCGGCGCCCTGGGACTGCACCGGATCATCGCCATAGCTGATTGCAGGAACGCGTCTTCCGTGGCGCTGCTCGAGCGGCTGGGTATGCGTAGGGAAGGCCACTTCGTGGAGAACACCTGGTTCAAGGGAAGGTGGGCCGACGAGTATTCGTACGCTGTTCTAAGGCACGAATGGCTCAGCAAGCGCTCAGGAGTATCACCTTAACGTCGACCGCCGTCGCCGCATACGATCAGTGCTACCCCGAAAGCTCTCGTCCCCGGTTCCGTACCACTTTGCGCACCATGGCCAGCCACAGCATCCTGGGCCAGTCAAGATACCGGGGGTGGCAGTTCCGGTCCTGGGTCCGTTGATTGTGCTCTCCTACAGCGGGTAGCAGAAGGATTGACCTCCTGCAACCCGCGCCGTAAGCACCCAGCGATAACCCTTCAGCTTTTTGTTCTTGCTGATCGCTGAAAGCTTATAGCTTATAGCTCGTCGTGCATAAGGGCCCTACCTTTATGCACGACGCTGTATAGGCTTACGGGAAGCCCACGATCGACTTCTCGGAGGCGTCGGTGGTCCTGGTGTCTGTACCGGTGCCGCCGTCGAGGGAATCGTTGCCGCTCACCCCGTCTCGGGAGATCAGCGCGTCGTTGGCACTCCCCCCGTTGAGGTTGTCGGTACCACCACCACCTGTCACCTTATCCCCCCCGCCGTCGCCGCGCAGAACTGGGTCGTCACCTCCCATGCCATCGATGGTGTCGTTGCCTGCCATGCCCTTTATGGTGTCATTGCCTGCCATGCCGCAGATGGTGTCGGCACCCAAGGTGCCTTCGAGAACGTCGTTGCCGGAGGTTCCGGTTATCGTGCAGGCCTTGAATGTGGCCGTGTAGGTGCCCGGTTGGGCTCCAGTGAATATTTCGTGGTCCTGCGTCCCGCCGTCCGACCAGGCGTCGAACGTGTGGGTGCTGCCCGCCAGCGCCTGCGGCGACAGCGCGGTCACCCTCAGCTTGTAACCCTCCCACGAGACGAAAGTCCGCGGCGTTGTGAACGTGGTGCCGTTGAGGCGCAACTTGAGTCCTTGCGGCCGGGACTCGAACGTTACGTCGACCGTCTTGGGGGGCAGCTTCTGGGTGACGGTCTTGGAGAGCCCCTCAGAGTCGGTGGCGGTCAGCCTGATCTCCAGGTAGTTTTCCTCGGGGCCGGTGGAGAGTAGGTCTTCGGCGTCGGCTGCGGTGAAAGTAAGGTCGTTGCCGGTTCCTGCGAAGTGCGGGTGCGTGTGGTCGCCGTTGTGGTGTTGGACGACCTCCCAGCCGAGCGCACTATCTGGCAGTTCGCCATCTTGTGGGTCCGTCGCACTACCCCGCAACACGATCTTCTCTCCGACCGCGAAGAGCTTGTCTTGGGCAGGAGATGAGATGGTCGGCTCGGGCGGCCCGTTTCCGGCGTATATGCGCACTCTCGCCGTGTCCTCGGCGTCCTTGGTGTCCCTTACCGTAAGCGTGGCCGTGTGCGTACCGGCTTGCTCGTAGGTGTGACTGGCGGTCGGGGTCGCGGTCTCGACCGCCGGTGAGCCGTCGCCGAAGTCCCAGCTGTAGGCCGCCGGGGCGTCGCCGGAGTCCGGGTCCGTGCTCCCTGAGCCGTCGAAACTCACCGTCAGCGGCGCGTCGCCGTATTCGGGGTTAACGCTCAAGACGGCGTGAGGCGCGCGGTTGGCTCCGGCTTCGGTGTAGGTAATGCGGCGGACCTCCCCACCGTTGGCGTAAGTGGCGTAGTAGAGCGCCTGACCCGAGCCGTATGGGCCGAAGGCAATGGCGACGGGACCGCCCTGATCCAACCCACTCGCGAACTCCGTCTGCGTGAAGCCGCCCCCGCTCTTGGGCTCGAGCTCGAAGATCTTGTTGCACACGTAGTCGCCGTAGAGATAGGAGCCGTCGTAGGAAGCGGGCCACACGCCGTCTGGCACGAACGCCCCGCCGGTGATCGAGGAGCAGCCGGTGTCGTGGCTGTACTCGTGAACGGGAGGTGTGTAAGGTGCGGCGCCGCAGTTCACGGAGCCCGCACGGGCGCCGTTGTCGTGGTTGCCCTCGCAGAGGTTCCAGGCGTAGTCGGCCCCCTTCTTGCCCTGGTCGACCTCCTCCCAACCCTCATTGCCGACGTCACCGATGAAGAAGCGCGTGTCCGAGGCGTTCGGGTCGAAGGCGAAGCGGAAGGGGTTGCGCAACCCCGAGGCGAACGTCTCCTGGCACCTCTTGCCGGGATCGGTGCGGCCAGTAACGTTGCAGCGGGCGCTGTCTGTGCCCAGGTAGGGGTTGCTCGGTGGGATGTCGCCGTCGCGGGTTATGCGCAGGATCTTGCCCAAAAGGACGTGCGGGTCGCGGGAGGCGTCGTTGTTGATCTGGCAGCCCGAGTCGCCCGCGTAGTCGCACCCACCATCGCCGACGCTGATGTAGAGATAGCCGTTCTTGCCGAAGTTCAGGTCCCCGGAATTGTGACGGCTCGGAGAAGGGATGTTGTCGATCAGCACTTTCTCGCTCGAAGGGTCGATCGTGCCACCGGACATTACGAAGCGCGAGACCCGGTTTACGGGATTTTTCGGATTGTGCGTATCGTACACCGGACACTCACCGAACTTGTTGAAGGTGTAATAGAGATAGACGTAGCGGTTCGTCGAGAAGCTCGGGTCTAAGGTTACGCCGAGTAGCCCACGCTCGGAGTTGGATCAAACCTTGCCGGTAAGGTCCAGTGCGGGGGTCTGTAGTAGCTCTCCGTCCTTATGCACCCGTAACAGGCCTGGCTGGGTGGCGATAAGCATGCGGCCGTCGGGTGCGAAGGCCAGGTCGATGGGGCTGAAAATGGGCGTGACCGATCGGTCATCGAATTCCGCCGATCGCAAAGTGGCCGTCACGCCGCCGTTGGCGTGGAGGAATACCAGTACAACAACGGCCGACAGGGCCACGACCGCCAAGAGGACGACGTGCCTGACCATACGAAGATGGATCTCTCTTCTCATCAGACCTCCCACCTCTCGACGCCTCAAAATGCTTCCCTTGAAAGACCGTGCCCCTGCCTACCTGCAACACCTTCTCGCCCGCGCTCCCGGCCATCTCGGCGGCCCCCTTGTCGTGGGACAGCGAAAAGGTGAAGGCCTCCACCCTGATTTTACGATGCTCTTAAGTATCGTTACCTTGGGTGGCCGGGCGCATCCTTCAATTGAGTGATTTTTGATGTTACTTGGGCGTAGCTTGCCGGCAACTAGTTGCATACGCGGCTTGTTCCTTCCGAGAAGTCCTGCTCTATGGACGTTATTGGGGTGCCCAATGCATATCGGCCCGTGCCGATTCCGGCGCTTCCGCTTTTGACAGCGCCGGTTTATATTCACCTCCGCACGCACGGCCTGACCTTCTCCGGCAGCCGGTAGTGCGCCTCCCCATCCCGCTCCGTGACGAACACCGGCGACTCATCCACCAGATACGTCGGGAGGTCCGACACCTCGCCTACGCCGATGCCAGAGGCGGCGCCAGGCTCGTCTTGACAAGCGTCCCGAAGCGGCGTACTATGCCGTGCGGGATATATCGTCACACGATGCATCGTGTGACGGAACGATGTAGAGGGATGGTGACATGGGCGGCGAGGATATGACGGGGGAACGGGCGAGGGATCCGGGAGACCTTCTACCCCTGACGCCCGTCGTGCTGAACGTCCTTTTGGCTTTGGCCGACGGGGAGCGCCACGGCTACGGGATCATGCTGGAGGTAAGGGAGAGGACCGGCGGGAGGGTGCGGCTGGGACCGGGGACGCTCTACGGAGCGATCAAGCGTCTGAAGGAGGGCGGTGTGATCGAGGAGTCAGGGCAGAGGCCCGACCCCGCCGAAGCCCCTGACGAGCGGCGCCGCTACTACCGCCTCACCGGCTTCGGCGGGGAGGTCCTTGCGGCGGAGATCGAGAGGCTCGACGGCTTGGTGCGCGCCGCGCGCCGCAAAGGCGCCTTCCCCGCGCCGAACCCGGAGGGGGCGTGATGGCCGATCCTGGGGGACCGAGTAGAGGTGGGCACGAACGCGCCGTGGGGACCTCGGAGTGGGTCTACCGGTCGCTCCTGCGGGCCTACCCGCGCGGGCTTCGAGAGGAGTACGGCGAGGAGATGGCCCGTTGTTTTAGGGACCTGTGCCGCGAGAGGCTGGAAGTCGGCGGCGGCCTGGGTCTGGCGGCGCTGTGGGCCCATATCCTGACTGAGTTGCTATGCACCGCGCTCAAGGAGAGGAGCACCACGTTGGACAGGAACACGTACCGATCCGTCGTCGGCGTTGCGTTGGCGACGGCGTTCATATTGCTGCTGCCCTTGTTGGCGGCACCGGCCTGGAGCCTGGCCGATTTCGTTGTCGCCGGTGCCCTCATCTTCGGCACCGGTCTCACGTATGTGCTGGTAGCGAGGAAGGCGGGCAAAATCGCGTACCGGGCCGCCGTCGGCGTTGCGCTCGCGGCGGCGCTCCTTCTCGTCTGGATAAACCTTGCCGTCGGCGTCATCGGGAGCGAGGACGACCCCGCCAACCTGATGTATGTCGGGGTGCTCTTCGTCGGGATCGTCGGCGCCATCGTCTCGCGCTTGCGGCCGGATGGGATGGCGCGCGCGTTGCTGGCGACGGCGCTCGCACAG
>DATMVF010000025.1:0-2284 GCA_035563475.1 Rubrobacter sp.
CGCAGTTCGCTCGGGGACGACGATCTCGCGCGGCGACCAACGCTCTAGCTCGGCGGGGAGCTGCTCCTCAGGGACCTCGGTGCCCGTGAACTCTCCCGTCGAAGCCTCGACGACGGCTATGCCGGCCAGGCCGTCCCTGACGACGAACGCGGCCAGGTAGTTGGCCTGGCCGGCGGAGAGGACATTGTCCTCTATGACCGTGCCTGGTGTCAGAACTCGGGTGACCTCCCGCGTAAACTGCTTGGGTTTCGTCGGGTGCTGCCGTTGCTCGGCGACGGCGACGGTGTAACCCTTTCTGAGCAGGGTGGCCAGATGCTCCTGGAGGGCGTGTCCCGGGACCCCGGCCAACGGGACGCGGCCCTCGCCGGCCGCCTCGCGGCTCGTCAGCCGGATCGAGAGCGCCTGCGAGATCCTCTTGGCGTCCTCCTCGAAGGTCTCGAAGAACGTCCCGACCTGGTACAGGAGGATCGTCTCCGGCGGAAGTTGCGCTTTCAGCTCCGCGTAACGTCCAAGCATAGGGCTATTCTACGGCCCGCACCCCGCTTCGTCAGCCCCAAATAAGGCCCCTGTGCCGGATCATACAACCACTATCACCGCGCCGACGACGAAAGCAAGGTAGAACAGGCCACCGAGCATCAGCCTTCCGGCCCGCAGTTTCCCGGAGAGCCTGAGCGAGAGGTAGACGAGCCCTCCCGACACCAGGGCGAGCACCACGGCGAAGAGGTCGAGAGGGGCGAGGTTCCACGGCGTGAAAACGACGCCGAAAGCAACGGGTACGGTGCTCTGGAACATCATCGCGCCCGTAATGTTGCCGAGTGCAAGGGTGTCCTTACCTTCCCTGATCCAGAATATGGAGTTGAATTTCTCGGGGAGCTCGGTCGCCAGGGGCGCCAGTATCAGGGCTATGAGGCCGGCGGGCAGCCCCAGGCCCGCGGCGGCGTGCTCGACCGCGTCGACGAAGAAGTGCGCGCCCGCAACGATGACCCCGAGGCTCGCCAGCGTCTGGAAGACGACGGCGAAGAGCGGCGGCTTCTGCCTGCGCGGCAGGAATAGAAGCCTCTTCGGCACCTCCTCGAGATGCTCGCCGGAGAATAGCGTTCGTCTGACGTAGTGGCCGTAGCCGATGGCCAGCACGAGGGCGAAGGCGACCTTTAAGTACAGCGGCAACTCCACCAGTCCGACGCCCGCGGCCAAGGTGAAGAAGACCAGGAAGAACCCGACGTCCCTGCCGACGGTCGCCGCGTCGAGGTGCAGTCTCATCCCCTGGTCTCTGCGTCTCCTAAAGGAGAGCGCCGAGATTCCGACGACGAACATGGCGAGGGTCGCGAGCATGAACGGTGCCCCGAGTATCGCTCCTATGCCGATCAGGGCTCCTTCTTCCGATGCTCTGCCCGTAAGGACGGGCTCGAGGATGGCGACGATGGCGATCATGCTCTCGGGCAAAGCGGTGCCCACGGCTGCGAGGAGGCTTCCCACGGCCCCCTGGCGCATCCCGAGGCGTCCTCCCAGTATCTCTATGGCGTTTGTAAAGAAGGCGGCCCCCAAAATGATCGCAACCAGCGCCACCACGAACTCTATGACCGTCGACAATACCCATCTCCTCTCTCAGACGGGCCGCGAGACACGAAAAAGCGAGACCATCGCGGCCTGTTTACCTACCGATGGTCTCGCTCTGTGCGCCTTGGCGCTGGTAACCGGCCGAGAGCCTCGCTCCGTAATGACGACCGGTCCCCCCGCAACAGCGGGTGGCTACTCCCCAATTTCTTGTTATCTTACCCGATCGAATCCTGTCGACGGTGAGACTTTTCACCGGGACGAGGACCCCCGCCGCACCGCTCGTCGACTACTCGCGCTGTACGCGGGGCTCGGAAAGAGATAACTTAGCAACCAGCCGGTTGCGTAGAGAGGAGCGAGCGTGAGTCCCAAGCCTGTGATCCTGGATGTAGACCCGGGCCACGACGACGCTGTGGCCCTGATGCTGGCCTGCAGCCACCCTGACCTGGACCTGCTCGCCGTCACGACCGTTGCGGGAAACGTGCCTCTAGCAAAGACTACGCGCAACACCCTGCGGGTGCTCTCTCTCATCGGATGTACGGACGTGCCTGTGGGCGTTGGCGCTTCGGAACCCCTGGAAAGGCCGCTCCACACGGCCGAAGACATTCACGGCAAGAGCGGGCTGGACGGGTCCGAGGAGATCCCCGACGCCGGGTTCGGGCCCGACGAAAGGGGGGCTGTGGTCCTGATCGCGGACACCCTAAGGGCCTCGCCTGAACCCGTCACCCTC
>DATMVF010000026.1:0-4030 GCA_035563475.1 Rubrobacter sp.
ATCCAGGTCTCCGTCATTTTGTATCGTCAGGCTGGCCCGCCTGGCCTTCTCTTCTCCGGAGAGCTGCCGCGTCTCCACGGCCCGCAGCGCCGCCCCATCCAAGCCCCGCTCCGCCGCCCACGCGCGGCGCCTCTCTTCAGGCACAGTGACGGCCACCGTGAAGTCGAAGTCTCCGTCCCGTCCCGTCTCGAACAGCAGCGGTATCTCCACGACGAAGAGCTCCGCCACGGAAGCCTCGATACGCCTGTCGGTCTCGCTACGCACCAGGGGATGCAGTATCTCTTCGAGGTCCCGCAGCGCCCCGGCGTCACCGAACACCTTTCGGCCCAGGGCTTTGCGGTCTATACCGTCCGATCCTCCGACATCTTCCCCGAAGCGATCGACGATCCTGGAGATAGTCTGCCTGTCGTTCTCCAGGAGGTGGTGCACGATCTCATCGGCCGAGGCCGTCTCCGTGCCGGGCAGTTCACCCAGGAAGCGGACCAGCGCGCTCTTGCCCGACGCGAAAGGGCCGGTGACGGCTACGGTCACCGGCCCTTCCACGGACCCTCTCTGTAGGGAGTCCTTGTCTATCTCTCCTCGAGGTCCAGATCGGCCAGCGCGTCGAAGGCGCCGGAGCGGAGGCCGCTCCCCTCGCTGCTCCTGCGGTCCGGGGTGCTGCGCTGCTCGGGCTCTCTGCGCGGGCGCTCCTCCCGGCGGGGACGCTCCTCGCGGTCCTCGCGCTTCGGGCGCAGGCTCAGGGAGAGCCTGCGACGGCGGGCGTCGACGTCGATGATGCGGGCGTCGACCTCATCGCCGCTGCGCACGATCTCGTCCGGTGTTTCGACGTGATGGTCGGCCAGCTCGGAGATGTGGATCAGACCCTCCACCCCGTCGGCGACCTCCACGAAGGCCCCGAAGGAGACGAGCTTGGTAACCCTACCGTGGATCTGCTCCCCGACCGTTACCCGCTCGACGATCTCCTGCCAGGGATCCTTCCTGGTCTGCTTGAGGCCGAGCGAGATGCGCTCGCGGTCGCGGTCGACTTCCAGAACCTTGACCTCGACCTCCTCGCCGACCTCGACGACCTCGCTCGGGTGGTCCACGTGCTGCCAGGAAAGCTCGGAGATGTGGATCAGACCGTCGATGCCTTCGAGGTCGACGAAGGCCCCGAAATCCACGAGGTTGGAGACGGTGCCCTTGACGATCATGCCCTCCTCGAGCGAGGTCAGGATGCGCTCGCGCTCCTCCTTGCGCTCCTCCTCGAGCACGGCGCGCCTGCTGAGGACCACGTTGTTGCGGCTCCGGTTCAACTCGATGACCTTGCACTCCAGCCTCTGGCCCAAGAACGAGTCGAGGTTCCTTACGCGCCTGATGTCGACGAGGCTGGCCGGCAGGAAGCCGCGCAGCCCGATGTCGAGGATCAGGCCTCCCTTAACCACCTCGATCACGGGCCCCTCGACGGTGCGCTGGTCGTTGTAGGCATCCTCGATGCGGTTCCAGGCCCGCTCGAATGCGGCCCGCTTGGCCGAAAGAATAAGCCGCCCGTCGGCGTCCTCCTTCTGCATGACGAGGGCTTCGAGGCGCTGGCCGAGCTCGACGACGTCGTGGGGGTCTGCGCCCTTGCGGATGGTGAGCTCGTTGGAGGGAACGAGGCCCTCCGACTTGTAGCCTATGTCGACGAGTACCTCGTCCCTATCTATCCGGACGACCTCGCCCTCGACGATGTCCCCGTCCTTGAAATCTATGAGGACGCTCTCGTCGACGGGGACGACCTCCCCGTTCTCCTCCCGGAAGAAATCTCTCATGGTCAGTTCCCGGGACGGTTTCTGTGTGGTGTCAGTCATGAAACAGTAGCTTTCCTTTACATCGCTTGACGGGTGCAGATTATACAGCAATTATGGAGCTGTCAGCTGTCAGCCAAAAACAAAAAGCTGAAGGCTGAGGGCTGAAAGCTGAAGGCTATAAAGGACTTACCCGTCCCCACTGATCTCCGGCCTTGGCCTCGACTTCGAGCGGCGGCTTGAGGTCGTAGGCCGCGACCATCCTGTCTATGGCCAGGCCGGCGACCTCCCCGACACGGTCCTCGTCGACGTCGAAGACGAGCTCGTCGTGGACCTGCATGATCATATCCGCCCCGAGAGGACCCAACCTCGGCGCGAGGTCCACCATCGCTACCTTGATAATATCCGCGGCCGTACCCTGGACGCGGGCGTTGAACGCGATCCTCTCCCCTAGCTTCCTCACGTTCTTGTTGGGGTTCCTCAGCTCGGGCACGTAACGCCGCCGCCCGAAGAGCGTCGTGGAGTACCCCAGCTCTTCGGCCTCCTCCAGGGTCTCCTGCATAAATTCGGTCACCCTCGGGTAGCGCTCGAAGTAGCGCTTGATGTACCGTTCGGCCTCGGCCGGGTGCACGTTCCCCAGCCTCGTCGCGAGCCCGAACCCCGAGATGCCGTAGAGGATACCGAAGTTGACCATCTTCGCCCGGCGCCTGAGCTCCGGGGTCACGCTCTCCATGCGCACGTCGAAGACCTCCGAGGCGGTGCGCGTGTGTATGTCCTCGCCCTTCATGAACGACTCCACGAGCGCGGGCTCTTCGGTCATGTGGGCCAGGATCCTGAGCTCTATCTGGGAGTAATCGGCGACCACGAGCTTGCGGCCCGGCGAAGCGGTGAACGCGTCCCTGATACGGGCGCCTAGCTGCGTGCGGATGGGGATGTTCTGCAGGTTGGGCGAGTCACTGGAGAGACGGCCCGTGGCAGCCCGCGTCTGGTGTAATGTGCTGTGTATGCGGCCTTCTTCGGTGATGAGCTTGAGGAGCCCCTCTATGTAGGTGCCCCTGAGCTTGGTCAGCTCGCGGTACTCGATTATGCGGTCGGCCACGGGATGCTCTATGGCGAGCTGCTGCAAGACTTTGGCGTCGGTGGAGTAGCCGGTCTTGGTCTTTCTGACGGGTGGTATGCCCATCTCCTCGAAGAGGACCTCACCGAGTTGCTTGGGCGACCCGATATTGAAGGGGTGGCCGACGTCCTCGTAGATGTGTTGCTCCACGTCCGAGATACGGCCTTCCAACTCCTCTCCGACCTCCTCGAGGGTGGCGGCATCGACGGGCATGCCTGTCTCTTCTATCTCCTCGAGCACGCCGGCGAGCGGGAGCTCCACGTCGTAGTAGAGCCTGGCTAGTCCCATGGCCTCCAACTCCTCCTCGAGCCTCGGTGAGAGCGCGTAAACCAGCGCGGCCCTCCTCGCGGCCTCGGCGACCGTCCTGTCCTCGTGGCTGACCTCGACCTCGGCCATCCCCCTCTCCGCGGCCAGAGTCTCCAGCTCGTAGCTCCCCAGCCCTGGTTTGACCAGGTACGCGGCGAGATAGGTGTCGAAATCCGCCACCCGCACACCGAGACCCTTGGAGTCATGTACCTTGAGGGGGACGTCGGGCAAACCGTCGGCGACGCGCACTTCGCCCGCAGAGACGGCGACGCACCAGCGCCCATCCCCGAGCGGTGAGGCCGCCACCGGTTCGAAGGACAACTCGACGGGATCTTCGGAGACGCTCACCTCCAGGCGCTCGAGCGGCGGGAGTCTCTCACCTCCTGCGACGGGCAGCTCGGTGAGGCGCGACTCCAGGGTGCGGAACTCGTAGCGCCTGGTGATGTCCCGGATCTCGGGCGAGACGCCCTCGAAATGGAGGTTCTCGGGCTCGAACTTCACGGGCACGTCGAAACGCATCTTCGCGAGCTCCAGCGACATGAACGCGCTCTCCCTGCCCTCTTCCAGCTTCGTGCGGGTGCCTTTCGCCGAGATGTTCTCCAGGTTCTCATAGACGCCATCAAGGGTGCCGAACTCTTTCAGCAGGTTCGCCGCGCCCTTGGGGCCTATGCCCCTGACACCAGGGATGTTGTCCGAGGAATCTCCCGTCAGGGCCTTGTAGTCCGGGATCTGCTCCGGTGTCACGCCGTACTCCTCGAGGACCTCGTCCCTGCCGTACGTCTTGGTCTCCGAGACGCCGCGGGTGGTACGCAACACCTTGACCTTTCCGTCCACGAGCTGCATG
>DATMVF010000027.1:0-3114 GCA_035563475.1 Rubrobacter sp.
CATGCACGAGAACCCCGACTACCTCTTTGAGGCTGTAAAGGCAGGGGCAGCGGGCTACGTGCTCAAGGACGCTTCAGGGGAGAGACTCTTGGGTGCAGTAAGAAGAACGCTTGATGGAGAGTCCCCGCTCGACCAGGAGCTCGCGATGAGACTGCTCAAAAGGCTGGCCAGGGAGAGGCGTGGAGAGGGTAGTGGGGGACGATCCGGAGGAACGTCCAGAGAGCCGCCAGAGGATGCACCGGCGGGTCACAGAGAGGTCGACGGTCCCCTGGCAACCCGGCCAGCAGCCACCCATTCCGGTGCGCATGAGGACGGGCCAGGAGGATCCGCGCAGTCGAGATGCGCGGAGCAGATGGAGAGCCTCACGCCGAGAGAGGTCGAAGTATTGAGGCTGCTGAGCCAGGGGCAGACCAACCCCCAGATCGCCAAGAACTTGCTCTTCAGCGTGAGCACCGTAAAGGCGCAGGTGCGGAGCATCCTCTCCAAGCTCGGAGTATCCGACCGCACCCAGGCCGCCGTCCGCGCCATCGAGGCCAGACATACGATCTCGGGCATCGACTAGAGAAGCATTTCAGCACGCTCCAGCCTTCGGCTTCCGCTTGTCAGCACGGCGGCTTCGCCGCCTTGTCAGCACGCTGCGCCCGGCTTCGCCAGGCTTCGCTTTCAGCATGGGCGTGCACGCACGAAAGCTGAATTGCTGACAAGCGAGGGCGTCAGCCCGAGCGTGCTGAAATGCTGACAAGCCTGCGAAGCAGGCGTGCTGAAATGCTACTTTCGGCGAAGCCGAACTCTGAAGAAGTCGAACAGAACGCGAAATACGGCGAGGGTGGGAACGGCGAAGACTACTCCGGCGAGGCCTGCGACTTCACCGCCGGCGATAACGGCGAGAAGGACGAGGATGGGGTGCACCTGGAGGGCCGTGCCCTGGATGCGGGGGGTCAGGAAGTTGCCTTCTAGCTGTTGGATCAAGACGTATGCCACGATCGTCAGGATGGCCGTGGTCGTCGAGGACTCGAAGTTGGGAGACCCGAAGACGAGGGCCACTATGACCGCGGGTATACCCCCCAGGAACGCGCCGAGGTAGGGGATGATCGCCGTTAGAGAGACCCACACGCCGAGCAGGATGGCATAACGCACGCCGAGGAGATATAGTGCCGCAGCGGCCAGGACGCCCTGGATCATGACCACGAAAACGAGGCCGCCGAGGTAGCGCGAGAGCGACTCGCCGGAGGCGTCCCACAGGTCGCGGGCGTCGTGGCGGTAGTGGGCCGGTACGGCCCTCAGGAAAGTCGCCTTTACCTTCCGCACGTCCACCAGGAGGTAGATCGCGACGAAGAGTATGCCGAAGAGCGTTACCCCGAAGTTGAAGACCCTGGGGATAAACCCGAGGATGCTCCTGAGCAGGTTCTCGGTAAGGTTCTGGGCGCGGTCGAAGAGGTCGGTGACCAGCCTCCTGCCGAACTCCTCGGGGTCGGAGCCGGGTACGAGCTGGCGTTCGTTCAGCGCGTTTATGACGTCGAGCAAGAGTTGGTTGGCGCTGTTGGCGATGCGGGGAGTGTTCCTAACGAGCGTGCTTAACTGCTCTACCAGGAGCGGCACGAGGAAGAAGAAACCAAGGGAGATCAAGCCGAGCATTGCCAGAACGGTCAGCAGGATCGCGAGCCCCCTCGGCATGATGTGCGAGAGGGCCCGCACCGGGAACGAGAGCACGATGGCCAGCGCCACCCCACCCAGCGCCACGGCGGGAACGGTCGGCGCCGCGTACAAAAGGAGCGCGAACAGGGCGAACCCCGCCACGACGATGCTGATCCAGATCCTCAAAGAGATGAGGATTGGGGTCACGTGGCCGCCGGACGCCGACTTCTCCTCCCGTCCCTCGCCCCGAGGCCTCCGGGCCCACCTTTCTCTCCTCATCGTCTCCGGTTCTCTCCGAGTACGCGGTTACGAATCTGATTCTACGGCAAGAGTAGCCCCATCGGAGCGGCCTAATCCCCGCGCTCCACGGGCTTCTTGTCGCGGCGTCGCGCGAACCTGTAGACGAAGAAGCCGGCGAACAGCAGGCCGAGACCCGCGAATGTTATGGAGAGGAGTGCGCCCTCTTCGAAGCTCCCCGCCCACCGCTCGACGGAGAAGGCGAGATCCGTCGCACCGCGCGAGGCGTAGATGCCTTCGAGGCCGGAGGTGCCCTCGGAGACGATAAACAAGACCCCTATCGCGACGAACATCAGGCCAGAGATGAGGTTTGTCGTGTGCAGGCGGAGGGATCCAAGCGGGATCTCACGCCCCCTCAACCAGCGGCGGCGCCCGAGGTCGAGGCGGTCCCAGAGGAGGGCAATGATGAAGAGAGGGGCGGCCATGCCGGCGGCGTACGTGGCGAGGAGGCCGGCGCCCCGGAGGGCCGAACCCGATGTCGCGGCGACGGTGAGTATCGCGCCGAGGATGGGTCCCGAGCAGAAGCCCGCGAAACCGTAGACGGCGCCGAGAGCGAAGGTTGCCAGCAGGGAACTACCACGGATCCCACCCCGCAGGCGTTCGATGGGCCCGAACGCGAATCCGCCGCCCAGAGCCTGGATCACGCCTAAAGCAACTATTACGAGACCCGAGACGGTGATAAGTGTGCTCCTGTGCCCGTAGACGAGCGAGCTGACCGCGGAGATGCCCATGCCGAGCGGTACGAGCGTGGCGCAGAGCCCGAGGTAGAACACAGCCGTCCTCCCGACGAGCACGCCGCGCGACTGGAAGGCGTAGGCGAAGAACGCGGGCAGCAACAACGCGCTGCACGGGCTGAGGAGAGAGAGCAGGCCCCCGAGGAACGAGGCCAGAAACGAGGCCTCAACCACCCTCGGCCTCCCGCCTGGCATCCTCTATGGCTCTTTCGAAGACCCCGATAGGCTGCAAGCCGACCAGCATCTCGCCGTTTATGAAGAAGGTCGGTGTCCCGTTGACACCGGCGTTCAGGCCTTTCTGGAAATCAGCGCGCACGAGTGGTTCGTAGCGGGCGTTCTCGTAATCTCTCTCGAACTGCCGGGTGTCGAAGCCTGCCCTCTCGGCCAGCCCGATGAGGTTCTCGTCGCCGAAGCCCGAGAACTGGCTTTCAAAGAGCAGGTCGTGGTA
>DATMVF010000028.1:0-12770 GCA_035563475.1 Rubrobacter sp.
CCTTGAAGCCCTCGCCGCGCACGAGCTCGAGCGGCTGCTCGTAGTAGAGCGGCGTCCACGAAGGCAGCGCCGCCTTGTGCCGCCGAAATAGCTCATCCGGGTTTGTCATACCCGCACCTCCAGTCCCTCCGTCGCCGTGAAGCTCCGTTCGACGAACCTCCCCGAACCCCGCTGGCCGACGACCTCGCCGTCCTTGTAAACCAGTCCGCCACGCACGTACACCTCCGCCGGGCCGCCATGAAACACCATCCCCTCGTAGGGCGTGTAGTCCACGTTACCGTGACGGTTCTCGACCGTGGCCGTCGTGGAGAGCTCAGGGTCCCACAGTACGATGTCCGCGTCGGCGCCGGGGGCCAGGGTTCCCTTTCTCGGGTACGCGCCGTAGATGCGCGCCTGGTTGGTGGAGAGGACGGCGACGAACTGGTTCTCGGAGAGCTTGCCTTCCCTAACGCCGAGCGTCCAGAGGGTCATGGCGCGTTCTTCGGCGCCCGGCAGCCCGTTGGGGATCAGGGTGAAGTCGTCTTTGCCGAGCTCTTTCTGCTCGCGGTAGTTGAACGAGCAGTGATCCGAGCCGAAGATCTGGAGGTCACCGAACTTGAGGCCGTTCCACAGCGCTGGTCTGTTTTCCGGGTCCCTGAGCGGCGGGGAGCAGACATACTTGGCGCCCTCGAATCCCTCGCGGTCGAGATCCTCATACTCGAAGGCAAAGTACTGGGGGCAGGTCTCGGCGTAGACCGTCTGGCCACGCTCGTGCGCCAGGTGGATGGCTTCCAGCGCCGGCGCGCACGAGACGTGGACGACGAGTATCGGCGCTCCGGCGACCTCGGCTAGCCGTATCGCCCTGTTCGTCGCCTCGGCCTCGACGGGCTCGGGGCGGGTGAGGGCGTGGAAGCGGGGGGCCGTATCGCCGCGCGAGAGGGCCTGTTGCTGGAGCTTGGCGATGGCATCGCCGTTCTCGGCGTGTACCATGACCAGCACCCCTGCATCTTTGGATAGTTGAAGCGCCTCGAAGAGGTCTTCGTCCTCCGTGTAGAGGGGCGTTCCCTTGTAGGCCATGAAGATCTTGACCGAGGCCACGCCCTTCTCGGCGAGATCCGGTAGTTCGGCCTTTATATCGTCGCGCAGGTCGGTTATGGCTACGTGGAAACTGTAGTCTATAACCGCCTTATCCCTGGCCTTCTCCGTCCAGGCGTCGAATGCCCCGGCGAGGGCGCCGCCCGCTTCCTGCAGGGCGAAGTCGATGATCATGGTCGTACCGCCAGCCGCGGCCGCTTCTGTGCCCGTCGCCCAGTCGTCCGCCGTGACGGTCCCTCCGAAGGGCATGTCCATGTGGGTATGTGCGTCGATAAAGCCCGGCATGACCAGCTTGCCCGACGCGTCTACGGTCTCGGCGCCGTCCGGGTCGAGGTTCGCGCCTACGGCCACTATCTTCTCGTCCTCGACGAGCACGTCGGCCCGGTAACTGCCCTCGGCCGAGACGACGGTCCCGCCGGAGAAAAGAAGTCCGCTCATAGTGTTCTCCTTCCACTTGGCAGCGGTGTGTTGGCTAACTCTCGCACACCCTGCGCCTTCGCGTCAATCGTGAATCGGGACGATCTCCAAGGGCGTCAGGAAGCTAATGCCCCACTGTCAAAATAGCCCGCTCTGTATCCCGGCATCGCATAGTAAGGAGATTTCACCCGGCGAGTCTCGGCCGAGGGCTGTGCAGTCTTGCGTGGCTGGCTACGTCGCCGGAAAGCGATCCGCACGGAATGGTGCGATGAGCGGATCTATTTCGCCGGTCAGGATCTCACACGCCAGCAGTCGCCCTATCAGAGGGCCGAGAGTGACGCCGCTGTGCGTCACGGCCTCGTAGTAGCCCGGGATCTCAGAGAGCGCGCCGACGCAAGAATGCCCGTCCGCCGGAACAGGCCGCATACCGAACCGCGCCTCCACGACCTCAGCCTCTCCGAGCGCCGGAAGTACGAGCCGCGCCCGTTCCAGAAGCTCAGCGCAGAGCGGATCCTCGGTTCCGGCGAAGTCATCGGTGAGCAGCTCGTCGACGGAGTCGTGATGCAGCAAGACGTATCCGTCACCGTCGGGACGAACGTTGATGCGCGGTGTGTGCATGAGGTGTCTCAGAGGCTCGTCAAGGACGGCGACCCGCACGAGCAGTCCCGGGAATACGTCGAGCGGCAACTCTCTCCCGACCATTTCAGCCACGGATGCGGCCTTCGCACCCGTAGCGTTGACGACAGCATCGGCATGAACCTCTCCATCCTCCAGTCGCAGCGTAACTCCTTTGCCCTCCACCTCGATCCCGCGCACCGCATCCCCGAAACGTTCATGTGCGCCATTGCGGACGGCAGCTTCCACGAGTCTTCTCGTCAGAGCCGGAGCATCGACCCAGGATTCTTCAGGGAAGTGTGCGATGCGGATCTCCGGTAAAGCTGCTCCAGGTTCGAGCTTCCCGTTTACGGTGGCTGCGGGGAGCATCTCGGCAGCGTAGGACCAGGAGCGCAGGCGTTCGACGCGTTCTTCGAGGTTTGCCAGCTCATCGTTTGCGGCCCAGATCAAATTCCCCGTGGGGTGAAGCCAACCGTCACCGATCTCATCACGGAGCCGCTCGTGCTCGCGCATCCCGGCCACGTTTAGCTCGAAGTAGTCGCGGGGGAGCTTGTTGTTGGCGTTGACCCAGGCGAAGCTGGTCGAAGTCGTCCCGGAACCCGGTTCCGCTCCGTCGATCATGACTACCTCGGCCCCACCCTCGGAGAGACGGTAGGCGACCGAGCCACCGACGATACCGGCCCCTATGATCGCGACCCTCAACGCGCCTCCACGCCGGGCAGAATCGTCTCTTTCATTCATGCTGCGTCCAGGTCCAAACTCTACACTCGCTCCCTTCCTGCGTACGGCCTTCCTGGGCTGCATCCAAAACGCCCGTAGAGGCAGAAGAGGTGCGCAGTCCGGGTACCAGCGGTTATCCGGTGCCGATAGCCGGGGCGGAAGGGTCAGGGGCGGGGGATCTCGCGTTCAGGTAGCCGAGGACGAAGACCGCGCCCCATAGTAGCACGAAGCCAAGGACCTGGTTTGCGCTCACGCCCACGCCGAGGAACGCCCAGTTGAGGACGACCGCCGTTGCCGGGAAGGCCAACTCCGCGAGCGTCGCGTAGGAGGCCCTGGTGCCGGTGAGGCCCCTGTAGTACAGGAGCAGGGCCAGGAGGCCGGGGATCAGGGCGAGGAGGATCACCCTGCCCGGCTCAGCAGCGAACCCGGTGCCGAGCCCATCCAAGGAACCCTGGGCGATCACGATGCCGGCGAGTAGTGGCACGGCTATGAGGAGTCGCGCGCCTGTCAGGGTATTGAAGGGCATGTCTTTCAAGACCAGCCGTCCCAGCACGGTCGAGGATCCCCACAGGAGCGCAGCCCCCAGGGCGAGGAACGCCGCGAGAGCTTCGGCGGAGCCAAGGGCCATGAACGGACTCAAATCTCCGAAGGAGATCAGGTACGCACCCACCATAGCAACCGCGAAGCACGGCCAGTAGGCCCACCCCAGCCTCTCGCGCAGCAAGATGGCCGCCAGCGCGATGGCGAAAAGCGGCTGGGTCTTCTGCAACAGGATCACCACGGTCGGATTGCCCACGGCGAACGCCGTCGTAAAGAGCAGTGTCGCCAGGGCCGAACCGCCCCACCCGATGATGAGCAGCGCGACCCACTGCGCCGTTCCGAGCCCGCGGAAGAACCTCCAGCCCAACACCACGGCCGGTACCGAATACAGAAGCAAGACCA
This sequence comes from Rubrobacter sp., assembly GCA_035563475.1. GTDB lineage: Bacteria > Actinomycetota > Rubrobacteria > Rubrobacterales > Rubrobacteraceae > Rubrobacter_D. The sequence continues at coordinate 3,769 of DATMVF010000028.1, forward strand.
GATGCTCGAGGAGCACTATCTGAGACGGTAAGGCCACCTTCAGCAAGGGCACCCGCAGGATGCCGTCCGTCCCCCACATCGCCGCCCCGACGGCGACGAGCAGTACGCTAGCGTAGCCTCCGTTCCTCCAACCCATGCGCTATGCTTTCTCCGGCCACTCGAGCTTGGGTATCACGCGCTCTCCGTAAGCCCTGATGAACTCCTCCTGGTTGCGCCCGACATTGTGGATGTAGACTTCATCGAAGCCGAGGTCTACGTAGTGCTGGACGTGCTCCAGGTGTTCGTCCAAGTCGGAGCTCATCAGGACCCGATTCTTGAAGTTCTCTACGCTTACCTGCCTGGCCATCGCCGCGAAGTCTTCAGGATTCCTTATGTCCGCCTTGGGGAAGGGCATGCCGCCGTTGGGCCACTCCCTGACGGCCTGCTGCTCGGCTTCTTCCTGATCTTCAGCCCAGGAGACGTGCAGCTGTATCATGCGCGGCATCCCGGAGGGGTCTTTGTCCGCGCGGCGCGCTCCTTCCTCGAACTTCTCCATCAGGTTCTTTATCTTCTCGTCCGGGGCACCGACGGTTATGATACCGTCGCAGAACTCTCCCGTCCTGCGGCTCTGTATAGGGCCTGCCGTGGCCACGTAGATCGGGGGCGGGGTCTCCGGCATGGTGTAGAGTCTCGCGCTCTCGAGCCTTATGTGCTCGCCTGAGTATTTGACGACCTTGCCCGTGAAGAGCCTGCGGATCACCTCGATGGCCTCCATGAGTATGCGCAGCCTCGTCGGTGCCTCGGGCCAGTAATCGCCGACGATGTGTTCGTTCAGCGCCTCGCCCGCGCCGAGACCGAGCCAGAAGCGTCCGGGATACATAGCTTCCAGCGTCGCCGCCCCCTGGGCGATGATCGCCGGGTGGTACCGGAAGCCGGGCGGCGTTACGCCCGTGCCGAACCGGAGGTTCGTCGTCGCACCGAGTGCGCCCATCCAGGACCATACGAAGGCGCTCTGGCCCTGATCCGGGGTCCAAGGGTGGAAGTGATCCGAGGCCATTACCGAACCGAATCCCGACTCTTCGGCCGTCTTACTCCAATTCAGAAGATCCGTGGGATGGAACTGCTCGAACATCGCCGCGTAGCCTACGGTACCCGTAGTCTTCATGTCGCTCCCTTCGGTCGCTCCTAGCATTTCAGCTGGTCAGCATTTCAGCACTTCAGCTTCGCTCTGGTCGGATCTTCCGCTGTTGCGCCAAACGCTAGTTTACAGCGGGACCAACGGTTGTCGCTCTGAACATGCCGCTGTCCGCGAACAAGCTGAAATGCTGACCAGCGGAGGCGCCGGCCGGAGCGTGCTGACCAGCTGAAATGCTAATCAAAAATGATCCGGCCCATAGAGCCACGGGTCTCCCAGGGGGAAAATCGCCTCGAGGAGATCGAGAGCTTCGGGAGAGCTCGCCTGGATGAGCCCGTGCTTTGCAAGACCGCCGGCCGGAAGGTACCCGGCGTAGAGCTGGGCGAGCTGGCGCACGTCGAGAGAGACTCTCTCCCCCGCTTCCGTACCGCGGATTACCTTGCCTTCCGCGAGGGTGTACTCGCCGGAGTTCTCAGGTATGACGTCGTCCGATACGTCGAGTACGAGCGGCGCCTGTGGCGTGCGCCCGAGGTACCCCAGGGCGACTTCGACGTCGACGAGACGCAGCATCTGGTCGGGTTCGATCTTCGCCTCTACGTGCGAGCTTTTCAGGTAGGGGTGAAGCGGCTCTCCGCGCGGGGTGTAGTGTTTTATGCCGTAGACCAGGGGATCTAGGCCCGCCATAAAGGAGTAGAGTGCCGCCCTCGCCCGCTGTGTTGCGGCGACGAGCTCCTCTACCGAGAGGGTGCGCCGCGGATCGCGCTCTTGCCACCCGGAGGTCTTGTAGAGGATGTAGCCTTCCACGTCACCGTCCCTCTCATAGACGGCGACGTCCGCATCTTTCTTGGACAGAGTCGTTTTCCAGTGTCCTTCGCTCCTGCGTGCGCTGAGGGTATGCCCCTTCGCCTCCTCTGTGTAGAGCTCCATCAATGAGGAGAGATCTTCTTCCCGGTAGGCCCTGAGGTGACTCTGTTCCGGGCTGGTCGGGAGGTCGGCTGGCTTGAGCCTGTACTCGATTTCCTCGGTGACTAGCTCGTATCCGAAGACCCTGTAGAAGGCGTGGGCGAAGGGGGACAAGAGCGACAGAGCGACGTCCCGTTCGCGCATGTCACGAATCACGGCGCGCATCAACTTCCCCGCGTAGCCCCGCCGCCTGTAGGCGGGATGGGCCATGACTGCTGCGATGCCACCCATCGGTCGCCACTCGCCCTCCACATAAGACTCCAGCGGGAGCACCGTGGTGCTCGCCCTGACCTCCCCATCCTCCTCGATGACGTGGACCTGCTCGAGATCCAGACGAGCGTTCTGGGCCGGGTCGAAGTTCCCCTCCCAATCCGAGATGCTACCCCCGAAGGCCGCCACCCCAAGACGCGTCAGCGCATCCATGTCCCCGTCACGGTACTTGCGTAGCTCCATCATCCTCCGGCTCTCTAGAGTGCGCCTGGATTCTACCGAAAGAGCGAGGCAGGGATCACCCGTCGTTCCTCTTTCGTCCCTCGATAGAATCGGCCATCCACCTGCACCACTCGGCGTATTCTCTCTCGTAGCTGATACCGCGCCGGAGCGTGGCGTAGGAGGCGAACTCGGGACTATCGGTAGAGGTCAGGTCCTCCCGCCACTCTTCCTCCATCCAGGTTCTTAGCCCCTCGTAGTGCGCGAGCTGCTCCTCGTGCCTTAGCTCCTCCTCACGGAAGAGCCGTATGGCCTTCTCTTCGTCAGCCAGCCAGACCGAGTACGTCTTCAACGTCAACTCGTCCCGCGTCGGCCTCGGCACGGGCGGCCGGGTCACCCACTCCCGCAGCGCGTCCAATCCCTCGGCCGTGATCTCATACACCTTCTTATCAGGCCTCTCTTTCTGCTCGACCACGTTGTGCGCCACGTATCCGCCATCCTCCAACTTCGCCAACTCGGGGTAGATCTGGCTGTGCCTCGCACTCCAGAAGTATCCGACCCGCCCAGCCATCCGCCGCGTCAGATCGTACCCGCTGAGATCCTCCCTAGATAGCAGACCAAGGATCGCATACCCTAGCGTCGTCATACTCCTCCAATCTCTTGTTATGTCACACTTGACATATCATCCACCGGCCTTTAGAGTATCATATGTCAAGACTGACATAAAGAACGTGAGAGAGGAGCGAGAGATGTGCGGCTGGTCTTACGTGGGACATGGTTTAAGGCGGGGTGCGGGTGGTCGTGAGTTTTTGGGGTACGAGGTGGAGAAGATGAGTCCTGGGGCGAGGATCTCGGCCGCGCTCTCGGTGCTTGTGCCGGTCGGGCTCTCCGGGGTATTTCTGGTCGCTTTCGTGCCTTCTCTGTGGTGGATCTTCACGACTTATTTCTGGATCGCTTTCCCTGCTTTAGGGCTGCTCACGAGTGGCTTAACGGCACTTGGCGAAGGTAGGCCTGTCCGGGTCTCCGAAGAGGAGCGGGAGCGGGAGTTGTTGGAGGCGATCCGGGAGAGTGGTGGGATCTCGGCCGCTGCGGCTGCGGCGAGGACCTCGTTGACGGTCGCCGAGGCCGATGGGATGCTAAGGGCATTGGCCGAGAACGGCCACCTCGAGGTCATTGCCAGGGGTGGAGCGATCTTCTACGCGTTGTGGGGAAACGAGTGGGAGACCGCACGGAGGATCGAGGGTTCGGCGTGAGCGCGGTGTATTGTTGGATCAGATCCCTTTCGACTCGGACAGGAGAGTAGGATGGCGCAGGTAGTAGACGGCAGGTACACGGCGCGGATGGACGAGCCGTTCGCGGTATTCATCATCGGGATGAGGATCAACAACCTCTTCGCGGTAAGGAAGTGGCTCCCGACCATCCGTGCGATGGGCCCGATGCTAAAGGAGCTCTACCAGCACCCCGAGAAAGGCTTCCTCGGCGGCGAGTTCTTCCTCTACTGGCGCGGGCCCGCGCTCGTCCAGTACTGGCGTTCCTTCGAGGACCTGGAGCGCTTCGCCAGGAACCCGGACGATCCGCACCTGCCTGCGTGGCAGCGCTTCAACCGGACGGTAGGCTCGGACGGCAGCGTGGGCATCTTTCACGAGACGTACATAGTGGAGCGCGGGAACTACGAGGCGATCTACGGCAACATGCCGGTGTTCGGATTGGCAAAGGCGACCGAGCACGTCAGGGCGGTCGGAGGCAGGGAGACCGCGCGGCGGCGTCTGATGCGCGGAGAGAACGAACCGGCCGTCCCTTCGCCTGAGTAACGAGGGTGAGCCATCTAGACTACCTCCTCTTGCCGCCCGAGCGGCGCAGAATGGACTATGAACTCCTCAATGACCTACGGCGACGTGCATAAAGTTTGGCCTCTCATGAACGACGGGCTATCAGCGCTCGGCTCCCATCGCTCAGCCCTTGTCCTGGCTGATAGCTGATGGCTCCATTCTCGGAAAGGTTCATCGTTTTCGAGGATGGCTCTAGGCTCGCCAGAATGCCGGGCTAAGCAGGACCAGAACCGTGAAGAGTTCCAATCGTCCCAGGAGCATCAAGATGGCGAGAGTGCTCTTGGCGGTTGCGGGCAGATCGGCGTAGAACTGTGAGGTGCCTGCTGCGCCTGGGAACGTGCCCGCTATGTTCACGCACGAGAAGACCGATCCAAAAGCCTGCCCCATGGGAACCTGGTGCAGGGCGATGAGAAGAGTGCCAACGGCCACGGTTGCCACGTACACGAAGAAGAAGCTGAGGACCCCCACCCGAATCCGCTCCGGCAGCACCCGGTCGCCCAACACCAGGGGCGTGACGGCCCGCGGGTGAACCAGGCGAAACATCTCCTGGGCGGCGTGACGCGTCAGAAGGTAGGCCCGGATAGCTTTCATCCCCCCGGCTGTCGAGCCCGCGCAACCGCCTACGGCCATGATCAACACGAGCAGCGCTACGGAGAATGGGGGCCAGACGCTCCAGTCCGTTGTGCTGAAGCCAGCCCCCGTGGTTAGACTTGCGCTCTGGAAGAGGGCCTCGCGGAAGGCTATAGCCAATGAGTTCTCGTAGTCGGAGACTCGAAGATCGGCAGTTATCAACAAAGTGCTCGCGAATATTACCCCGAGGTAGGTGACGAGCTCGGCGTTGCCGACGGCACGTCCCAATCCACGCCGGGCCGCTATGTAGTAGATGGCGAAGTTCGTGCCGGCCAACACCATCCCCGCCGTGATCGCCAGCTCGACGGCCCAGGAGTCGAAGGCTGCCACGGAGTCGGAGTCGGTAGAGAACCCGCCGGTCGAGACCGTGCTGAGCGCGTAGTTGACCGCGTCGAATGTTGCCATTCCGACCAGGTGCAGGACGACGACACCCCCCAGAGTAAGGCCGCCGTAGACGAAAGCCAGCACCCTGACCGTGTCCCGAATCCGAGGGGTAATCCGCTCCTGCACTGGGGTCGCCGCCTCGGCTGTGTAGAGTTGGGTGGCGCCGAACCCCGCCAAAGGTGCGATGGCTACGAACAGCACGATGATGCCTAGACCCCCGATCCACTGACTGAGGCTGCGCCAGAGCAACAAGGCGGGTGAGAGCTCTTCCGGAGTGACCGTTGCGGCCCCGGTGGTCGTGAAGCCGGCCATGGAGTTGAAGAAGGCGTCCACCGGACCCATGACCCCGGCGAGGAGAAACGGCGCAGCTCCGACTAACACCACGCCCAACCAGCACACGACCACCATGAGGAAGATGTTCTGTCTCGATACGTACCTGTTGTGCCTGGACCGTGTGAGAAAGAAGAGGGCCAGCCCAAGGACCAGGGCCGTCGTTGCTGGTATCCAGAAGGACCAGCCCTCGTTAGGGCCTGTCAGCATCGAGTAAGCTCCCGGGACGAGCATTACGGCTCCCACGGCGGCAACGAGCGCCGCCAGCGCATTCGCGATCACCCTCAGGTTCAGAGCGCTCACACTATCCGCCCACGCTGGTTAGAAGGATCCTGTCGCGACCATCCTCATACCGTGCTCACTCTACCATCGCGCTTCGTCCCGATTACGCCAACGGTGTCAGCGCCGGATGCTGGGGCCTATGCGCTTTGCGGCGGTGCGGAAGTCGTAGGTGGTGACCGAGAGGGCCGAGAGCTGGTGGGAGGCTATCCGCTTCTCGAAGTCGCGGAGGTTTATGGTACGGCGCATGCATACGAGGGCGGCCTCGCGGCAGAGGGCTTCCAGGTCGGCGCCCGAGTAGCTCCCGGTGAGTCCCGCTATCTGATCCAGGTCGAGGTCGGGGTCCGTGGGCATCTCGCGGGTGTGGATCCCTAGTATGTGCCGCCGCGCTTCGGCGTCGGGGAGCCCGATCTCGATCTCATGGTCGAAGCGGCCAGGGCGCCTGAGGGCGGGGTCGAGCGCGCCCGGCCTGTTGGTGGTGGCTATGACGCAGACCCTGCCCAGATTATTGAGTCCATCCATGAGGGAGAGGAGTTGGGAGACGAGGGTAGCCTCGAAGCTCTCGCTCATCATGTCGCGCGACGAGGCGAAGGAGTCTATCTCGTCGAAGAGGATGATCGCCGGCGCTTTGGCGCGGGCTTCGTTGAAGATGGAGCGCAGCTTCGCCTCGCTCTGGCCCCAGAACTTGTTGAGGATCTCGGGCCCCGAGACGGCCACGAAGTGGGCCCCGCTCTCGTGGGCGACGGCCCTCGCCAGTAGCGTCTTGCCCGTCCCCGGTGGCCCGTAGAAGAGGATGCCCTTGTGCGGCCTGATGTGGAGCTTGCGGAAGATCTCGGGGTGGGTTATGGGCAGTTCGACGGACTCGCGGACCAGGTCGATGGTCTCGCGCATCCCGCCGACGTCCTCGTAGCGGGTAGCAGGCACGTTGCGGCTGCCGGGCGCCGCGCCGCTCGCCGCCGCGACCCCCGCTCCCCCACTCCGCACGCTCCGCGCCAGGCGTTCGATGAAGCCCTCCCTGTCCTCCTGCAGATCAGCCTCTTCGCGCCCTTCCCGCGTCTTCACGACCCTCCAGCCCGACAGGTCTCCGACTTCCCTGTAACCCCAGGAGTTGTCCCTGCTAGGGTCTATCCTCTCCGGGAGGCGGGCCACTATCTCGGCGGTCGAGTCGAGGTCCAGGATGGGGCACCTGACGCACGGGCCGAGATCCGAGAGGACACGCTCGGTGATGGCGTCCTTGTCCACCTCGAAGACTGCCTCTTCGTCCATCTTGCCGAAGGCGTACCACGAGTTGGCCGTGAGATGGTCGTTGTCGTAGACCCGGATCTGACGGCAAGGGAAGAGCTGCTTGTCCGCGAGGGAAATGGGCGTGCACCACTCCCTCGCCGTCCTCCCGGAGCGTTGCTTGCGCAGGAAACACCTCAAGCCCCCGTAGAGCTCGTCCGCCGAGAGCGAGGCTCCATCTGCCGCGTACTCGGTGTCGACCTCGCCGCGCAGGAGCCCCGAGAAGTCGTCGAGGAGCCGCCAGTCGGAAGGGAGATCCAGGTCCACACAGACCCGGGCCGAGCCGTTCACGCCCTCTACGCGGTAGGAAGGATGGCGGGACGCAAGCGCCACGGCCCGGCCGAGATGGCCTTCGGATCTCAACGGGAAACCGACTCTCACTCGCATGGCCAGCAGATTCTAACCCACGCCACCCGCGGACGGAGGAATCCGTACATTCCTCCCCCTCGGCTTGCGCTACGCGACCGGGCGGGCTACCGTGCCCGTGCATCCCGAAGAGAACAGGAGACCCTTTGAGTGAGCAAGATAGCAACCCGCCGGTCTCGACGGGCGGGGGTGACGACGGGACGACGACCCTGCTCGGGTCGGGACGGATGGGCAAGAACGATGCACGGATCGTCGCGCTCGGCGACATCGACGAGGCGAGCTCTTTTCTTGGCCTGGCCCGCGCCGAGGCTGACGAGGAGGTCGGTGGGCTCTTGATCCGGCTGCAGCGGCTCCTGTACCGCGTCATGGGCGACCTGGCGATGCCCAAGGAGGACAACGTAGTCGACGAGGATGACCTGAAGCACCTCGATGACGCCCTCGCCGAGTGGCGCGGACGCACCCGGATCCCCAGGGAATTCGTCATTCCGGGTGAGAGCCGGCGCGGCGCGCTACTCGACGTCGCCCGCTCCGTAGCGCGCCGCGCGGAGCGTAGCCTCGTCGCCGCCGGATACGCGAACGAGCACCCCTACGCCGTGCGCGTCGTCAACCGCCTCTCCGACCTCCTCTTCGTCCTCGCCCGCAACGCCGACGGCGAGAAGACCCTCTCTAAGGGGTAGGGGCGGGTTTGAAACCCGTCCCTACCTGGACGGCGACTAATAGGCTCCTTTGTCGACAAAGAGAGCTCTGAAGGTGCGGGCCAAAAGCACCAGATCCAGCCATACCGACCAGTCGCGGACGTAGTGGATGTCCATCCCGATCCTGTCAGTAAAGAAAGCGTGGTTGCGACCGGAAACCTGCCACGGTCCGGTTACCCCTGGGGGTACGCGCAGAATCTCCTCGCGCGCGTCCCCGATATCTCCCGACTCGCGAGGCAGGTAGGGACGAGGGCCGACCAAGCTCATCTCCCCGCGCAAGACGTTCCAGAGCTGCGGCAGCTCATCCAGGCTGGTCCTGCGCAAGAATCGGCCGACGCGCGTGACGCGGGGATCGACGCGCAGCTTGTGGTACTTTACGTACTCTTCCCTCAGGCCGGCGTCCTCGGCGAGCATAAGCTCCAGCACGGCCTCCGCTCCTGGTACCATGGTACGGAATTTGATGCACGGGAATGGGACACCGTCCTTACCCATCCGCCAGTCCGTGTAGAAGATGGGCCTTCCGGACTCTACATAGACGAGCAGGGCTATCACCAGGAGAAGCGGAAGCACGAGGGCTCCGCCCAACACGGTAGCTCCCAGGTCCAGTACGCGTTTCGCCATCCGCGCCCAGGGGCTGAGGAGGTTGTACTTTATCTCCACCGCCAGGGTTCCCGCAAAGTCGCGGGCCGTTACCGCCGAGTT
>DATMVF010000029.1:0-11041 GCA_035563475.1 Rubrobacter sp.
GTTTGACCGAAGAGCGGCTCACTGCGAAGGTCTTGGCGGCCTCGCTCTTAGGCATCCCTCTGTCGACGGCTTCTAGGATCTTGGTGCGCAGATCTTCCGAATAGGCTTTCATGCACCAATGATGTACCCGGCTCAATCACAGCGCAACCTGCTCTAGGAACCACCACGAACCCGAAAATCCCCTGGGGGATTTCCGGCTGCGAATGATGACCAATCACCATGCTGGGCCTCTCTCTAGAGAGGCGTTATGCAAAGTGGCGGCCAGAAGATCGGATCTGCTCGAAAGGACGTTACGATGGATCGCAACCCCGACAGGCGCTCCCTTCTGTGGATGCTCCCTGGTGATCGGGGAACCAATCCGCCCGATCATGCAGAAGAACGCACGAGCGGCACCCACACTTTGGACCGGACCGTGACCACCCGAGGCCGTTCGTGAGGCGCTTGGCAGGTCGGCACGCCGTGATCCGGTTGATCGTTGTGTGGGTGGTCACTGCCGTAACGCTCTTCGTCCTCTCCAGTCTCATCCCCGAGATAGACATCCCGGGCTGGGGCTCTGCCTTCGCTATAGCGGCACTGCCTTCGCTCGGTCCGGGCCACCTCGATCCACGCCGCGCCGCCGAGACGCTCCGGCTCCTCCATCCGCGCCTTGCGGTGCCGATACACTGGGGAACCTACGCGCCCCTCGGCTTCGGACGTCTGCAGACTGCATTGCTCGCCGACCCCGTAACGGAGTTTCGCCGCCACGCTGCCGAGCTCGCGCCCGAGGTTGAGGTGCGTGTTCTGGATCTGGGCGGGACTCTCCATCTCGATGCGGTCGCCGGTGGCGATCAGGGCTGAACCGAGCAAGAAGTGGCCTGCTTTCGCTGCACCGAAGCCGACTAAAGAATAGTAGGCGAAAGCCTTGGAGAGGGTTGGTTCTCGCTGTATGCCACTGCTCTTCCAGCAGGGAGACGATCGGTCCGTGCCGTCTACAGGAGTGCTGGTGGCCCATTGGGAGGCTGCTTCAGACTGTGGGACGATCCGCTCAATCGAAGGTGACGCGCCGCGCAGGGACGAGTTCGACCTGTACATCCGAGGGATCGACCCCTCGCTCCTCAAGCTCCTTCTGCAGCCGGTCTGTCCTGGGCAACGGAGGCGGACCCTCCATGTGGACGATGACCACGCCGCCGCGGGTATTGACGTTGCCCGTGGTCCAACCGACCTCATTACCGAACGCGCGTGCCGCCGCCAGCGTCTGGGCTTCGCGTGCGGTGTCGCGGCTGGCGGTGATGGATGTCGCGGTCAAGGGGACACTGACGGCAATTATCAAGGCGGCGATGGCAAGTACCGCGGGACGGCGGTTGAAGGTCCGCCCTTCGGATCCGGCCACCAGGCGGTGGAAACTATAGAGAGCCATTACTACCGTACCGCTCCCTAGGATCGCGGCGACGTTCGTCATGAAGAGGAGGGAAGCTCCTAGTGATTGGTCTAGCTTACCGGCTTCGAGGGTGAAGCCGACCACACAGAGCGGGGGCACGAGTGAGATGGCGATGGCGACACCAGGCAAGGTGTCGGAGATGTCGCGTCGCACTAGGGCGACTGAGCCCACCACGCCGGTGGCGAGCGCCGCGAGCAGATCTATGAGCTTCGGGTGGACGCGCTGGGCGACCTGCGAGTTCGTCTCGGCGACGACTTCGTTGACGACGAGTACTCCGACCAGCCATCCGATGGAGATCGCGATGACGGCGCCGCCCGCCACGTGGAGAAGCGAGCGGATCAGGTTCGTTCGATCTGCGAGCACGACCGAAAGCATGGTGCCGAGGATCGGAATCATCAGGGGAGCGATGATCATGGCTCCGATCACGGTTGCCGTGGAGTCGGCAGCGACGCCGGCCGCGGCAATGATGGATGCCAGCGTGATCAGGATCCAGAACCTACTCGACCGCTGACGTACCTCTGGTCCCTCGAAGAACACGGCGTCGCGCATGTGCTTCCTGCCGTTCATCACCATCTCCGTGTCGACTCTTTCTGATTCCTGCATGCTCCTACCGTTCGCTACGTTTTGCCCGGATCAGTCGCCGGTCAACGTTGTACCAATGCGCGTCAGCCTGGCTCGCGAGGAGGAAATGAGGCTGGATGTCGTCGGACGACCGGTTTGGTCTACCCGGACCGGAACCTCAGACACTCTCATCCGTCGGGACCCTACCAGACTCGACGGCCGCGCAGAGGACCGCATGGTCCTGTTCGGTCTGATCGGCGTAGGCTTCCGCGAAGTCGGCTATGGCCCCGTCGAAGCGCTCGCTCTTCCCCAGGTAGGCGGCGATCTGTACACGGTCGCCGGAGCGAGCGTGCGCCCGGGCCAGCGCCCAGCCGCAGAGGCCGGCATAGATGACCAGTTCATCGGGCGACATGCCCTCGACATTCGCCGAACCTTTCATATCCTTTAATTGCCGCCAGTAGAAGTCACGTCCTTCCTTGCCGCGAAACCACCCCAGGAAGATGTCACTCGCGGCCTGCATCAGTCGCTGCCCGGCGACGACGCGATGGCCGTGGTGCTCGTGGGTGCTCGACAGAAGGGGGCCCTGCAGCACCGAGGGTCCCGCCTCCTTGACCTGGAGGAACAGAGGGTCGTTTTCGTCGTGACCCTCGAGCAATGCCACGTAGGCCCGGGTGCCTACGCTCCCAACCCCCACGACCTTCCTAGCCACGTCCACGAAGCGGTACCGGTCGAGCAGGTAGCGGCGATCTTCTTGCAAGGTGCGCTTGTAACTCTCCAGAATGGCGTATATCTGGCTCCTGATCTCGTCCCCTTCGGGGATACGGACCAGGAGCGGCGGGTCGTCGATTATCTTCCGGTGCCCATCGACGACCCTGGTAAGCTTGGAGAGAGCCTGCAGGCTGTCGCGGCCGCGCGCCTTCCGCACGGACTTGCTCAGTTTTTTGGCGGTCGCTTTCCTGGCCCTGGCATCGGAGAGCAAACCCCGGACTTCCTCCACGCCGACGCGCGAGTACCAGACCTCGAGCTCGCCCATCTTCGAGAACTCGGACATCCGCCGCCGGTAGGAGGCCGCAGACGCTTGCGCGGCCTCGCGGCACTCCGCCGCGTCGAAGCCGTTTTCTCGGCCGGCCACTACGAAGCTTGCGGCGAGGCGTTTGACGTCCCACTCCCAGGGCCCAGGCAGGGTCTCATCGAAGTCGTTGAGGTCGAAGAGCAGGGCGCGCTCCGGGGAGGCGTACGCCCCAAAGTTCGAGAGGTGGGCGTCGCCGCACAGCTGGGCCCGTATCCCGGTCTTCGGCGTGCCCGCAAGGTCGTGGGCCATGACGATGGCCGCTCCCCGCATGAACGCGAACGGCGAAGCCATCATGCGCGAGTACCGGATCGGGATGAGGTCCGGGATTCGGTTCCTGTCCTGCGCCTCCAGGAGGTCGATCGGGTCCGGCCGATCTGGTGCCGGCGCCCACTCCGCGTGGCCGCCCCTTGGGGCCGCCCGACGCGCGGCGCACCCACGTTCGTGACGTTCCTGGTAGCTCGCGGCCGCCTGCGCCGCCGCAGGCGAGAGGTTCGGGCCCTGCTCGACCTTCATGGATTCCTCCTTCTCAGTCCTGAAAGCACAAGCACTCCGGGTATACGTTCCTCCTCCGGCGTGCGGTACGGTGACCTTCTAGTTAGCGGTGCTCGGGCGGGTAGAAGTAGCTCCCGTAGGTCTCCAGCGCTGCTTCGATATGTCGCAGGACGTCGCCCTGCTCTCGCGTCGACCGGCCCACTAGTACATCGTGCGATCGCCCCAAGAGCAGGTCGGTTACCTGCATCCGCAGCGATGCTTCGGTCGGCGGAGCCGCCAGGCCCTCCCCGATCGCCGGCCTTGGATCTTCGTTTTGTTCCATACCCTCTATCCCTCGCTATGTCGCCCCCGACCGGTCCGGCTCGCGGTCGGAGAGCCTGGATCGGACCACGCGCAGGACGCCCAGGCCCCCGAGAAAGGCGCCAACCGCTGTCAACGGCCAGGCGACCAGGCGCGGGAAACGGGCGCCGAGCAACGAAGCCCCGAGCAGGACGCCGCTAGCCGCCGCGGCGATGGCGTGCTCATGCGTCTGCAGAGGAGCAGCGCCCTTCTGGACGACTGTGGGCACTACCCTCGAGATGGTGGCTCCCGACCCTGTGCCGCTGCCGACGACGCCGGCGCGCGCGCCACTATCTCTGGTGTCAACCTGCCCAGCGGGTCGCACCCTCCGGTGTTGCCCCGATCCCTCCAGGCGGACCTCCCGGCTGTTGGAGACATCGTCCTCGAAGAGCTGCTCCATGCCCTTTGCGAAATCAGTATCCTCCACCACCAGATCTACCTCCCAGTTGGCGACCAGGCTGCTGAAGTTCAGGTTCGTCGAGCCGACCTTCGACCACCAGCCGTCTGCCACGATCGTCTTGGCGTGGATCATTGGGCCGCCGTACTCGAAGATGCGGACCCCCGCCTCCAGGAACTGCCTGTAGCCCGCCCGCGAGGCCCTGCCTATCCAGGCTATGTCGTTGGTGGCCGGCGTGAGGACCCTCACGTCGACGCCGTCGCGCGCCGTGGCCATCAGCGACTGGGTGAGGATCGGTAGGGAGAGAAAGTACGGGTCGGTTACCCAGAGACGCTCCTGCACCCCGGCCGTGAGAAACTCCAGCATCCTGAGCGTGCGCATCCTGCGCGGTTCCTGGACGACAAGGCGCGCGGGCGTCTCTCCCGCCGCCGGAATGCCCTCCGGGTCCGGGTGCTCGTCGTCGGGTAACTCCTCCACCAACTCGCCCCACAGCTTGGTGAAGGCGCGGTTGACGTCGGCCACGACGGGACCCCCCACGCTGACGGCGGTATCCCGGTAGGGCAGTCCGGTCTCCTTGGAGCGGACCATCCACCCGTCGGCGATGCACACCCCACCCGTGGAAGCGTACTCGCCGTCCACGACGATCAGCTTGCGGTGGTCGCGCCGGATAGCGCCCAGCGGCGGACCAGAGGCGGGCGGGTTTACTGCCTTGACCTGCACGCCCGATCTCCGCATGCCGTTCCAGAAGGAGCGGGGCACGTCCATGCAACCGAACCAGTCGTGTAGCACGCGCACGCGCACGCCTTCTGCAGCCCTGGCGGAAAGGGCCTCGGCGAAGGTGTTTCCGATCTCGTCGTTCGCGAAGATGTAGTTGTCGAGGTGGATCCAGCGCTCTGCTCGTGAGATCGCCCTCAGCCAGTCGTCGTAGGTGTCAGGGCCGTTCCTTAGCAGCTCGAGCCGGTTTCCCTCGCGCAGCGGCGCGTCGCTGACCCGTCCCAGGATCCCTTCCAAACGGGCGCCGCGCGACGCCACGTACTCCGGAATGGGAAGGTCTTCGTGTCGTACCTCTCCCTCTTGCGACATGATGGTTCCTCCTTGGGTTTCATTGCCATGCTTGCGGACCTCGACGTCAGGCGAGGATTAGTATGATGAATATGATGTAGACGACGATGTTCACCAGCCAGCTGTTCGCGTTCATCCAGTCGCGCACTTTCGGCATGACCCGCACTGCGCGCCTGTGAAACAGCAGGTAAGAGAGCACCGGAAGCGCCGCTATAAGTATGGTTGCCAAGACGAACGGTGCGGCGGCTAGAAGGGAGGAATTTTGCTGCGCGAGGTTTATCCCCACCGTCATAAGAACGACGAAGTCGGAAGGGAACACCGAGAGCAGTAGCAGCCCGGCCATGAACGCCGTCCTGGGCTTGGCGTTTTGCATGGCGCCCAGCCACCTGGGAGGTTCGATAGTCTCGCGGTTCACGAAGTTCTTGATGGACAGGAATACGAGCAGTCCGACGAACAGGTACTGGATTATGTTGCCGAGCGATCCGGAATCTGAGGAGTCGCCGAGCGAGACGCTGTTGCCGAGCACGGTGGCGAGGGTGTAGGTGATCGTAACGCCCACGGTGACGGCGATCACCACGCCCGCCAGGAAATAGGCCGATAGCTTCAGCGCCTTGGGGGCGGTGACGAAGATGATAGCCGACATGATCTGTGGTCCCGCGTTCATCGTGATGGCAAGAGGGAGGACGGCCAGGCTCATAGCTCTGATCCCTTCGGCTCTCGAGTTATCACGGGGCTCGGGTCGACATCTTCTGGCAAGGCCTCCACGCTCAAGAGTCGTAGCCCCAACCCGTTTATGCGAGCGAGGATACCGTGGAGGTGTGGCTGGTCGATGATCTTCCCCGTAAGGACCGTATTTCCGTCTCTGGTCTCCATCTCCATCCCTTCGAAGGCTACAGCGTACCTGTTGTTCAGCTCACTCCGCACCACTATGCGATAGACCGTTCCGGTACCCTTGCCCATCATCTATCTACCGCCGCACTCCATCATGTTCTCTGTCAGCAGCATCGTTGTTCATCGTGCCTGAGTGAGCGTAGTGCACGGCAGGATGGTTCGTCTTCACCCATCAGCCCATTTCCCCTAGGGGATTTGCTAGATGAGTCCCCTGGCGCGAGCATCTTCAACGGCCGCACTGCGCGAAGAGACCCCGAGCTTGCGGTAGATGGATTTGATCTGTGTTCTTACGGTGCTGGGTGCGACGTAGAGGCTCTGCGCCATCTGCCGGGTAGATAACTCGCCGCCGAGCAAGCGAAGCACATCCATCTCGCGCTCCGTGAGCTCCCCATCGAGCTGCCGCTTGTGCGCGCGAAGCTTCCGTTCCTGGCGCTCGAGCAGATCGGGGAATACACCGGAGTCAGGAAAAGCCTCCAGGATAGCTCGCGCCTCGGCGAGGGTCGCCCTACCTCCGGCTCGGTCGCCACGCGCAGCCCGTACCCGTGCGAGCGCCAACAACCCGATCAGGGTCGGCCAGGGGCTCAAGCCGGGAATCCTTCGTCGCGCAGATAGTGCGCTCTCCAACTCCGCCTGGGCTTCCACAAGATTCCCACGTTCTGCGAGTGCGCGACCGAGTGCGATGGGCGCCAAACTCGTCTGAGGTATCGCAAATGGTCGTAACCCTTCCACCAGCGCTTGCGCCGCACGCGCATGTGACTCGGCTTCCTCCAGGTGCCCTTCGTCCGCCGCAACGAACGACAAGAAGGATAAGGTGACCATCCGCACCAGGCGCTGGCCATTCTCCGTCAATACGAGAGCTTCCTCGAGCGGTCTTCGGGCCCGGGATGTGTCTCCAGAAAGGAACAGGCTGGTTCCCAGCGCGAAGCGCACCAACGCGGCCCACGGAGAGCTTTCGCCGGGCTCCAGCTCTATGGCGAGACGGACCGCCTCGACCGTACTCTGCACGCCATCGTAGCCGAATACGGCCCGAAGTATGGCCATGCCCGACTCTACCGAGGTGGTTCCGTCGGGAAGAGGCCCTTCATAAGGGAGGTTCTCGGCGAGCGCCAGAAATCTCGCGGTCTCCTCTCGCTGGCCAACGAGGGCGCAGATCCACGCCTTCACCAGGGCGAGCGCCGCGTTATGGGTGATCATCTCTTCGGGTAACGACTCCAGCCACCGTTGCACCGTCGCCGTCTGGCCAGCGGACACGTATCCATACCAATAGCGCGCGATAAGCAGTCCCACACGCTCATAGTCAGCGGCTTCGATGGCCTGCCGGATCGCCCCCTCGAAGGAGCCCACACCCTCTAACCACACGCTCGCCCGTTTGCGCAGGGTAGGCACCAGGTTGGGCCGGCTACTCTTGAGCTCGAAGAGCAGCAACTCGGAGAAGAGATGGTGATAGCGGTACCACTCACCCTGCTCGTCCAGTGGGACCACAAACAGGTTGGAGCGGGTGAGCTCGCGCAAGAGCGAGGCAGAACCCTGTCTGCCCGTGACCGCGTCGCAAAGTGGACCGGTCATCGCCCTCAAAACCGAGGTCTCCAGCAGAAACTGCCTCACTTCCTCGGGAAGGTCAGCCAGAACCTCCTCTCCCAAGAGGCCGACGATGTAGCGGTTGGAGCCCCTGAACGACGCGATGAAGGCGTGCTTGTCCTCCTTGTTCTGCAAGGAGAGGGAGGCGAGGTAGATCCCCGCGGGCCACCCTTCGGTACGCTCGAGTAGTACAGAGAGGTCTTCAGGACCTATGTCCAGCCCCATTTTCTCGTTCAACAGACATTCGGCTTCCTCCTCGGAGAAAGCGAGTTGCTCGGTGCGAATCTCGTTCATCTCTCCCCTGGCCCTGAGTCGCCCTATTGGCAGCGGTGGGTCAGTGCGGCTCGAGATGACGAGGTGCACGTTGTCGGGGACGTGCTCCACGAAGAAGGCCACCGACTCGTGAGCATCCTCCTCGGTTACGAACTGGTAGTCATCGAGCACCAATACGACCCTGTGGGACAACTCGGCGAGCTCGTTTATGAGCGAGGGAAGCGTTGTTGCGACGAACCCCTGCCCCACAGCGCTCATCCCCACGAGAACATCGGTCCCGAAGTCCTCCCCATCTGGTACAGCCCGGTGCAACGCCTCCACTATATGCCTCCACAGACGGATCGGATCGTTGTCCTGCTCGTCGAGAGAGACCCATGCAAAGGACAGGTTGGCTACTTCTACTCGACGCCAGTGGGCCAGGAGCGTCGTCTTCCCGTAGCCGGTCGGGGCGCTAATGATGCTGAGTTTGCGGTCTGTGGCATTCTGGAGGAGATCGAACATCCTGCGACGGACCAGCTGCTCGGAGCGCGGCACCGGCGCCCGCAACTTGGGCTTGAGGACGATCATCGCAGAGTCACCGCTTGAGTCACTCGAGGCTTGGATTACGATCTCCTCTGTTCGCGCCGCGATCTAGAGTCGCACACTCACCGTAGGGGCGATCAGGCGCCCTTACGGCGCGACGGCGCCCCCAGGACAAGAACCTCTGCTCACCCTCCGTGATGACGTCGTCGACTGTCATCAGGCCCAGTTCTTGTTCTTCGTTTTTCCCATTCTTAGCCGGGACCCGGTACATCCCAACGATAGCGAATTATCGCATAAACGACAATAAGGTTGTATATCTAAAGCTGCAATCCGCGTCAGAGACTCGGAATCGCTACATTTCGCTAGCATCAAGCGTTCTGCATGAGACGATTGCTCCCGACCTGTAGAAGGCCAAAGTACCCCAGAAGGTATTGGGCGACGATCCTGTGGCGTGTACGTGCGCCCAGCAAGAATTCCCCTAGAGGAAACACTCCATTGGGTGATGAATCCACTTTGCTCCGAGACTATGTTGGCGTACAGGAGAAGTGAGTAGCGCTCGAACAGGTAAAGAAACGTTGCCGGGACCATCTGAGGCGAGTCGAATAAGGCCAAGTAAAAGGAGGTCAGGGCGGAAGGATAGCGAACGGGCCATCGAAAAAGCGTGGGCCCCACGAGACTACAGAGAGTGAGAAAGGAGAGAGAATGACGCAGCACAGCGAACCGGTCCCGGGAGGGGTAGGCAGCCCCATGGAGAGTCCGGCCGGTGCAAGTAGGGTAGAGCACAGACCCGGCATGCTCACCTTCGCCGCCGTCGTAATGTTCATGGTGGCGGGCTTCGAGGCATTGAGCGCCCTCCTTGCGTTTGCAGGCAGCGGATGGTGGGTGACCGAGACGGGCAACCTGGTGTACGCGAACTTCGTTCTCTGGGGCATAGTCGACTTGATCATCGCGTTGATCGCGCTGTATGCGGGCATAGACCTCTTGAGAGGAGGAGAATTCGGCCGGGCGATGGCCTACGTTTTCGCCATCGTGGGCGCCATCAGGGGGCTATTCGTCATCCCGGCGGCGCCGGTGCTTGCGGTGGTAGTCATCGCGCTTTGCGTGATGGTTATCTACGCGCTTGCCAAACACTCCGACTACTCCCAGAGCGCCTGACCGCCCTCCGGTACAGGGTGTTGGCCGACAGGCCGATCCCATGGTGACGAACGGTTGGTGGCCACTGAAGCGGGTGGGAGATCCTGCCCGCTTCGCCTCTATTAGACACCCCCCATCGTGAAGTAGGGGTCTCTTGTATTCCACCGAAACGCCAAGCAACGCGATCTTGAGGAGCTACCTGGGGGGAAGGTCTCCTCCTTGGGGAGTCGATGTGCACCGCATTCGCGTACCCGATCAGAAAGGAGAGAAGTAGTGGCAACGCTATCGGTGCTGAAGTTCAACGACCCTTACGGAGCGGAGCGGGTCATGGTCGCCCTGCAAGGCATGCAGGAGCGGCAGATGATCACCCTGGAGGATGCGGCAGTAGTCAGCTGGCCGCAGGGTAACAAGAAGCCCACGACCCGTCAGCTACACAGCATGGCCGGTGCAGGCGCAGGCTGGGGCGCATTCTGGGGTTTCCTGTTCGGGCTGATCTTCTTCGTGCCCTTCCTCGGCGCGGCGATCGGGGCTGGGATGGGCGGACTCTCGGGTGCGATGGCAGACGTCGGGATCGACGACGACTTCATCAAGGAGGTTCGCGAAAAGGTCACGGAGGGAACCTCGGCGCTCTTCGCGCTTACCAGCGGAGCGACGGCGCCGGACAAGGTAATCGACGAGCTAAAGCAATACGACTTCGAGATCATCTCTACCAACCTGCCCAAGGAGCAGGAGAGCAAGCTACGTGAGGCCTTCGCACAAGAGTAATTGGGGCGAAAGCGCCTTGGAGCGCTCAGAGAGTTGTCCACTCCAGAGCGGGTGGTGAAGACCGTCCCGAACGGATAGTAGCCTTACCGGCGGAGCGTTTGCCTGTTGTATTGGTGGATCCGAGTAGGGGAGCGCGCCTTGACGGAAGAAGAGACATCCTTGGCGGGTTTGCACAGCCTGGTGATGTCCGGTATCAGGGGAGAATACGGTGACTGATCTCCTCGTGTTAGCCGCCGTCATATTCGTGTTCGGCCTCGTGTCGCGGCGACTGGAGGGCACCGTTCTCACGGCGCCGATCTTCTTTGTCGTCGCCGGCGCGCTCCTCGGTCCTGCGGTACTTGGGCTGGTCGAGTTTGGGCTCGACGAGCACACCGTGCTCTTGTTGGGCGAGATCGCACTCGCCATCGTGCTGTTTACCGATGCTGCGGGCATCGACTTCTCCGCTCTGCAGCAGTATCAGGGATTGCCCCTACGCCTTCTCGGTGTCGGTATGCCGCTAACCATCGCGCTCGGGACGACCACCGCGGCCCTTCTGCTC
>DATMVF010000030.1:0-2014 GCA_035563475.1 Rubrobacter sp.
ATGCTCCGGGAGCGTAACGTCGCGCTTACTCTCATCGACTACCCCAGGATGCCGAGGATGGAGGAGGCGACGGCGGGCTTCTCCTACGTGCGCCTGCTCGGCGACAGGCGGGAATTTCCTTCGGGGCACACCCACCCGAAGAAGGAGCGCGACGACGACCTCAGGTGGTGGTCGGACCTCGTCGGGCGCTTCCTGGAAGAGGGTAAGACCGTCTTCGCCTACGCCAACAACCACTACCAGAACCACTCGCCCTCGACGCTCGACCGGTTCCTGGAGATCCGGCGCAAAGAGATCTGATGGCGGGCCCCGTTCTCTTCAGTACGGGTTCGCTCTACCCTTTCGGCCTCGACCGGGTATACGGTTGGATCTCAAAGGCCGGCTACGACGGGGTCGAGATCATGATGGACGAACGCTGGGATACCCACCAGCAGGACTATCTCAGGGACCTCGCCGAGAGGCATGGCCTCCCGATCCTGGCCCTCCATCCTCCGCTACGACGCGGCGCCTGGGGGCTCGATGCCGAAGAAACCCTGGTGCGGGTCGCGAGACTGGCGGGTACGATGGAGGTGCCCATTGTAGTGGCGCATCCACCACCGCCGGGCAGGCCGCTGGAGCGTTGGAAGGCCGGACCCCTGCGCGAGGCGCGGGACCAGGGTGTCGTCGTGGCCGTCGAGAACATGCCCCAGGGCCGCCGGGCTGGCATGTTCGGTGCCAGGCGGAAGAGCTGCTACCTGCCCGAGCACCTCGCGGACGTGGGCGATGTGACGCTGGATACCAGTCACGCCGGGGCCAGCAAGGTCGATATCCTCAGGGCCCACTCGGTCCTGGCGACCCAGCTCCGTCACGTGCATCTGTCCGACTCGAACCTGGAGGCGGGCCGTGACGAGCATCGCCTGCCAGGCAAGGGCCGGCTCTCCCTAAAGCCCTTTCTTGCCGCGCTGGGGGCGAGCGGTTATACGGGTGCCGTGAGCCTGGAGCTCAAGCCCTGGCCGCTCGGCGCCCCGGATCCAGGGACTATCCAGGAGAGGATGCGCGCTGCGCGGCGGTTTACCAGGGAGGGTCTCGATACGCTCTAGTCAGGGGGGCTTGCGGTCTCTAGCCTCACTGCCGGCGTGGAACTCTTCCCCTGGCATGCCCGCGAGGGACGAGGCGGATGATAAGCTCTCCGGGATCTTCCCCAGAAAGGAGCTAGCGATGGTAGACGAAAGGGTCGGCAAGCTTGCACGGCTGTTGGTGGACTATTCTATCCGGGCCGGGGAGGGGGACCAGGTCCTCGTCTCCGGGGAGGTGGGCGCCACCCCCCTGATAAAGGCCATCTATGCGCGGCTGCTGCAGGTGGGCGCCACTCCGGTAACACAGATCAACTTGCCGGGGATGCAGGAGATCTTCTTCCAGGAGGCGCAAGAGATTCACTACGGGGAGATCCCGAGGGTTACGCGCGCCATCTACGAGGGCGTGGACGCCCAGGTCGGCATCCTGTCGCCGAGCAATACCATGGCGCTCGCGAACGTCGATCCCGAAAAGCAACAGGCACTCCAGATGCGCAACAAACCCTTGAGCGAGATGATGCTCCAGAAGGACCGCTGGGTGCTTACGCTCTTCCCGACGGAGGCGCTGGCGCAGGAGGCGCGCATGGGCCTCTCCGGGTACGAGGAGTTCGCGTTCGAGGCTATGGGACTCAACGAGGATGACCCCGTGCGCTTTTGGACGGAGAAGGCCGCCGAGCAGGACCGCCTGGTAGAGAGGCTCGAGGAGGCGCGAGATATCCGTATCGTCGGTCCCGACACGGACTTGACGCTCTCGGTCGAGGGACGGACGTTCGTGAACTCTGCGGGAAGGCGGAACATGCCTTGCGGCGAGGTCTTTACCGGGCCGATCGAGGACTCGGCGAGCGGAACGGTCTACTTCGGCGTACCCGCCGCGATAGCAGGGCGCGAGGTCTCGGGCGCACGACTTCGTTTCGAAGAAGGGAAGGTCGTCGAGGCGAGCGCGGAGAAGGGGGAGGAGTACCTAA
>DATMVF010000031.1:0-14379 GCA_035563475.1 Rubrobacter sp.
CGCCAAACTTCAATTCACTGAATTCGTCCGGGGCGCCGGGAGGCTTAGGTAGATCAGCCGCCTCACCTCCCGCCGTCCCCGAACCCCCGTGTCGAGGATGAGGCCGCACCCGAAGCTCATCGCGACGACGATCATCAGGCCGGTGATTAGGATCGCGGTCGGGAAGCGCGGGACGAGGCCCTAATCCACGCAACACTCATCTAGGAGCCCGGCTACAATGGATGGGACAGGGGTGCGCCTGGAGTTCGTGACCCCGACTTTCATCAGGTTCAAAGTAGATGTCTCTCCCCAAGCCGGGCAACTGACGTACGCCGGCAAGCGTGCGGTCTTCGGGCTGGGACGTTACCGGATAAGGGAAACCTGAGCCTCCGGGCCTCCACCAGCGCAGCCTCCACCGCCTGAATCGAGAGGAGCGCTTTGTTGGTGAACGTAGCGGTCGCTGACGGCAGACGGATGGTTCTTCAGAAGCTGATCCAGGAGCCCTTGTACTTGATCTCCCGTCTCTCGACCCAGCCGTATCTGTAGACGCCATTGTCGTCGCGGTAGTAGTGATGGTCAACTACCTTGAGTCCAGCGCCCCCGAATGGCGAGCCGTCGGGGGTGTAGGTGGGGTTGCGGTAGTAGGCCTGGTGCAGGTGTACAGATCCGACCGGGAACTTATTGGCGCCCGTCTTGCCCGCAAAGCCGATAACGGTGTGCCTGTCGACCTCAGCTCCCTCCTTGATCCCGGGGGCGAGGAGGCTCAGGTGCCCCGAGAGGTTCACATAGCTGCCGTTGGCGCCTTCGATGGAGACAAAGAGGCCGTAGTCTTTGTGGGTGATGTTGCGGCCTGCGAAGGTCACCGTGCCGCTCCCGAAGGGCGAGTAGATAGGATCTCCGCGGTTGAGGGGGTAGTCCACGGCGAACTTGTCGTTGGTGAAGTGTCGCCTGTTACAGCGACCGTACCCCTCGAGACCGCCGTGGGTGTACTCATTCCAGTAGTTGGGGCTGCCTACGATGCTCCAACCCGTGGGGATATTATCTTTGGGGTCGGCGTTGGCCGTGGACCCGTACTGCGTCTGGAAGAAGAAGTCGGGGTCGGCCTGCCAGCAACCTTCATCGATCAGAGTCTCCTCCCCCAGCGACGTGGCCGCGAAGGTCGTCTTCCCCTCCGTAGTCGCCTTATGCATCGCCCGCCCCCGTTCGGCGCGCTTGGGATCGCCCGCCCCGTAGAGGGATTTCGCAGAATTGGCGACAGGTAGCCCGAGCGAGCTGACCGGCCTGGATGGGGGCTCGAAGCGCAAAGCGGATAGCAATTTCTTGTCGTCCGAACCGAATCTATTCCCGTAGACGTTGATCTGGTACACCCGGCCGTTCACCGGCACGTAGACCTCCGTGGAGGGCGTGCTGCCAGGGATGGTCCCAACCGCCACGCCCCTGTGCCCCTTCTCGGCGACGCTGACCTCCTGGCGAGTAATGGGGAGGTCGGGGTAGGCACGGAGCTTCTTTTGGACCGTCGCCTTGATCTGTCCTGGCCGGAGACCGTAGGCCAGCGCGACGCGCACCGCAGGCGTCCCGCCGTGGTCGTGCAGGGCGCCAGAGTCCGGCCTCCACAAAGTGAAGCCGTAGGTTTGGTCGTAGGTGTACCGTTCACGCTCGAGAAACCACCTGGTGGGATGGGAGATCGAGGCCCCTACTACTTCGCCTTGCGTCCTCTGGGTTGGCCCCTTGCTCCCCTGGAGAGCCTCGGCCGAAGAGGCGAGCTTGCCCACGGCCGACAATGCGGCAAGCGACCCCAGGATCCCAAGTAAGACGGCAAGACCTCTCAGACCCCTATGATGGGTGAGATTCAACCAAATGACTCGCCGCACGGTGGTGTCCCCCTCCGATAGTACTTCTTCCCCTTGATCTTAGGTCTCGCATATTAAGTTGCTTGCGGACCGGAGTCAATGGCTACTCCGCCAAGCCGCCAAATCCCTGTGGACGCTCTCCGGCGCGACCCAAAGCCCTCTCGGGCCGGGTGAAAAACTACCCGGCCCGAGTGGGAACCGCCTAAAGAGAGTTCTTGCGAAGGGTCTTGTCTCCGCCGTGAGACTTCGGGTGCTATCCGGTGATCCCCCCGGCTTCAGACTCACGCGGGGTCTCACTGACGGACGTGCTCCTCAGTACGAAGATAGCAACAGCCAGGACAGCCAGTGCCGTGAGCAGGCCGACCGTGGTGCTCCTGGTAAACCCGAGGACGATGAATCCGACCAGTGATGCGACGGCGCAGACGAGCGCGTAGGGTATCTGTGTCGTGGTGTGATCTATTAGCTGTATGCCAGACCCGATAGAAGACAGGATCGTGGTGTCGGACAGAGGGGATGTGTGGTCCCCGAAGATGGCACCAGCCAACACGGCGCCGAAGGCGGGGATCAACAGCGAGAGATCTACCGAGACCACGATCTCGGCGGCTATCGGTAGGATCAGGCCGAAGGTGCCGAACGTGCTCCCCATCGAGAAGGAGATGAAACAGGCCAGGACGAACAGGAGAGCCGGCAGCAGAGAGAACGCCAGGCCGGTATTGATCAGCCCAGACAGATACTCCCCGATCCCCAGCAAGGCGATTATCTCGGCGGTCATCCACGCCAGAAATAGCACCGCGGCAGCCATAAGCATCGACCTGATGCCCGATAGCCCGGCGGTCGCCACCTGGTTGGCCGGGGTCCTCTTCAACAGCAGCATCGCCCCAGAAACGGCGCACGCGATAAGGCCACCATAGAAGAGGGAGAGGATGACGTCGGTGTTCGCCAGTATCTGCATCGGGGTGATCGCCCCATCGGTGTTGGAGATCCCGATCCAGAGCGCTCCTGCCACGGTGACACCGATGAGCGTCGCCACAGGCACGACCAGGTCGCTTACCCTGCCGTCCTTTCGCGTCGGCAGGTCCCTATCGGCTTCACCAGGGACAGCCCCGTGCGAGGTGTCGACCAGGACTCCGGCCTCCATCGCGCGCCTTTCATGCTTGCGCATCGGGCCGAAGTTGAGCCCGAAGAATGCAACGGCAAATACAAACAAGATCGCGGTGATCGCGTAGTAGTTCGTGGGGATCGACGACAGGAACGCTTCGTAGCCGGAAAATGCGGTGACTTCGTTTCTGTTCAGTATCCCCGTCATGGTGGCGGCGATGAAGGCGGCCCAGCCGGAGATCGGCATCAGGATGATGACGGGGGCGGCCGTGGAGTCCACGATGTAAGAGAGCTTCGCCCGTGAGATACGATACTTGTCGGTGATCGTCCTGCTAACGTTCCCGCCGACCAGACAACTGAAAGCATCATCGAAGAAGATAACGAGGCCCAAGATGTAAGGGACCAGCTGGGCCTGGAAGCGTGTACGTACCTTCGTGGTAAGTATTCCCAGCATGACAACGAAGGCGAGGATGTACATCTCCTCCGCGATGGCGCCTTCGGCGATGATCAGGCCTCCCGCTACTTCGGCGACGAGCGAGATGCTGGCGAGGATATCCCATTGGCTGTACATCAGCGCGCCGAGGATGATCCCGATCCCCAACGACAGCAGGATCCTCCTGGTGGCTATAGCCAGACCGATCGCGACGACCGGCGGTAGAAGTGACAGTATAGACGGTTCCATTGGCAAGGCCTCCTGATGGTGCGAAGGATTGCTTCGCTGACCTCCGAGCTTACGGTCTGTGCCACGACCTTACGCCGTGGACTCGAGCCTACTGAGATCTCTGCGTCAGGCCACTTTTACCATCAGTACCTACCTCCTCCCCGAAGGTACGTACCCACACATGCAATAGTACCCAATGATGCATGACCCAAACTTCCTGCAAATCGGCCCCACGAGAACTGGCCTCGAGCCCGGTTGTCCGAGAACAACCGCGCGGCCAGATCCATAGTACCTTCAGCTTCGTAGATACCTTTGCCTGAAAACACAGGAAGGTCGCACCTTTGAGCGCCGTGAGCCCGAGAAGAGAGTTCGGACAGAGTCTCAGCAGAAAGAAGCCCGCCGTCGTGCTCCTGCTCGCTATCATCTTGCTCCTCGCGGCAGCATGCGGAGGGCAGGCCTCGGACGATTCCTCCAACGGTTCGGGGAAACGGGAGGCTTCCAGGACCCAGGAGCAGGACGCCACAAGCGTCGCTTCCTCAGAGAATAGCGTCGTCGAAGAGACCGCTGTAGGGAAGGCAGGGCCTTCCGGCGAGGAAGCCGAGCTCGCGCGGGCCGAGGTTGGGAAAGAGGAGATCTCCAACATGATGCCGGCAGGAGCGGAGAAGCCTGATGCGGCACGACCTCTGCCCGAGAACCCTCCAAGTGGGATAGAAGTCTATCCGGCCACAACCAACCATACCGTCGAGGGTCCCATAGATTACGAAAGGCACCCGCCGACCAACGGGGACCACGATCCACTGTGGCAGAACTGCGGCTTCTACGAGGAGCCCATCGAAGACAGGCACGCCGTCCACAGTATGGACCACGGCGTGGTCTGGATCACCTACCGCTCCGACCTTCCAGAGCGGCAGATCGAATCTCTGCGTCCCTACGGAAAAGAGGACTACGTCATAGTGAGCCCGTACCCCGGCCAGGACTCGCCCGTGATAGCCACCTCATGGAGGGTTCAACTGGAACTGAACGACTCGGACGACCCACGCCTAAGACGCTTCGTAAACCAGTTCCGCATCTCCGAGCTAGCTCCCCTCTCAGGCAACCGCTGCACCCTGGGCGTGGGCAGCCCGGGGGGATAGAACCCGAGGCTGCCCATTCCCAGTTCCGTTCGCACGGAAATCCTGAAACCTGATGCCGTAATCAGCTTGTTGGAGCGGTTCGCGAACCGCCCTAACCAGGTATGCCGGCGACGGCCACCTCTATCTCCTCCTCCGAGTGCTCCAGGTTGACCAATTCTCCGGCGAGGTACTGCTGGTAGGCCGAGAAGTCGAAGTGGCCGTGGCCGCAGAGGTTGAAGAGGATGGTCTGCTGTTCTCCTGACTCTCTGGCCTCGAGCGCGAGGTCTATGGTGGCTTTGATCGCGTGCGTCACCTCGGGCGCTGGCACGATGCCCTCCGTCCTCGCGAACGTGACCCCGGCCTCGAAGGTGGGGTTCTGGGCGTAGGCACGCGCCTCGATCAGCCCCTCGTGTGCCAGCGCCGAGACTATGGGGGAGTCGCCGTGGTAACGCAAGCCCCCCGCGTGGATGCCACTAGGCACGAACGAGTGCCCGAGCGTGTACATCTTCATCATCGGGGTGGTGCCCGCGGTGTCTCCGAAGTCGTAGGTGTAGCGGCCCTTGGTTAGCGTCGGGCAAGAGGCGGGCTCGACAGCCACGATACGCGTGTTCTTCCCGTTCTTCAGGTTCTCGCCGATGAAGGGGAAGGCGACGCCGCCGAAGTTCGAGCCGCCGCCGACGCAGCCGACCACCACGTCGGGGTACTCGCCGGCCAACTCCATCTGCTCCAGCGCTTCCTGCCCGATCACGGTCTGGTGCAACAGCACGTGGTTCAGGACGCTCCCTAGCGAGTACTTCGCGTCGTCGTTCTTGACCGCGTCTTCGATCGCCTCGCTTATGGCTATACCGAGGGAACCCGGCGAGTCAGGATGCTCTTCGAGGATGTTGCTGCCGGCCTGCGTGAGGTCCGTTGGGCTCGAGTGAACTTCGGCCCCGTAGGTCTCCATCATGATGCGCCTGTAGGGCTTCTGGTCGTAGCTGACGCGGACCATGTAGACCGTGCAATCGAGGCCCATCACACTACAGGCGAAGGCGAGTGCGGAGCCCCACTGGCCCGCTCCGGTCTCTGTGGTCAAGCGCCTGACGCCTTCTTCACGGTTGTAGTAGGCCTGGGGGACGGCGGTGTTCGCCTTGTGGCTGCCTGGCGGGCTGACACCTTCGTACTTGTAGTAGATGTGGGCCGGGGTATCGAGGAACTTTTCCAGGCGGCGGGCGCGGAAGAGTGGGGTCGGACGCCAGAGGCTGTAGATCTCACGCACCTCTTCGGGGATGGGAACATTGGGTTCCGGCGTCACCTCCTGCTCGATAATCGCCTGCGGGAAGATCGGGGCGAACGCCTCCGGCCCCACAGGCTCCATCGTGGCCGGATTCAAGGGCGGCTCGAGCTGGAAAGGCAGATCCGGCACCAGGTTGTACCAGCTCTCGGGGATGGCCTTCTCCTCGAGGACGAACTTCGTCTGTTGCATCCCGCACCTCCCATACTCGGCTCTCAGAGATCAGACACCAGCTTACAGCTTTTCGCGACGCAGGGTTGTGGGAGATCGAGCGCCCACCTCGACGTGCCGGCAAAGCTGACCGGCTTACTGCAGCAGGACTAGCGCAGACGCTTGCTCACCTCGTAGGTCCCAGGTGCTCGTCGAGGAAGGCTGCTATCTTCGGGTAGGCGTCGAGGCGGTTCTTCAGTTTGGCGAGGCCGTGGCCCTCGTCCTCGTAGAGGAGATACTCGACCTTGCCGCCGTTCACTTTCACGCGCTCGACGATCTGCTCGGCCTCCCCGACGGGCACGCGGGGATCGTTTTTGCCGTGGATGACCATGAGAGGGGCCGTGATCTCCCCGGCCTTGTGTATGGGGCTCATGGACTCCAGTAACTCGCGGTCGTTCTCCAGCGAGCCGTATTCGGGCTCGCGCAGGCTCCGCCGGTAGGAGCCCGTGTTCTCCAGGAAGGTGACGAGGTTGGCGATACCCACTATGTCCACCCCTGCACTCCAGAGCTCAGGGTATGCGGTGAGTGCGGCGAGCACCATGAAACCCCCGTAGGAGCCTCCCATTACCGCGATACTCCGGTGGCCGCCCTCTTTGAGCCAGTGCACCGCGTATGCCAGGTCCTCGACGGAGTCCATCCTCAGCCCCACGTCGTCGAGGTGGGTGTAAGCCTTACCGTATCCCGTCGATCCGCGGACGTTCGGGAAGAACACGGCGTAGCCCCTGCCGAGCAGGTACTGCGTCACGGGGGCGAACGCGGGTCGTGACTGGCTCTCAGGCCCGCCGTGGACGTTCACTATAACGGGCGCGTCCTCTGCTTCAGGTTCGTAGAAGAGGGCCGGTATCCTGCGATCGTCGAAGCTGGTGTAGCGCACGACCCGTGGCTTGCGGAAGCTGCGGGGCGGGATGCCCGCCGTCGAGGAGCGGGTAAGGCGCCGCGCATCTCCGTCGGGCAGGTCGACGACCCAGACGTCGGGGTTGCGCTCAGGGGCCGTGAGGGTGAAGGCGAGCCGTCCTGAGTCGGGTGAGAACTGGAAGCCGCCCACGATCCCTTCCGGCATCCGTGGGTCAGGCATCCTTCGTCCCCTCCCGTCGAAGAGCAGTACATCTGAGTAGCCGTCCACGTTGCGACTCGCGACGAGGTAGCGGCCGTCCCTCGAAAGCTCGACGCCTTCGACGTCCCGATCGTCCGGTGTGAGGTACTCGAGTTTCAGCGTCGTGAAATCGAGGCGGGCCAGACGCAGGAACTCCCCGTCGCGGTCCGTCGCCAGGAAGAGGCTTCCGCCATCGGGCGTCACGTTCGCGGAGGAGAACCTGGCGTCCCCCTCGTGCCCGGTCAGGAGCGTCGCCTCGCCGGTGTCGAGGTTCAAACGGTACAGGTCGTTGTTCACGTTGGAATGGTGGCGGGAGACGATCAGGGCGCTCCCGTCAGGAGCCCAGTCCACCACCGTGTGGTAGCCGGAGACCTCCCAGACCATCTCGGGCTCACCATCCGGCAGTTCCTGGACGAAGACGTCGAAGTCCGTCCCGTTGCGCCGGGTAGCCGTATACGCGATGCGACTTCCCTCGGGCGAGAAGCCTCCGGAATAGTGAATGGCGTCAGGGGCGCGGGTAAGGTCTGTGACACGGCCTTCATCTAGAAGGAAGAGCTGTGAACGCTCGTTGCCGCCGGCGTCCATGCCGAAGAGGAGCCTGTTCTCGGTCGGCGAGTAAAGGGCGCCCGAGATGCGCTCCTCGTAGAAGGTGAGTTGCTCGGGCCAGGAGGGAGCCTCGCTGGAGACCTCCCATACCTGGGGCACGCCGGTTATCTCCGTCAGGAAAGAGAGTCTCCGGCCGTCGGCAGACCAACTCGAGCCCCAGGCCCCCCTGATCTTGAGATAGCGGGCAAACGCGTAAGCCAAAGTGGGTCCCTTCCAAGTAGGTGCCAAAGAGCAGAACAAGAGCATGTTAGCATTTCAGCATGTCAGCACTTCAGTTGGTTAGCTCGTTTGGAGAGCGGCCCGAATTCGTTTTGCCATGTGGTGGATAAGGGTGCGCAACGTTTGCCACGGAGCCAGGCTGTCGGACACTTGCTGAAATGCTGACTAGCTGACATGCTGAAGTGCTGAGCGACCGAAGGGAGCGTAGGGAAAGGCTTGGTTCTAAGGCGTCTGAGGAGCATATTCGGAGGGCCGGAGCGGCCTACGGGCGAGCCGTCCCCCCTCTACGGGCTCGAAGAAGAAGAGAGGGCGAAGATCGGGACGGAAGAGGACCCGCTTCGTAACTTCGAGGCAGCGATGCAACGCAACGAGGAGGCCGAGCTGGCCGTCAAGGGCGGCGACACCGAACGGGCCATCAAGCTCTACGAGATCAGCATCCGCGAGGAGTTCGTCGGAAGCCACCCTTACGAGCGCCTCGCCTCTGTCTACGAAAGCCGGCATAATCTCAGCGAAGCTCTCAGGGTATCCGAAGCCTTCACAAAGCTCGCCGCCAGCGGAAAGATGCCCCGCGGAGCCCAACGCTCCGCCGACCGCAAACTCCCAGAGTTCGAGGCCCGCATCCAACGCTACAGACGCTCGCTCGACAAACGGCGATAAACCCAGAAGCCCAGAACGCCCCTCATCCAGCAAGAAAACCACCGTATGTAGCCAAGAGGCGCCTCTGACACCACATAATGTAGGTCAGCCGTCTATGTAACTAGTTCACAAAT
This sequence comes from Rubrobacter sp., assembly GCA_035563475.1. GTDB lineage: Bacteria > Actinomycetota > Rubrobacteria > Rubrobacterales > Rubrobacteraceae > Rubrobacter_D. The sequence continues at coordinate 8,872 of DATMVF010000031.1, forward strand.
AGACGCAAAAAACGATATGTAGCGGGTTGTAACTCAGTTGTAACGTAGTAAGGTCTTGGGCTTGTTGTGCAAGCGATCTGGAGGGGGACTCTTGAAGTCTTGTCTCAAGATGCTGTTGGTGGCTGGCGCTTTCGCCGTATCGCTGGCCGTTTTCCAGGATGATGCCCTGGCCGACACCCAGCTGGCGAGCTGGTACGGGCCTGGGTTCGAAGGTAACATTACGGCGAGTGGGGACGTCTTCGAGCCCTACACCGAGTACACGGCGGCTTCGCCTTACCTGCCTTTCGGTACGAAGTTGCTGGTGAGCTACGGGACCGAGTCCGTGGTCGTCGAGGTCACCGACCGTGGGCCGTATTCGGGTGGCAGGGACTTGGATCTTTCCCAGGTAGCTGCCGAGGACATCGGGCTTATCTACACCGGTGTCGACTACGTTGACGTCGAGGTCCTCAGCTACTAAGAGGTCCTCAACCAGGGGTCTTCGCCGGACATAACGGCGAGACACGAGAGCGGGCGCGGTTCTTTGGCCGCGCCCGCTTTCCATTGGGCTAATCGTCACACCCTTCGGTATCCCGAGTAAAGAAGCAGGTCTTTCGATGGGCTTCTTGCACGGTGCGCCGGGACGGAATGCGCACGTATAATCTCGCTAGCGGCTTCGAGGCTGAAGGGGTGATGGGAAGATGGAGGAGACGCTTCAGGGGATCAGGTTCTTCGAGTTCCTGACCGAGGAGGAGCGGGAGGAGTTCGCGGAGGTATCGGAGCTCGTCTCCTTCGGGCCGGGCGAGAACATTATCGAAGAGGGCGCGGATCAGGAGAGTCTGTTCGTGCTCGTCTCGGGCGCGGTCGAGGTCAGAAAGGGATTGCCGGGAGGAAGGAGCAGGCTCCTGGCCGAGATCGACGCCTCGCGTGGACCCACCGTCGTGGGAGAGAGGGGGCTTCTCGGCGAGAGCGGGGCGTCCGCTACGGTCATGGCCTTGGGTGAGGTCGGGGCGATAAGGATCCCACGCGACACCTTCAGGCGCATGGTCGCGGAAGGCAGGCCTGCCGCCTTCAAGCTCTCCTACCGCATCGCCCGCACCCTCGCGAGGAGGCTTACGCGTCTGGACGAGGAGGTGGTCGAGGCGATCCGGGAGCTCGAGAACAGGGGGGAGACCGACATGGAGGCCTTCCGCGACCGACTGATAACGGACTGGTCCGTGTAGGGGGTTCTATTTATGCGACAGACGCCAGACCTCAGCGACGTGCCGATCTTCAAGCATCTGGATGAGGACGAGCGGGCGGAGTTCGAGGAGCTTTCAGAGCCGGTGAGGTTCCAGGCCGGGCAGATGATCTTCGAGGAAGGCGCCCCGGAGGAGCGGCTGTATGTGATCACCTCTGGAACCGTCGAGGTCTACAAGAGTATCCTCCCCGGTCGCCGGCAACGCCTGGCGACCATCGAGGCGCCTTCCGTGGTCGGCGAGATGGGCCTCCTCACTGAACCCAGGGCCGCCGCGAGCGTCGAAGCGATAACCATGGTCGAGGCGCACGGCGTTGGTAGAGACCGGCTCCTCGAGATGCTGGATGCCGACTCCCCCGCAGCCTGCAAGCTAGTCTACGAGATCGGCCGTACCCTCGCCGAACGTATGGCCGCGACCAACGAGACCGTCGCCGAGGTCATCTTCCGCCTCGAGAACACCGCAGGGAGATCCGAAGATATAGACGTCTTCCGGGACCAGCTCATTCAGGACTGGAGTTTCTAAGGTTGTAGGGACGGGTTTGAAACCCGCCCCTACGGCTTCAGGTTTCAGGCATCAGGGGTTCGCGGCGCAACCTAATGGCCTGAAACTCTGCGCTCTACGCGCCTGGCTGTTGGTCACTGTTGGATGTGTCTTTCGGCCCTTCCGTCTTTGCTCAATGCAAGGCGCTCCACGGCGTTTACGAGATCTCCTATGCCTTTGCGCCTTACGAGGCGGGTATCTTTGTAGAGGAACGGGTTGAGCCTCCACTGGCTCTGGTATGAGTCACCTGTGAGATCTTTGTACCTGACGGTGACGTGGATGCCGCTCCTCAGGTCCTTGGACTCCAAAAACGGCAGCAGAGAGTCGAGTTCGTCCCAGTAGCAGGTGATCTCACCGTTCGGCGGCAGGAAGTCGAGGCCGTATTTGAAGTAAGGCAGGTCCGAGACAACGAAGCCGTTGGAGCTCTCGATGGGTACGGAGAACTCGAACTGTATGTCCCTGGCCGCACCCTCGCTCACGTTGCGGATGGTCACGTCGAGCTCAGGCAGGCTCTCGTAGTCCTCCTGCACTATTACCAGCGGACGACCCATCGCCGTGCGCTGGGCCCTCATCTCCTCGAGCGTGGTCTGGCTTACCCGCCAGGTGAAGTAGTATCCGGCGGCGAGCACGATCACGAACAGCAAGTTGGTCACCGAGGTGACGACCTGCGCCAGGGTTACGATGTCCACGGGCCGTACATTATCCGAGACGACAACCGGAAACAAGCGTCGCTATAGGTTTCAGGTTTCAGGCTACAGGCATCAGGTAAAGGCCGTTGTGGCCGCAGCCTGGCAGCGTTGAAGTGTCGGGGACTACTCGCCGATACTCCTCTTCCGGAGACGCTTTAACGCCTGACGCTTTGCCGCGAGAGGCGTTACCTGAAGCCTGAAACCTGATGCCTGACACCTAATAACCCGGCACCGGCACCTCGTCGAACATCTCCCTGTCGGCGCCGCAATCCGGGCACTTCTCGGGTAGCTCGCCTTCGACGCGGTAGCCGCAGTTCGTGCAGGCCCAGTTGAGGGGCTCGGCCTCGCCCTGCACCTCGTGCTTATCGTCGGTCATTCTTGCTCCTCCTCTGTGCTTTCAGAGGCCATTATGACACCAGTGAAGACGGGGATCACGCCGATGTTAGACTATCCGCGCCGCAGCCACGACCGGAAATGTTGTGATCAGGTTGCCGAACGGTCGCTCTCTCGCTACACGCTTCTCGGATCGTTTGCGGGGTGCGCCACCGACGGCGCTCGTGATCTTCCCTATATTCTCCGTCCAGCTCGGGGCCGCCCTGGCCAAGAGCTTTTTCGACTCCCTTGGTCCCGGTGGGATGGTCTTCTTGAGGATCGCGTTCGCCGCACTCGTGCTTTTCCTCCTGGTACGCCCGAAGTTGGGTGGATACGACCGGGCCGGGTACCTCGTTGCTGGCCTCTTCGGGCTCACGCTTGCGGGGATGAACCTCTCGCTCTACCTGGCCTTGGACCGCATTCCCCTGGGCGTTGCCGTTACGCTCGAGTTCGTGGGTCCTCTCGGTGTGGCCGTCGCCGGCTCCCGGCGATTGCTCGACCTGCTATGGGTCGTGCTCGCCGCGGCCGGCATCATCCTGCTCGCTCCTCTCGGCGTGCTCGGGGGGATGGACCTCGACCCTGTGGGTGTGGCCTTCGCGCTGCTGGCGGGATGCCTGTGGGCCTGCTACATCCTTCTCTCCGTCCGCACGGGGAGCGCTTTCCCCGGCGGGACGGGGCTTGTGATCGCGCTCTGCGTAGGGACGCTCGTCCTGTTTCCTTTCGGGATAGTGGGCGCAGGCTACGCCTTGCTCGACCCGAAATTCCTCCTCGCCGGCTTCGGCGTGGCGGTGCTCTCCTCGGCCATCCCTTACTCGCTGGAGCTCGAAGCCTTGCGCAAGCTCCCCGCCCGCGTCTTCGGCGTCCTGATGAGCCTCGAGCCGGCCGTGGCCGCGCTCGCCGGCCTGGTCGTCCTGGGGGAACGGCTGGAGATGCGCGCCGTGGCGGCCATTATCTTCGTGACCATCGCTGCCGCCGGCGCCTCGCTGTTCGGCAGGCGTGACGAGGGCTGACGTTAGCAGGGTGGCGAGATGCCCCGCTGCCCGTAGAATGGAGAAACCGGTGAGTCTATTGGAGGAGCGAAAGGGGATCTCTGTGGCGCTGGCTACCGGCGGTTACTTCCTTGGCGGAGAGCTCCTGCCCCGGTGAGTGCGCGGGTCCTCACCCTGAGGGAGCTAAACCGGGCGACGCTCGACCGCCAGATGCTGCTCGACCGGCAATCTATCCCCGCCCTTGACGCCGTAGAGCGCCTGGCCGGCCTCCAGGCCCAGGTCCCGAGCCCTCCCTATGTCGGCCTGTGGACCCGCCTCAAGGACTTCCGGCGCGAGGAGCTCACGCGCCTCATGGAAGAGAGGCAGGTAGTCAGGGCGACGCTAATGCGCGCGACGTTGCACCTCATGGCGGCGGAGGATTACCTACTATTGCGTCCCGCCCTGCAGCCGGCCCTCACGAGATCCATGAACTCCATCGCCGGAAAACGATTGGAAGGACTGGACCTCGACCGGATCGTGGGGATCGCGAGGGAGTATTTCGAGAGCGAGCCGCGTCCCTTCGCCGACTTTCGTCTCCTGCTCGCCGAGCTCGAACCGGAGAGGGACCAATCGGCCCTCGCATACGCGGTGAGGACCCAGCTTCCGCTCGTACAGGTGCCTACGGGTGGCGTGTGGGGCTACTCGGGGAAGGTGCCCTTTATAACCGCCGAGAAGTGGCTGGGCAGAGATCTCTCTGGTTCCGAGGACCCGCGCGGGCTCGTGCTCAAATATCTCGCGGCGTTCGGACCCGCGACGGTGAGGGACGTCCAGACGTGGTCTGGCAGGATACGACTCAACGAGTCGGTAGAGGAGATCAAACCGGAGTTGCGCATCTTCCGGGACGAGAATGACAACGAGCTGCTCGACCTTCCTGACGCTCCGCTGCCTCCCGGGGACATCCCGGCCCCGACCCGCTTCGTCCCCGATTACGACAACCTGGTGCTCTCCCACGCCGACAGGGGGCGTGTGATCTCCGACGAGCACCGCAAGAAGGTCTTCCTCTCGGCGGCCAGGGTCAGGGCCACGTTCCTGATCGACGGTTTCGTGCGCGGCGTGTGGAAGGTCGAGAAGACCAGGAGAGCGGCGACGCTCGTCATCGAACCCTTCGAGCGCCTGTCCAGGGGAGATCGCGACTCCCTCAGCGAAGAAGGCGAGCGTCTCGTCCGCTTTCTTGGGGAACCGCAGGGCGCCGAGACGTTCGACGTCCGGTTCGTGTAGCCGACCTCGAAGGGAGCCCGGGGTACGACAGGTCGGGAGCCACGATGCCGGAAGAAGACGAGTTCGGAAAACGGATCGTGGCGCGTGATAAGGTCTCGTCCTTCTACGGTGTCAGAACGATAGAGAGGAGCCGAAGTCCGTGAGGTTTCACCTGATCGTTCTGGCCCTCGGGACGTTCGCGATCGGGACGGGCAGCTTCGTCTTGGCCGGGCCGCTCGAAGGGGTGGCGAGGGACCTCTCGGTCTCGGTCGGGACGGCGGGGAATCTGGTGACGGTCTTCGCTATTACCTATGCGGTAAGCTCCCCCGTGCTCGTTACGCTTGTGGGGAGCGCGGCGCCGAGACGGGTTCTGGTTGCAGCGATGGCGGTATTCGTGTTGGGTAACGCGGCGGCGGTGGCCGCGCCGACCTTCGGCCTGTTGGTCCTGTGCAGGATACTCGCGGCGTG
>DATMVF010000032.1:0-5782 GCA_035563475.1 Rubrobacter sp.
AGCGCAAGGCGAGCAGCTGCTCGTCAGAGTATGCTCTCAGCCCCCCCGCGGTCGGACGATGCGGGTCCAGGCCGCCCCTGCTGAGTACCGCCGAGAAGGCCCTGTACGACATCAGGCTCCTGATCAGCCAGATCAGATACCCCCCGATGGCGACGGCGACGCCGAGGAGCATCGTCACGTAGAACGCGGCCCTTGGTGGAGACACCCCCTGCCCGTCGATAAGCTTATCGCCGAAGACGTTGTAGAACACGATGACGGCGGCCGTGATGGCGATAAAGGAGGTGAAGCCGACCAGTGTAAAAGCCGCGAACCTTCGGATGGGCGCGGCGCAAGACGAGGCCAGGCCCTCCCACGCCACCCGCTCTTCTTCGATCTCGAACGTCGCTGTCTCCAGCTTATCCACGCCGTCCAGTATACTCCCATCCCACCGGTCGAGAATGGGTTAGAGATCACGCCGCCAGGAAGCCTACGCCTCGAAGCGCCTTCGCGGCGAGACGCCCGCATGTCGACGCTGCGACATCTACCTTACCGTTGTTCCCTACAATGTAGCTATGGGCATGAAAGTCTACAGGGCGGGCCGTCGGATTCCGGACGGTGAGAGGCAGGGTAGGGTACTCAGGCCAATACTCCTGACCCTGCTGGTAGTCATCGTCCTCGTGCTCGTCTACCTGATCGTGCCGTTCGGCGGGCAGCGGGTGGTCTTGCTGGGGAGCGACGCGCGGGCCGGGGAGGCCTCGCGCTCGGACACTATAGTAATCACCAAGGCGGGAAGCGGTATGCTCGCCGTGCCGCGAGACACACTCGTTCACATCCCCGGTGTCGGGGAGGACAAGATCAACGCCGCGTTCGCCAGCGGAGGACCGGAGTTGACCGTCGAGACGCTCGAGAGCCTGACCGGCCTCCGGATGAACGACTACGTCATCGTGCACTTCGGCGGGGTTGAGGAGATAGTCGATGCTATGGGTGGGATCACACTCGAAGTAGACCAACCTATAAGGGTCGGCATCGATGGACGCAGGGTTTACATACCGGCAGGCACCCAGACTCTGAACGGGACACAGGCGCTCGCCTACGTTCGCTACAGGGGCGGCCCGACGGCGGATATCGGGAGGATAGGCCGCCAGCAGAAGTTCCTGCGGGAGCTCGCGCGCCAATCCACCTCGCCAGCCAAACTCCCGCGCCTCCCAGTCACAGCAAGCGCGACGTGGCGCAACATCGACACGAACATGAGCCTTCTCGAAGCCGCCCGCTTCGCCGTCCGCACCCGACTCTCAGGCATCGGGGACGCCGAACTCTACCCAGGCACCCCACAGTATATAGGCGGGATCTCCTACTGGGTCCCGGACAAAGAGGCCGGGTCTAGGGTCGTGTCGGAGACGATCGAATAGCAGGCTTCAGGCTACAGGCATCAGGTTTCAGGTGTGTCTGTCCATGCGGGTGAAGACCACGCCGTTTGTGTCGGCCCCCTCGGCGTTGCCGGCGACTGCGTAGCCCCAGGTGCGCAGAGTCTTCCCGATAGGTCGCCTGGGTCTCTCCCAGCGGACCTCATCGCCACGAAACCCTGATCCTCCCTGTGGATCACCCGCCTCGAGGTAAGCCTGCTCCAGCAAAGCACGAGTCTCTTCGTAGTAATCGTCGTCGCGCGGCAGATCCGCCCCCGCACTCTTGCTGATGCCTGATACCTGTAGCCTGATACCTTCTTAAGCCGCCTGCTCTCTGGCGAGCTTGCTCTGCTTATCGATTAGACGGTCGAGCCAGGCTACGCGGGGATCTCCTTCGGTCGTCCGGCCCGCGTTCACGTACCAGTTGAGGGCTTCGCGGTGGTTGCCGAGACGTCGGTTGAGCTCTCCGACGAGGTAGGTGGTGACGGAGAGCTCGCGTCCGATGAGGTCGTCTTCCTGCAGGGAGCGCATAAAGTGACGCATGGCCCTCAGCTGGAAGGTGCTCTCGAAAGGTCGTTCCTTCTCCTTGCGGCAGACCCAGGAGGCGCGCAGGCACAGGTCGCCAAGCTCGCGTGACGTCAGGCTCCGCTCCTTCCCGCAGACCTCGGCCGCGTGGAATCCGAGCCACGGCGGCTGGCCCTTGCGGTACACCTTCAGCAGGCCGTCCTCCTTCAAGCGCTCCTCTATACCGCAGCGTTCGTCGAAGGTCAGGTCGAGGTCGTCGAAGGCCTCGCCCGCCGCGAACGAACACACCGGGCACATCGTCACGGCACTGCGGATCAAACGCGCCCCGTCCGATGGGCGGCCAGGGATCTTGGGACAGAGGTCGGCTTCCCTGCCGACGGTGATGTAGGTGCTCGCGTAAGTGGACCTGAACACATGGCCACAGATCGGACAGACGACGTAAGGTCTGCCCGGTTCACCCACGGGCATCCCTCAGCTCTCGCGGGCCGCCGGACCGCGTCTCTGAGTCCCTAATGGGGCCTGGATCTGGGATCAAAGCGTCCTCGATTCTACCATAGCCCCCCGCTCCGCCGGTATAATTCCCTGTACAGATCGGCCAGAGGGAGGCACTGTATGGAGCAGCGCAAGAGCGAGGCCGAGGTCGCCCTGGAGTTGATGCGGCTCGTCCTGGAACACGCCGGAAGCAGGCGACTCTCCCCGACCCGTACCCTGGCCCTCTACCACCTCTGCAAGGAAGCCGTCGCGTATTCCCCGGAAGACCGCGTAACCGCAGACTATCTAGAAGAAAACCTCAAGAAGCTGCTCCAGTAGCATCAGTTATCGGTTGCTTGTACATAAAAGGAGGTCTCGCCGTGGCACGATTGTACGTGGCAGGAGGAAAGGCCGTGTCCGTGATAGTTGACGGTAGCGTCGAGACCGGGCTGGAAGGGCGCGGCGCCCGGTGTTTGGCGGTGGATCCCAAAGATCCCGACAAGCTCTATGTCGGCACCTCGGACGAGGGTCTGTTCCGGAGCGAGGACGGCGGGAGCAGTTGGGAGAGGCTCTCGGGGGTCGAACACCCCAGGGTCACCGCGGTCGCCGTCTCGCCGGTCGATGGGGCCGTCTACGCGGGTACGGAGCCCTCGGCCCTGTTTGTCAGCCGGGACGAAGGCCGTTCCTGGCGAGAACTGGAGGGCATGAGGAATCTTCCCTCCGCGCCCACCTGGAGCTTCCCGCCCCGACCCTGGACCTCCCACGTCCGTGCGATCGCACTCTCCTATGCAGACCCGAACCTCGTCGTGGCCGGCATAGAGCTTGGCGGGGTGGTGAGGAGCACCGACGGCGGTGAAACCTGGCAGGACCAGAGACCCGGTGCCCAACCCGACTGTCATTCCCTGTCGGCGCATCCCGAAGCGGCCGAACTGCTGTATGAGGCGGGTGGCGGCGGGTTCGCCAGGAGCGCGGATTTCGGGGACAGTTGGGAATCGGTCGACGAGGGAATGGGCCTGCACTACGTGTGGGGGCTCGCCGCCGACGCGGAGGACCCTTCGCTCGTCTACGCTTCAGCGGCCTCCGGACCGTACCGGGCGCACGGCAGAGGGTCCTCTAATGCGACCATCTACCGCAGGATAGGGGAGGAGCCATGGCAGGCGTCTCTGGAGGGCCTGGACGCTTTTCCCTACGCGCTCTGCCCGGACCCGGAGACGTCCGGGATCTTGTACGCTGGCCTCGGAGACGGGACGATACTGCGCGGCACGGAGACGGGGGAGAGTTGGGAGGAGATCGCCCGCGTGCCTCCCGGACTCGAGGCGCTGGCGGCGGTGTCGACGTAGGGGTCGTTCGGCGGTTTCCGGGTTGCGCACCCAGGTCGCCTTCATGAGAGCCGGGGACGATCTTGGGCCGTGTCTGGCGGCGCAATGCGTTACTCTATATGATGCTGTGAACGATCCACTGGACGAACAGGCAAGGAGTCGGCCGCCCGTCGAGACTCGAACGAGGAGCGGTCTTCTGCAAAAGGAGGTCCCATGCGGATAAGATCGAGCTTCGTCTGTGTAGCCGTGATCCTGGCTCTCGTGGCCGTGGCCGGCTGCGGCGGCTCGGGCGGCGGTCAGGGAGGTGGCGGAGGTGGCGACGGCGGTGGCGCTGACGTACGTCCTGCCCTCGTGCTCGACATCGGGGGTTTGGGGGATCAGAGTTTCAACGACTCGGCCTACGCCGGTCTCCAGAGGGCCAAGAAGGACCTCGATGTGCAGACCGAGACCCTCGAATCGAACGCCGCGACCGACTACGTGAACAACATCACCCAGCTCGCCGACAGCGGCTACACCCCCGTGTTCGCCGTCGGGTTCCTCATGACGGACGCGGTCAATGAGATCGCGCCCCAGTACCCTGATACCGACTTCGCCATCGTGGACTCGGTAGTCGAGCCCAAGAACGCGGTAAGCCTGGTCTTCAGGGAGCAGGAGGGCAGCTACCTTGCCGGTGTGGTCGCGGGGCTCATGACCCAGGTAAAGACGGATTACACCAACCCAGACGACAATGTCGTAGGCTTCCTCGGTGGGCAGGAATCTGATCTGATCGCCAAGTTCCAGGCCGGTTACGAGGCCGGTGTGGCGTCGGTCTGCCCCAACTGCAAAGTCATCGTGCAGTATGCGGGCACGACCCCGGAGGCGTTCAACGATCCGGCCAAGGGCAAGGAGATAAGCCTCCAGCAGATAAATGAGGGCGCCGACATCATCTACCACGCCTCCGGAGGTACGGGCGCTGGCCTCTTCGACGCGGCCAAGGACAAGGGCATCTTCGCCATCGGCGTGGACGCTAACCAGGCCAAGCTCGTCCCCGACGCGCCCATCCTCACCTCCGTGGTCAAACGCGTAGATAACGCGGTCTACCAGACCATCCAGGACGCCAACGACGGCAACTTCCCGGGCGGAGAGGTGATCGACCTCGGCCTGAAGGAGAATGGCCTCAGCCTCGCCCCGTTCGGACGCTTCGAAGGCGACGTACCGCAGGAGGTAAAGGACGAGGTGAAGAAAGCCCAGCAGGGCATCATAAGCGGCGACATAAAGGTCCCCGACACACCGCAACAGTAGGAACCGCCAGTTGGCCGAGGGGCGGACAGGGGAGAGGAAGGCCGGGGCCACTCGGGAGGCCCCGGTCGTACTCGAGATGCGTAACGTCACCAAGGCGTTCGGGTCTGTAAGGGCCAACGACGACGTCTCCATCACGCTGCGCCGGGGTGAGATCCTTGGCCTCCTCGGCGAGAACGGGGCTGGCAAGTCGACCCTGATGAAGATCCTCTACGGTCTGTACTCCCCGGATTCCGGCTCCGTCTTCGTGGACGGCGAGGAGGCACGGATACGCGACCCCAAGGACGCCGTATCCCACGGCATCGGGATGGTCCACCAGCACTTCACCCTGATACCACCCCTCACCGTGGCCGAGAACATCGTCCTCGGCGCCGAACCTCGCAAGGGCACCAGCCTCGACCTCGCCAGGGCCATAGAGGACACGGAGGAGCTCTCCGAGCGCTACGGCTTGCGGGTCGACCCCAGGGCGCGGGTCACCGACCTCTCGGTGGGACAGCAGCAGCGGGTGGAGATCCTCAAGGCCCTCTACCGCGACGCCCGCATCTTGATCCTCGACGAACCGACCGCCGTGCTGACGCCCCAGGAGACCGAAGATCTGTTCTCCGTTCTGGGGGAGCTGGTAGCGGACGGGCTCTCCATCATCCTCATCACCCACAAGCTCGGCGAGCTCATAGGCGTGGCCGACCGCATCACCATCATCCGGGACGGCAAGGTGGTCGACACCGTCGACGCCTCGGGGACGGACGAGGGCGAATTGGCCCGCCTGATGGTCGGCCGCGACGTCCTGCTGCGCGTGGAGAAAGGGGC
>DATMVF010000033.1:0-18899 GCA_035563475.1 Rubrobacter sp.
GCGTCCGTCGGCTGAGGGTGTCAAGGTGCTCCTGGACTGCGCCAACGGAGCCGCCTACGAGGTGGCGCCGCTGATGTTCCGGGAGATCGGAGTGGATCTCACCCTGACCGGAGCCGATCCCACGGGTACGAACATAAACGAGGACTGCGGCTCGATGCACATCGAGGAACTCGACGCCTCAGGGCACGACGTGGCTTTCGCCTTCGACGGGGATGCGGACAGGGTGCTCGCCCTTGACGAGCAGGGGAACGTCGTCGACGGGGACAGGATCATCGCCATCCTCGCCAGCGACAAGAAGAAACGCGGAGTCCTCTCAGGCGAGGTCGTGGTCACGGTCATGAGCAACCTCGGCTTCTTCAAGGCCATGGAGGCTATGGAGATCCCTTACGAGGTGACTGATGTTGGGGACAGGCACGTCGCTGAGGCTATGGGCAAGCTCGGGACTTCCCTGGGCGGAGAGCAATCGGGGCATGTGATCCTGGCCGAACACACCACCACGGGAGACGGCATCGTCACGGCCCTCGCCCTTCTCGATGTGATGGTTTGCAGCGGCAAGCCGCTCTCCGAGTTGGCCGCGGCGATGGAGGTGTATCCGCAGACGCTCATCAACGTGAGGGTCGAGGAGCCTGGGGCCGCAAAGGCCGTGGCAGGCACGGAGGCGGTACGGCTGGCCGTCTCAGAGGCGGAGAAGAGGCTCGGCGAGGAAGGACGCGTCCTCCTCAGGCCGAGCGGAACGGAGCCGGTCGTGCGGGTTATGGTCGAGCATACGGATGAGATGGTGTGCCGGGAGGTCTGCGAGGAGATCTCTCGCGCCGTACGCGACGCGGGTAAGGAGGGAACTTGAGGTTTGTAGGCTGCGCGCTGGCGTGGAGGCCGGGCGAGGCTCGGGATAAGGTCTCGTGCCTGGTCGTGCTGGACGAGCGGGGGAGCATCATAGCCAACTCGTTCGTGGCGGACGCTGAGGAGATAGCGGGAACGGTCGAGGATTACGGCTCGGAGCGGCGGGGGACCGTCGTAGGCGTCGACGCGCCGCTCGCTGTCCCCAACGAGAGGGGAACGCGCAAGATCGAACGCATCCTCTCCAAGGTGGCGCTCCCCGCCTACTCGGCAAGCCGCAGGATGTTCGGCGGCGAGCCTTACGCAGAGGAACTGCTCTCCGAACTGGAGAAGGTCGGCGTGGAGTACACGGACTACCCTTTCCCGAGGGAGAGGGGCCAGAGCGTGGTCGTGGAGGTAGATTCCGCGGCGACGCTGAAGGTCCTCTCCCTGGAGCGCTCGGGTGCGACGGATAACGGCGACCTCGCAAAGCGCCTCCGGGCGATGGCCGACCCCAAACTCCGAAAGGGCAACAAGGAGAGCAGGGCGGTGGCGCTCAAGGGTGCTATCGAAGTCCTCTGGGACACTCCTGGCCTCAGGCTAAGGACGGGCAACCTCTCTGCGGATATCTCCGCCTCGGAGAACGTAGACGTCTCCAAACTCGACGTCTCCGCCTCGATGTCCCACGCAGAGCTCGACAGGACGGTCGGCCTGGTGGAAGGGACGCTCGCCGCCTATACGGTGCACCGTCACTGGAGGGGGAGGGACGGCTCGATCGTGGTGGGCGCGGGGGACGAAGGCTCCGTCCTGCTGCCGGCGAGGAACGCCCTGCGCGAGCGTCTGGCCGAAGAATGCTCCAACGCCGGTGTGCCCTACGTATAGCCCCGTACAATACCCCGTAATGAGTGTCAGGAATGAACAGTCGTGAAGCCCATTTCGTCGAACGTGACCCTGCCACAGGAGCAGCGTCACGCACGCATCCAGCGCCCGGCTCGACCTGGGCGAAAGAAGAGACTCTGGTGAGCCTCAAGGTACGCATCATACCCTGCCTCGACGTGGACGCCGGGCGGGTCGTAAAGGGGACGAAATTCACCGACCTGAGGGACGCAGGAGACCCTGTCGAGCTCGCGGCCCTCTACGACAGGGAGGGGGCGGATGAGATCGTCTTCTACGACATCACAGCCTCCCACGAACAGAGGGACACGGCCGCCGCGCTCGCCCGCGCCGCAGCAGAGGAGGTCTTCGTACCGTACACCATCGGCGGCGGCGTAAGGACGGCCGGCGACATGCGCGCCATGCTGCGCGCGGGGGCCGACAAGGTCTCCATAAACAGCGCCGCCGTGGGGAACCCGGATCTCATCACCGAAGGAGCGGAACGCTTCGGGAGCCAGTGCGTCGTACTGAGCGTCGACGTGAAGCGGCGCGGCCTCTCCCCGGGCTGGGAGGTCTACCTGAACGGCGGGCGGGTCAACACGGGGATGGACGCCGTCGGGTGGCTCATCGAGGGAGAGAGGCGGGGGGCGGGGGAGTTCGTGCTGAACAGCATGGACGCGGACGGGACCGAGACCGGTTACGACCTCGACCTGATCTCCGCCGTCGCCGAGAAGACGACCCTCCCCATAGTCGCGTCCGGCGGGGCGGGGAGTCCGGAGCACATGATCGCGGCCGTCAAAGCCGGAGCTGGCGCGGTGCTGGCCGCGAGCATCTTCCACTTCGGGGAGTACAGCATAGCCGAGGTCAAGGAGCACATGATGCAGGCCGGCATCCCGGTCCGGCTCGTCGACCAGGAGCCGGACGTGGTTAGCGGCACAGGTGGATGGTGATAGAAGGATGACCCCAGCGCAGGATAGAGTGGTGTTCGACGAGAACGGTCTCGTGCCTGTTATCGCCCAGGATGTGGCGACGGGCGATGTGCTTACGCTGGCCTACGCCAACCGCGAGGCCGTCGAGATGACGCTCTCCAGCGGCGAGGCCCACTACTACTCCCGCTCGCGCTCCGAGCTCTGGCGCAAGGGCGCGACGAGCGGCAACACCCAGAGGGTCGTCGGGGTCAAGCTGGACTGCGACGGGGACGCGCTCCTCTACAGGGTCGAGCCGCGCGGACCGGCCTGCCATACGGGCCAGAACAGCTGCTTCTTCACCACCCTGGCAGGGGAAGGGGTCGGGGTAGCGCCCGCGGACGACAGGGAAGTCCCTTTCGGGACGATGGTCGAGCGGCTGGCAGGCACGATAGCGCGGCGCCACAGGGAGATGCCAGAAGGCTCGTATACGGTTTCCCTGATCCAGGGCGGAAAGGAGCGGCTTGCCCAGAAGGTGGGGGAGGAGGCGGTGGAGGTCGTGGTGGCAGCGCTCTCCGATGAGAGGCTACCTGAGGAGGCTGCCGACCTCGTCTACCACCTTCTGGTGTTGCTCGAGGAACGGGGCGTGGGGATAGAAGACGTGGCGAAGGTACTGCATGACCGCCACGGCTAGCCTCAGCCCGGTCCCTTCGCTGGGCGAAGCCCGCAGACTCGCCCGTTCCTACGACGTCGTGCCGCTCTACGCCGAGTTCATCGGGGACCTGGAGACGCCGATCTCGGCGGTTCTCAGGTTCGCTGAAGAAGACACGGTATTCTTGCTGGAGAGCGCGGAGTCGGCCGAGAGGTTCGGCCGCTACTCCTTCCTAGGCTTCGACCCAAAACGCACGCTCTCCTATAGGGACGGTCTCTACACGGTCGTCGACGCGGACGGTGTGCGGGAGGTTCCAGCAGAGGATCCTTTCAGGGGCTTGGCCGCGATCGTGGGCAAGAAGAGCGTAGCGCCGCTTCCCAACCTACCGGCGTTCGTGGGCGGCGCCGTGGGATACTTCTCCTACGACGCCGTGCGCTATCTCGAACGCCTCCCCGACGCCCCGAAAGACGACCTCGACGTCCCCGAGGCCTGCTTCGCCGTTACCGACACCCTGATCGTCTTCGACCACCTCAGGCACAAGGTGCTCGTCGTCTCGTTGGTCGACGCCGCGGGCCTGCGCGACGTGGAGGGCGAGGGTTTCTCGGCCGCCTACAGGCGGGCGGCCGACGACATACGCAGGATCGCCGAGCGCCTCTCCGCCCCGCTGGTGCGCCGGACGCCCGCCTTCGGCACCGGGGTCGAGATCTCCTCGAACTTCACCAGAGAGGGCTATGAGGAGGCCGTAGCGGCGGCCAAAGAGTACATCAGGGCGGGGGACGCCTTCCAGATCGTCCCTTCCCAGAGGTTCGCCGCCGAGATCGGGGACCTCGATCCCCTCCTTCTCTACCGTGGTCTGCGCACGGTAAACCCATCACCGTATATGACCTACCTCAAGCTCGGCGACCTCTCCATCGTCGGTGCATCCCCCGAGCCCCTGGTGCGGGTGGAGGGAAGGCGCGTAATGACCCGTCCAGTGGCGGGCACCCGCGGGCGTGGCGGCACGCCGGAGGAAGATGCCGCCCTGGCCGAGGAACTACTGGCGGACGAGAAGGAACGGGCCGAGCACGTCATGCTCGTCGACCTCGGGCGCAACGACCTGGGGCGTGTCAGCGAGGTCGGCTCGGTCGGGCTGGAGAGCTTCATGGAGATAGAGCGCTACTCGCACGTCATGCACATCGTCTCTACCGTCGAGGGTGATCTACGCGAGGACCTGACGGCCCTCGACGCCCTGGCGGCGGCCTTCCCAGCCGGGACCGTCTCCGGCGCGCCGAAGGTCAGGGCCATGGAGATCATCGACGAGCTCGAGGGCACCCGCCGCGGACCCTACGCCGGCGCCACGGGCTACTACGGCGTCGACGGCCGCCTCGACACCTGCATAACTCTCCGCACAGCACTCCTCAAGAACGGCGTCGCCTACTTCCAGGCTGGGGGCGGCGTCGTCGCCGACTCCGTCCCTTCGCTCGAGTACGAAGAGACCCGTAACAAGGCGCGGGCGATGGAGCGGGCCCTCGAGGTCGCCCGCACCCGCGAGATGTGGCTGTAGCGACACGCCGCAACCGGCGTGTCGCGCCATCAGCACTCAGCTTTCAGCAGTCAGCTTCCAGTTCGATTTGGGTCCGCCTAGTGCACACGCGTAGTGAGGCCACGGGGCCATCGTTCAGCTATACTTTCTGCGCCATGTTAGAGATTCTTCTCGTGTTGTTCGGCTATGTTCTCGGCTCCGTGCCGACCGGATACCTGGTCGGACGGGCGCTCGGCGTCGACGTCCGGAAGATCGGCAGCGGGAACATCGGTACGGCGAACGTGCTGCGGGCGGCGGGGAAGTGGGCCGCCGTACTCACGCTCGCAGGGGACATGCTCAAGGGGCTCGTTCCCGTGGTGGTGGCCAGGCTCACCGTGCAGAACGAATGGCTCATCGCCGCGGTCGCTTTCGCCGCGGTGATCGGGCACTGCTGGCCCGTCTTCTTGCGTTTCAAGGGCGGAAAGGCCGTGGCCACGGGCGCCGGTACGACGATCGGGCTCGCGCCCTTGGTCGGGCTCTGCCTCTTCGCCTTCTGGTGGGCTGTCGTGCTCCTCAGCCGCTACACTTCGCTAGGCGCGATCGCCGTCATGGTAATAAGCCCCGTGGTGTTCTGGCTCTCGGGCCAGCCGCTTCCTTACGTACTCTACACCGTAGTCGGGGGCGCGCTCGTCCTGTGGAGGCACAGGGAGAACGCTAGAGCCCTCCTGCAGGGCACCGAGAGGAAGGTTGGCCAGCGGGCAGAGGAGGAGGGCTAGTTGCTCGGCGAGGCGTACGAGGGCAAGAAGATACTGCTTACAGGGGGGACCGGCTTTCTGGGGACGGCGCTGGTCGGGAAGATCCTACGCTCCCTCCCCGATCTCGGGCGCCTCTACCTCCTCATCAGACCCTATCGTGGCAAGAGTGCCGCAGAGAGGTTCGAGAGGGACGTCCTCGGCGCCGCGGCCTTCCGCGGCCTGCGCGAGAGGCTGGGCGACGACTTCGGGGAACGCATCTCGAAGAAGATTCGCGTCCTGGAGGGAGACGTGCACGCGCCTTCGCTAGGGCTTGGCGAGGAAGACCTCACAGAGCTCTCGCGCGAGGTGGACGTCATGATCCACTCCGCCGCTTCGGTTATTTTCGATGCGCCGCTCGACGCCGCGGTCGACTCGAACGTACGCGGCACCCTAGGACTCCTGAAGCTCGCCCGCGCCTGGGAGAAGAAGCCTCTTTTCATTCACATCTCCACGGCCTACGTGGCGGGAACCAGCAAGGAGGACGCGCCCGAGGCGCCACCTGGCCCGTCTTCGCCCGACGGGACGGCCCTCGATGCGCGCGAGGAGGTTCTCGGCCTCGAGGCGGTCGTGGCCGAGGTGGATGGAGCTTCGCAGGAGCGTTCACTTCTGAGGCGCTTCGAGACCGAGGCGCGGCGGGAGCTCGGGATGGTCGGTGAAGAGGAAGAGGTCGCAGAGAGGGTCGACCAGCTGAGGCGGGCCTGGATGCGCGAGCGGCTCGTCGAGCGGGGGACCTTGCGGGCGCGGGAGCTCGGGTGGAACGACGTCTATACCTTTACCAAGTCGCTCGCGGAGCGGTTGGTGGTCACGGAACGTGGCGAGACGCCGCTCGTCATTGTGAGGCCCGCCATCATAGAGAGCAGCCACAAGGAGCCCTACCCGGGTTGGATCCAGGGCACCAGGATGGCCGACCCCATAATCATGGCGTTCGCCAAGGGCATCCTGCGCGAGTTCCCGGGCAACCCGAAGAGCTACGTGGACATCGTCCCCGTAGACCACGTCGTAAACGCGATCCTGGCCGCCGGGGTCCGCCGCCCTAAAGAGCCCGAGATCTTCCAGGTCGCCTCGGGGGAACGCAATCCGATCCGCTACCGCGACCTCTACGACATAGTGCGCGACTACTTCGTAAAGTACCCCTTGCGCGACTCCAGCGGGCGTCCGATCCAGGTGCCACAGTGGTCCTTCCCAGGCCGCAGACGAGTGGAGGGACAGCTCAAAATGGAGCTCGCCGGCCTCAAGGTGGCCGGCTTTCTCGCCGCACGGATGCCGGAAGGCCATATGGCCTCCGACGCGCGCCAGAGGATCGCGCGCGCCGAGAAGCGCGCCAGAATGAGCCTCTACTACAGCCGCATCTACGGCGCCTACGCGAACATGACCACGACCTTCGCGAGTTCCCGCACGGAAGCCCTCTACGCAGCCCTTCCGCCAGAGGACCGCGAGGAATTCCCTTTCGATATCACGGACATCGACTGGCGGGCGTGGATGCAGGATGCGCACCTGCCCGCGCTCACGACCCGCCCGAGCCGCAAGAAGCGCAAGAAGAGGGCCGACGAGAAGCCTGGCGAGGTAGCGGCGATCTTCGACGTCGACGGCACCATCGTCGGCTCCAACGTGGTCTCTTACTTCGCTTGGCTCAGGATGAGGGAGCTTCCTGCGATCTTGCGTCCGCTGTGGCTCGCCGGATTCCTGACCAAGGTCCCCTACTACTGGGGACTGGATAAACTCAGCCGCGCCCACTTCAACCGCGCCTTCTACAAGAACTACGCGGGCTGGAAGCCATCCCGCGCCAGCTACCTAGGACGGGAGAGCTTCGCCGGCTTCACCCTGGACCGCATCTTCCCCGACGCGTTGCAGCAACTAAGAGACCACAAGGCCGCCGGCCACCGCGTCGTGCTGCTCTCCGGCGCGCTCGACTTCCTCCTCGAGCCCATGAAGGACCTCGCCGACGATGTGCTCTGCTCCACGCTGGCCCAGGAGAACGGCGCCTACACCGGAGAGCTGACGGGCGCCCCCGTGGCCGGTGAGGCCCGCGCCAGGATGCTGGCCTCCTTCGCCAGGCGACGTGGGCTGGACCTCTCTCGCTCCTACGCCTACGCCGACTCCATCTCCGACCTACCCATGCTCGAGGCCGTCGGCAACCCCGTCGCCGTCAACCCGGATCGGCGCCTCGGGACGGCGGCCAAAGCCAGGGGATGGAAGGTCGAGCACTGGGACACAGACGGCGTCGCCAAAAAGATCTAGTTTGCAAGCCCTAGTCTACCGAAAGTCCATCCCACGTTACCTCTTGATGCGCGCGGGCTCGCGGCGGATAAAGACCCTCGAAACGAGCCGCTTCTCCCCGCTCCAACTGGAAGACGCCCCCGACCCCGTACTCCCGGCTCCGCAATGGGTGCGCGTAAGGCCGCTCCTCTCCGGTATCTGCGGCTCGGATCTGGGAACGCTCTCTTCGGAGAACTCGCCTTACTTCTCCCCGATCACCTCCCCTCCTTTCGTGATGGGCCACGAGGTCGTCGGTGAGGTAGCCGAGGACAACTCCGGCTTCCGAGCCGGCGAGCGGGTCGTCCTCGAGCCGGCCCTCGGATGCGCGGTCCGCGGCATAGATCCGCCCTGCCCCTACTGCGCCTCGGGCCGATACGCCCTGTGCCTGAACGTGGCCAGGGGGGACATAAGCCCGGGAATCCAGACGGGCTTCTGCCGCGACACCGGCGGTGGCTGGTCACGGGGCACGCTCGTCGCCCACCCCTCGCAGCTCCACCGCGTACCCGACGCCGTACCCGACGAGGCCGCCGTAGCAATCGAGCCCCTCGCCTGCGCCGTTCACGCCGCGCTCGGGACCTCCCCCGGCGAAACCACCCTGGTCATCGGCGCCGGGAGCGTCGGCCTCCTTACCGTCGCGGCCCTGAGACACCTGACCGACGCAGGCCGCATCATCTGCGTCGCCAAGCACGAGCGACAGAAGAGCGAGGCCCTCCGTCTGGGGGCAACCGAAGTCGTTCACCCCAAAGAGACCTACTCGAACCTCCCCGAGATGCTTGGCACAACGCCATACAAGCCCGAACTCGGCAAGCCCGTCGTCATGGGCGGAGCAGGCAAGGTCTTCGAGTGCGTCGGCGCGCCCGGCACCTTGGAGGATGCGCTCCGCCTCACAAAGCCCGGCGGCGACGTCACGCTCGTCGGTATGCCCGGCGCGAAGAGCACACTCGACCTGACCGCGCTCTGGTACAAAGAAGTCCGCCTCGCCGGCAGCTACGCCTACGGCGCCGAGGAGCACGATGGAAAACAGTCGAGCAGCTTCCAACTCGCGCTCAGCATCGCCCCAGAGATAGGCTTACAGACGCTCATAGGTCCCAGCTTCCGAATCGGATCCTATAAAGAGGCTATAGCAGCCGCCCGCTCAGCAGGAAGCGAAGGACACGTCAAAGTGGTCTTCGACCACAGGACTTGACCCCGATGTAACCACCAATAGCGCCACGGTGGGCCCATCTCCGCAATCCGACCCGCCAGGTATTGACACATATCTTGCATTTGTTTAGTATATTAGGAGTCCTAACATACTGGAGATTGGGTACGGGCGTACAGGAGGGAGCGAAGATGGCTGAGGGACGAGCAGAGATAGCGGGGTACGAGTTCGGGACGCGGGGTGTGGTCCGGTCGCCGCTGGGGCTCGAGGACCTGGATCTGTTGAAGCAGACGGTCTTGTTTGGCGAGGAGGACGAGGAGCATTTGCGGATGGCGGGGGATGTGCTCGAGGACCAGGTCGAGGACGTGCTCGACGTGTGGTACGGCTTTGTGGGGGATCATCCGCACCTGCTTCGTTACTTCTCAGATTCGGAGGGCCGGCCGGACACGGAGTATCTCGGGCGGGTGCGAGGGCGGTTCGGGCAGTGGATACTCGACACTTGCAGGCGTCCGTACGACCAGGAGTGGCTCGACTACCAGCAGGAGATAGCGCTGCGCCACACCAGGGACAAGAAGAACCAGACCGATGAAGCATACGGGACGCCGGATCACATCGGTCTGCGTTACATGGTCGCGTTCATCTATCCGATCACGGCCACCATAAAGCCGTTCCTGGCCAATAAGGGGCACAGCGCAGAGGACGTAGACAAGATGCACCAGGCGTGGTTCAAGTCCGTGGTCCTTCAGGTGACGTTGTGGAGCTATCCGTACGTGAAGAACGGTGACTTCTAGGTTGGGGCCGGTCTTCGACCTCTCCGCGCAGCACGACGATGTGGACGCCAAGGTCGTCGCCGCCCTAGAAAGGCTCTCGCAGGTCTTTCGCGCGCGACTCCGAGAAGAAGCGTGGGAGCATGGTCTCAGTCCCACGCAGGCCCAGTTCATGGTCTACCTGCTCTACCACGACGTGGAGCTGAGGCGGATCAGCCAGCTCGCCAGGGAGTTCGATCTCACCCAGGCCACGGTCAGCGACGCCGTCGCATCGCTGGAGACCAAGAAGTTGATCCAGCGCGAGCGATGGCCCGAAGACCGGCGTATCGTGACCCTGCGTCTGACCCCTGACGGAGAGAAGCTGGCGACCATTCTATCTGGGTGGGCGGATCCCATAAGAGAACACCTGCGGCCTTTCTCACCCGAGGACAGAGAGGCCGTGATGCGCTTCCTGATAGGACTCATAGGTTCCCTGCAGAGGTACGGTCTCATCACCGTCGCCAGAATGTGCGTGACCTGCAAGTTCTTCCAGCAAGACATCCATCCCGGCGAACCGCTGCAGCATCACTGCGCGCTCCTGGACGTACCACTAGGCCGCGCGAATCTCCGTGTCGACTGTCCGGAGCACGAACCTGCCGTAGGCTGAGTTAGCATTTCAGCATTCAGCACGCGAAAGCTAACGCCTTCGCTTGTCAGCCCGGCGGCTTTGCCGCCTTGTCAGCCAGGGATTGCGCATGCGAAAGCCGCACTGCTGATATGCTGACAAGCGCCCGACAGGGCGCGTGCTGAAATGCTGACAAGCCGCCTGGCGAAGCCTGGCGGCGAGCTGAAGTGCTAGAAGCGACCGAAGGGAGCGCCTATGAGACCCGGCATTACGACCATCCTGGAGAAGAACAGTCCCCCCATGTGGTTCTACGCGGGTGACAGATTCCACTACGAGAAGCTGCCCGAGGGGACGCGTGTGATCTACCCTCCCGGACCTTCGGAACCGCTCGCCGAGCCAGGCGTCGCCATAGAACGCGCGCTACTCGAACCGATAGGTATGGAACCGCTGCACGAACTCTTGACGCCTGGAATGAAGTTGACCATCGCCTTCGACGACCTCTCGATACCGCTGCCGCCGATGCGCAAACCCGATATTCGCCAGCTGGTCATCGAAAAGGTGCTCGAGAAGGCCGCCGCCAGAGGCGTCGAGGACATCCACCTCATCGCGGCCCTCGGCCTCCACCGCAGGATGACGGAAGCCGAGCTCCGCCATTGCCTGGGGAGCAGGATCATGTCCCGCTACTACCCGGAGCGGCTCTACAATTACGACGCCGAGGACCCCGACGGGAACGTACGTCTAGACGAGACGGATCAGGGCGAAGAGGTCAGCGTCAGCCGCCGCGTCGCCGAGAGCGACCTGCTCGTCTACGTGAATGTGAACTTCATCCCCATGGACGGGGGACACAAGTCCGTGCACACGGGCCTTGCCCCCTACTCCTCCATTCGCCATCACCACACCCCGAAGACGCTGGCCAACACCCGCTCCCTGATGGACCCACCGAACTCCGCCATGCACGCCTCCATAAACCGGATGGGTAGAATCTTCGACGAGCACGTCAAGGTCTTCCACATAGAGAGTACCTTGAACAACCAGACCTACCCCGCAGCCTTCGACTTCATGGCGAAACCCGAGTACCAGTGGAACATGCTCACAAGAGCCAACTTTCTCGCCACCCACGGGGCAACGCGGACGATGCCGTTGGAAGCCGCCAGGCGCATCTCTCACTCCATAAAGGCTCCACACCGGGTGACCAGCGTACAGGCGGGTGCCACCGAGCCCGTCCACGCCGAGACCCTGAAAGACAATTACAGGCAGATGGTCGTCCCTGCCGAGGGCCAGGCTGACATACTCCTGTTGGGCATACCGTACCTCGGACCCTACAACGTCAACTCCATCATGAACCCTATCCTCGTCTTCAACATGCTCCTCGGCTACCTCTTCAACCTCTACAGGGGCAAACCACTCGTGCGCGAGGGAGGAGTCCTGATCGGCACCCACCCCATGCCGGCCAACTTCGACAAGCTCCACCACCCGAGCTACATAGACTTGTGGAACGAGGTCTTCCCCGAGACGAACGACGTGTACGAGATCCATCACCGCTACGAGGAGAAGTACGCCAACGATCCCTGGTACCGTACCCTCTACCGAAACTCCTACGCATACCACGGCGCCCACCCATTCACGGTCCTCTACTGGGCAGCCCACGCCCTCGACCACCTCGGCGGTGTCATACTCGTAGGCGGCGATCCCGAGAACACCAAACGCATGGGACTCGGACGCGCCGACACCGTATCCGATGCGCTCCAGATGGCCGAGGACACCGTAGGCCCGAACCCAAGTACGACCTACATGCACATCCCACCCCTCTTCATGTGCGAAGTGAGCTGAAGAACCATAGGACACATCCCGATGATGTTATACAGTGTGCACAATGTGAACAAGACGTCCATACTGTTGGAAAGAGGGGTGCGATGCCGACCAGGGCGCGGGGGCTCCGGTTGCCGGAGGAACTACAGTGGGAGATAGATCGCGAGATGAGGCTACGGGGGGAGACGTTCTCCGAGGTCGCCACTTCTCTGTTGCGAGAGGCTGTGAGGATGCGCCGGGTTCCTGGGATAGTGTTCATGGATGGCCCTGTGGGGCGAAGGGCGTCGATTGCGGGGACGGGGCTTGACGTTTGGGAGGTAATCGCCACTTTCAAGAGTGTGGGGGAGGATCGTGGGCGGCTCGAGGCGTCCTACGGATGGCTTTCGGAACGGCAGCTCTCCGCGGCGCTCGCTTACTACAGTCTCTACCCGGAGGAGATAGACGCCCGCATCGAAGAAGAGGAGTCCTGGACGCCCGAGAAGCTATACAGGGAGTTTCCGTACCTCAGACCGCGTAGCGTTCAGTCTTCGGACAAACCCGAGGCTTGAGGTTTCTCCTGGACGAGGACCTGCCGCCAAGGGCGGCCGAGATAGCGCGTGGCTTGGGCCTGGACGTGATCAGTGTGCACGAGTTGGGCCGGCAAGGCATCTCGGATCGCGACCAGCTCCGCTTCGCGTCTGAGGATGAGCGCATCTTCCTCACCCGCAATCACAGGGACTTTATCGAGCTTACCGTCGAGTTCTACCGGGCGGGAGAGGCGCATTCAGGTGTGCTACTCGTTCGCCGCAACCTCCCAAACGACCGACCAGCGAGGGTCGCGCACGCGATGAAACGCTGGGCTGATGCCCGGGCGGATACACTCGCGACGTTCGACGGCGTGGACTTCTTGTAGGGGTCAAGACGGACGGTCCCTCAACTGCCACAGCGGGTCGTCTTTGAAGTGGATGTTGTTGATCTGCAGCCAGTGCCTCTCGGCGGTGTCGCCCCTCTTCTGCCAGGGTCGAGTAAGTCCAACGCTCAGGATCACCTCGACGCCTGACTTGAGGCGCTTTTCCACGCTGGCAACGAGGTCCCGGCGGGGTGTTCGTCCGTCCCGCTCGTACAGCCGCAGGTCGTTCACAGCCAGGTCTACGGAGGGCATCAGGTAGTCGAGAACCAGCCGCACCGTGCCCCGATGGTCCATGTACAGCCACGGTTGTTCCTCCGGCTTCAGGCAGCCCAGTGAGGCGCGCCCTTTCCCAACATCCACCGTGCCGCTTTCGTCCCACAGCTCCAGATCGGGACCGAAGATCCCCTCCAGGCTCTCCTTTGCCGACCCATCGATGGCGCCCCAGTAGTCGTCGGGGTCGTCGTCGAAGAGCCGCCGCGCGCGCGACGGCTCGAAGCGATGGTCCTCCAGTTCGGGGGCGTGTCCGGCGTAGGTCGCCGGCCCGAGGTCCACTACGGACCCGGCGTCGAAGGGTCCGCCGCCGGTACTGAGAAGGTCGATGGTGAGCCTCCTGCCGTGGCCGAGGACCGGGCGAATGTGGCGCGGAGTGTCCACGTCGATACCAGCCACACAGAAGTAGCCTGGCTGCATCCGCGTCAGGTGGTTTACGAGTATCTGCACATACCCCCTACAGGTGAACTGCCCTGAAGTCCTTCCATGCCCGGCCCAGGTACTCCAGTACAAGACGGCGGTGGCAATGCTCGGCACTGGCCTCGCTGCACAGCAGCACCGTCGGAACTTCGAAGAGGCTTCTATCCAGGGTGTCTTCGACCCGGCGCTCCCGCAGCAGATCCAGGAACGCCCTTTCGTAATCGGGCCATCCGCCGCCCTTCCTGTAGGCGTCGAGGATCTCGCGTGTAGGGGCCAGTCTGGGCTCATAAACGTACTCCGCGCCGCAGAGCCTCTGCAGAAAGAACGGGAGGTCGGCGCGACGGGCGAATCCGGCGAGCCGCGACGCGTTGTTCAGGCGCACGTCGAGGAGACGCTCGATGCCGGCGTCATTCAACGCTCCGAAGAACTCGGGCGCCGTCTTCTTCGTGAAACCGATCGTATAGATTTCCGTGGGCTCACCTCCGTCTCCGGGAACAGGACCGGTTGTCCGCCGTCCATCTCTCCCTCTATGTGAATGCTACCGTCGCCCCTGATGTGCCGCAGCACGAACCCTCGTTCCTCCAACGCCCGCCCGACGAGTAACCTGCGGTGGCAACGGGCGGGGTCTTCCTCGCTGCAGAGCAGGACGACCGTACGGGTGCTGACTTCCTGCTCCAGCCTACTTATACCATCGAGGAACGGCCGGGAACACCCGACCTGCGTGTAGTCCACCCGCCCCTTCGCGTCGTAGAACTCTATACCTGCGGGCCTTCCGCCCAGCTCCCTGCCCAAGAACAGGTATCCGATGCCAACCTTCGACAGAACCGCTTCGATGGCGCAGGCGTTGAACTGTGGCGCATGCCTGGAGTACGGGTGAGAACGGGTGTCCACAACAGCTTCGATCCCATGCCTCCTCAACAGTCCGGCGAACTTCTCCGCCGAATGGTTGGAATGCCCGACCGTGAACACCGAGTTCGCCTCTGTCCCTTGGTCTCCGATAGCGATTCCTTTCAGTCCACTGAAACCCTACGAACGGTATCGAGAATAATCCCGAGGCCGCATTCTCCCCAGACCTACTTTCGAGTATCGACACCCAAGCTCGCAAAGAGACCCATGTGTTGCTCCTCGAAGGTCCGCACGTCGCCCAGGCAACATCAGAGCCCGAAGTCTGGCAAACGACCCCTCACCCTCTGTGGCCGCCGATATCTTTGCTCGGAAGGTGATCACTTTCACCAGAGCGTCGAGTCTGGACGCTACAAACTCGGGTTTGAGTCGGGACATTTGCTACACTCAGTAGCGAAGGTTTTGAGAGTCGCATATCCGGAGTGAGAGTTTTCGAGCGTGGTCGGGAGGACGTTGGGCTGAGAACGTCCGTAGCCTCCCTCATTTGCCCGTCCTGTAGCGTCGCGATTATACGGCGGCGTTCGTCTCGGCTCACAAGTCCCGGATTATCCGGGAAGGAGAGTTACGCTACATAGGGTTGTAGGGCCGCCCGTTATGGCGGCCGGGCACAAAAGCACATCTGCAGGAGAAGATTTCGCCGTCCCTGATGTCCGCTGCTTTGCGGTAGGAGGTGGCGAATGAAGTCTTTGCGGGTCAACGGAAGGTTGTCTTTCATCGTGCTGCTCATCTCGCAGCTCGCCGCGACGATGGGGTTCACGTTCGTTCTGCCGTTCATGCCGATCTACGTCCAGGAGCTCGGCGTCGAGGATCCTGGTAGCGCGGCGGCGTGGGCCGGGGTGATCAACAGCTCGACCGCCGTGACGATGGCCCTCGCCGCACCGCTGTGGGGCAGGCTCGGCGACCGCGTCGGGCTCAAGCCGATGTTACTCAGGGCCACGATCGCGGGATCTCTCCTGCTCGGCCTGATGGGGCTCGTGGGAAGCCCGTGGCAGCTCCTGGCCCTCAAGACGTTGCAGGGATGCGTGACTGGTACGGTCGCCGCGGCGACGGTCCTCGTATCGGCGACGGCCCCGCCAAACAGGGCGGGGGAGAGGCTGGGGACCCTGCAAATGGTCATCTTTGTCGCCGCCGCTGCCGGACCATTCTTCGGTGGAGCATTCGCCGACCTCGTCGGCATCAGGGCCTCTTTCGGGGTGACCGCCGCCTTGCTTGCGGCGTCTGCCGTTTTGATCTCCTTCTGGGTAAAGGAGGAGCGGCCCGAGGAAGAGGAGGTCGAGGGAGAGGAGTCTAGCGACGCCGAAGGTCCGCTGCCGCACAGACGGCTCGCGCCGACACTTTTGGCGCTTTTCGTGGTGCAGGTCGCGATCATGAGCGCGGCGCCCGCGCTGCCGGGTTTCCTCTCCACCTTGATGGAAGAGCCCGTGCGGGTCGCAACCCTTGCGGGTTGGATCATCGCGACCGGCGCCCTGGCCGCATCGCTCGGCTCCGTCATCGGAGGAAAGCTCGCGGCGAGATTCGGGGCGCGGAAGGTCATAATCTGGACCCTCTTGCTGGCAGGCATCTCTGCGCTGCCGCAGGCTGAGGTCGACTCCGTCGCGCTGCTGTGGGTCCTGCGTCTGGTAACGGGACTCTTTGTAGGGATCGCCGTCCCCGTCGCCAACCTCGCGATCCGCGGCGCCGTACACCCCAGACGCCAGGGCGAGGCGTTCGGCGTCGCGGCTACGGCCACCTCGGCGGGCAACGCCGTCGGGCCGGCGGCCGGTGGCCTGCTGGCCTCATCGTTCGGCTTCGGCGCGCCTTTCCTGGTCCCCGGGCTCTGCCTGGCCGCCGTCTCCGCCATCATCTGGCTAGCGCCGCTGCTCGCCGTCGGTTATCGGACCGCGGTGCGTGATCTCTAGCCTCTTCGAGTTCGTAGAAGAGCATACGTGCTCCCCAGCACGCGCTTCTGGGAGGAAGGCCCCGGCTACAGAAAGATCGGCACCGGCGAACGGTAGACCAGGACCAAAAGGTCGCCCAGGAGGGCGCCGCCGTCTTCTAACGAACCGCCTGCGCCAGGCCCCCTACCGGCGTCCCTCCGGGCCGCCTCCGAACAGCGTCTTGCGGGTCTTGTCATCCATTTCGTCGAGCGAGCGGTGTAGTTCCTTGCCTACCTCGAGGGCGCGGCTGACGGCGGGTCGCGACTCCATAGCCTCGTACCAGCGCCTGAGGTCAGGGTAGTCCTCCAGGACCTGGCCCTGCTTCTCGTGTGAGACGAGCCAGGGGTAGATCGCCATGTCGGCGATCGTGTACTCTTCGCCGGCGAAGTACTCTGCCTCCGAGAGGCGCTGGTCTACCACCCTGTATAGCCTGGCGGCCTCGTCCGTGTATCGCTCTATTGCATAAGGGATCTTCTCGGGAGCGTAGCCCCTGAAGTGGTGCGCCTGGCCGAGCATCGGCCCGATATGTCCCATCTGGAACATCAGCCACTGCAGCACCAGGTACCTGTCGCGCGGAGCTTCGGGTAGGAACTCACCCGTTTTGTCTGCGAGGTAGATCAGGATTGCTCCCGACTCGGAGAGTGACATGGGCTCTCCGTCAGGACCTTCCGGGTCTACGATGGCAGGTATCTTGTTGTTCGGGCTTATCTTCAAAAACTCCGACTCGTACTGGTCGCCCGAAGTTATGTCCACGGGCACCAGATTGTAAGGGAGTCCTGCTTCTTCGAGAAAGATCGTAATCTTCCAGCCGTTGGGAGTCGGCCAGTAGTAGAGATCGATCGGCTGCGCCATTCGCTTCTCCTCGCTCTCTGTTGGTACCTTACAGAAGTTCAGCCCTAGTTCGAGAGCATAGTATAGGAGAAGTGGGCTACCTTCAGCCCGCGCGGCAGAGGAGCACGATCCTCAACATGCCATCATGTGGGCGGCCAAACGCTTGCTGCTACCATAGCGGTTGCCAGGGTACGTACTCGCGCACCGCTCTCCCGCTCCTGGACTCCCTTGCCAGGTCACGAAACATCGCAAGGACCTCTTCCTTCTGGTCCTCCTCCTTGGCGGACGTGCTCGTGCCCTCCCACAGCGCCTCCATCCAGCGCAGGTTCCTTTCCCTGGCTCTGGCCTTCTGTGTGTCAGTCTCTCTCATGCCTGGACTCCCTCCTCGGGTTACATAGACACTACCCGAAGACGCGTGAATTTACCCTACCAGCCTAGCAGTTCGCACAGACTCATACATGAAACACGTTATGTATCATACATCCCGGAAACAACCCCAAGATGTGGGTGATCTTACCCAGGCCATAGCCTTGCGCGCGGTGCTACAGAGTACACTCGGTGCCTGCAACTAGTGGGGTAGAGCAGCGTATCATACAGAGACCGAGCAACAGAGAGAGGCTTACGATGGATTTGCTACGCATCATTATCGCCATACTTCTCCCTCCTCTGGGGGTGTTCTTACAGGTGGGGATCGGCAAGCAATTCTGGATCAACATCCTGCTGACGCTCCTCGGTTACATCCCTGGCATAGTCCATGCCGTGTGGGTCATCGCGAAATATTAGCTCCAGTGGTCCTTCAGGCCGTGCGCCGGATCAGGACGATCGTCGACAGGCAGACCGCCGTAAGCGCGAGGTAGGAGAGGGCATCGCCTCGGAGATCCGCAAGGAAGCCCCCCAAAGGAGCCCCGACGGCATAACCGGAGGCCCAGGCGAAGTTCGTGATCGCGAAGGCAACCGCCCTTTCCATCCCGGCCTTCTCGGTGCCGCGCGAGAAGAGCGCCGTACCTGGGACGAGCGTCGCGTTGAACGCCCCTGCCGCGAGCACGACTAGAAGCCCGATCATCCACGGGTTCCCGGCCCACGTCAGGAGGAGCAGGATGCCGATGGAGGCGAGCAAACCGGCGAAGACGGGCGGGCGATAGCCAGAGCGGTCGGACCAGCGGCCCAGCAGCGGATGGACGAAAGCCTCGAAGATGGCGCTTACGAAAAAGACCGTCCCCACCGCCGCAGCGCCCCATCCGAGCCGGTTCAGATCCAACGGCACGAGGACGGCCAGCGCGCTGAAAAGAAGGGGGGAGAGCACGATAAACCAGAGGCTGGCGAGCAGCAGGGGCTCCCTTACCGTCCTGAGAGCCGGTAGCAAGGACACGTCTCCCGAGGAGGCCGGCGCTCGCTCTAGGGCGGCCCAGACGGCGATGACCCCGCCGGCGATGGCGACGGATGCGAAGGCAGGCAAGAGGCCCACGGTCGCTGCGACGCTCCCGAGTACCGGGCCCAACAGCGCCCCTACCACGGCAGCGCTTACCATCACCCCGATCATCTCGGCCCGCCG
>DATMVF010000034.1:0-2809 GCA_035563475.1 Rubrobacter sp.
TGAAACCAGGCCTCAGGGTATAGGCGCCGTACCTGCCCCTCTCTGCCTCTACGGGCACGCCCATCTCCTGGAGCATCGCCACGTAGCGGCGCACGGTCCTCTCGCCAACCTCCAGCCTGCGGGCCAGCTCCGGACCACCCACTCTCCCCCGCGCCTGGAGCAACTCCAGCATAGAGAGCAACCTCGTCGTCGGACGGTAGCCGTACATGGTCGCTCCCTTCGGTCGCTCAGCATTTCAGCTTGTCAGCACGCTCAGGCTTTTAGCCTTCGCTTGTCAGCATTTCAGCTTTCGCATGGGAGATCCTCGCTGACCTGCTGACAAGCCGCCCGCAGGGCGGCGTGCTGACAAGCGGAGCCCGAAGGGCGGAGCGTGCTGAATTGCTGAAGTGCTTTCATATCAGGAAGGATTATGACCTCTTTCGCCAGTATTCTCATCCGGCAAGCGAGAGAGGAGATAGGCGCCGTGAACGATTGGTTATCTGTGGAGCTCGCGAGGGAGAGGAACGCAAGGATCCTGGCCGAGGCAGAGGAGCGGCGGCTTGCTCGGCTGGTGCCCAGGAAGTCGGTCCGGAGCGCGCTGCGGGCACGCGTGGCGAGGAAGATGTTCCAGCTCGCGGTGGCGCTGGAGAAAGAAGAGACCTGGCGCGCCGTATGGGAGAGGCTGGAGGCGCCGCGTCACCCGTGAGACGGAACCCGGTTGGAGGGTTCCGCGTCCGGTCATCCCGCTAACTCACGGTCGGATCACCGTCCCGTCAAGGCGCCTGACGGGAGGCCAGCCTCCGTTCAACGGGTCCTCGGGGAACGGATATTTGGCCGCGAGACGTTCGTCTATATCCACGCCGAGCCCGGGCGAATCGGAGGGCCACATGTAACCGTCCCGGATCTCCGGGCATCCTGGGAAGACCTCGCGGGTGCGCTCGTCGAAGACGTGCTGTTCCTGGACCCCGAAGTTGTGGCATGCCAGGTCGAGGTGCAAATTGGCGGCGTGGCCTACCGGGGAGACGTCGCCTGGCCCGTGCCACGCCGTCCTCACGCCGAAGAACTCGCCGTACGCCGCGAGCTTACGGGCCATGCTCAGGCCGCCGATGTCCGAGATGTGTACGCGGATAAAGTCGATCAGCCGATCCCTGATCAGCGGCACGTACTCGGCCTGGTTGACGAAAAGCTCCCCCATCGCGATCGGCGTGGCGGTCCGCTGGCGCATGAGACGGAAGTACTCCGCATCCTCGGGGGCTAGCGGGTCCTCGAGGAAGAAAAGGTTGTAGGGTTCGAGTTCTCTGGCGAGGCCTATGGCCTGGATCGGCGGGACACGCTCGTGGACGTCGTGTAACAGCTCGACCTCGTCTCCCAGGGAGCTGCGCAGGTGTTCGAAGAGACGAGGGATCAGACGGCAGTAAGGTGTCGGCTCCCAGGGGTCGTCTCCCAGTCCCAGCGTCTGCGGTCCTGCTGAGATCGTGGACCCGTACGTCGAGTAGCCCGGCACGGAGATCTGGCACCGCACGTAGCGGTAACCGTCTTCCATATACTTCCTGACCTCGTCCTCGACCTCGCTGAAGTCATTACCCGTGGCGTGGGCGTAGAGGGCCACCGCGTTGCGGCACTTGCCCCCGAAGAGCTGATGTACCGGCATCCCGGCCCTCTTGCCCTTTATATCCCACAGCGCCATGTCCACGCCGGCCAGGGCGTTGTTCAGGACTGGGCCACCGCGCCAGTATGAGCTGACGTAGGCCGACTGGTAGATGTCTTCGATGTCGTCCGGGTCGCGGCCGACGAGGAAAGGCTTCAGATACTCCTCGACGGCCGTGACGACGGCGAGCGGGCGCTGGGTGAAAGTGGCGCACCCGAGACCGTAGAGGTCCGGCTCGTCGGTCTCGACCTTCACCACCACGAGCCTTATGCCCTCAGGCGCCGTACAGATAGCTCTCAGGTCGGAGATCTTCATCTGCCTGCTCCGTGGCCGGCGGCCAGCAGTGCGGGGTTGGGATCGTAGTCCGCAGGGACAGGCACGAAGGGGGGCCTGACGGTCCCCATCCGCGCGCCGTGCCTGGCCTCCGCGAGCCTCTTGAGGACCGCGGGGGAGGCATACTCCTTGGTCATCGCGCGCGCTCTCTGCAGCTTTTCGGAGAGGGCCGTACCTTCGACCTCGTCGCCTTCTCCATGCTTCTCGTAGAGTTCGAGCACCTCTTCCGGGATAAAGTTGGCCAGGGCGGAGATAACACCCTGGGCCCCTGTATCTAGCTTTCGCCACAGGCCGTCCTCCGTGCCGAGGAGCACGCCTTTGCCGCCCTGGAGAACGGACTCGGCGTAGGCTTCGTCTCCCCCAGAGTCCTTGACGCCCCAGACGGGGAGTTCTATCACGACCCGGTCAGGAACGGGGACGGCGTACTTCGGGATGTGGTAGATGATGGTGGTGTGGCCCGTCGCCCCGAGCACGGGCTCGTAGAAGCGCACCATCCCTTCCGGTTCCACGGGCTTGAAGTAGTAGGGCGGCAGGACGAGCACGGCGGTAGCAGGATAGTCCTCCAGGGCGCGCAGCATCTCCAGGCTCTCGGGCAGGTTGCTCTGCATGACGGCGGGGATGATCTGGAGTGGGAACCCGCGTCCGAACAGCGCCTCGAGAACCCGCAGCTTCTCACCGAGCGTCACCGAAGGTCCCTCGCCGTTGGTGCCGAAAGGCACCACGCCCCGCACGCCCATCTCCGCGAGCCAGGCGACGTGTTCGAGGTATGCTTCCTCGTCGACCGCGAGGGTACCGTCATCCCTGAACGGCGTCACGTTGGCGACGTAGACGCCTTCTATCTCTTGCATC
>DATMVF010000035.1:0-10051 GCA_035563475.1 Rubrobacter sp.
ACGCGTTGTCTATATTGCCCAGCGTAAGCTTTCGGGGTCGAAAGACTTGATCTGGGGAAAGACAGGTACGAGGAGGCCAGAGACGAGCGCGCTTCTGCTGCGCCCTTTGGTGTTCGTTACGGTGCGCTCACGTGTGCCGCGACCTTTCGCGACCGGTTCCCGAGGGCATGGGTAGGGACCTGGTAAAAGGGTTCGTTCGGGTCAGGAGGACGACATGAAGCGGATGTTGACGAGGCGTGGCTTTTTGAAGGCGGGTGGAGGAGCGCTGGCCGGCGCCTACATCCTCGGGCTAGCCGGCTGTGGTGGCGGTGATGAGGGTGGCTCGGGAGACAACACTCTAGAATTCTGGGCCTTCGACGAGGGACGTGCCGACCTCGCGCGGGCAGCGATCAAGACTCAGGAGTGGCAAGACACGCACGGAAATGTTGAGGTGAACTTCAGGATCTTCCCGTACGAGCAGATGCACGACAAGCTTCTGACGGCGTTAGTATCCGGGAAAGGAGCCCCGGACGTCGCTGATGTCGAGATCTCGCGTTTCTCCAACTTTATCAAGGGCGACGAACTGCCGTTCGTGGACCTAACCGATCGCATCGGCGACGATATAAACGACGTCTACAAGCCGGCGGCGACCGATCCCTGGACCTGGCAGAACAAGATCTACGGGGTCGGCAACGAGTTGAATACCTGCGTCCTTGCCTATCGCACGGATGTCATGGAAGAGGCTGGCGTGCAGACCCCGTTCGAGTCCTGGGACGAGGTCATCGAAGCTGGGCGGGTGGTCTCGAATGACGAGCGCAAGATGTTCGCCCTGCACGATATCGCCTTTGGCGACCACTACATGCTTTCGCAGAGCTCCGGGACCACGTACTTCGACGAGAACGGTGAGTACATCGGGGACAACGAGAAGAGCGTCGGAGCGTTGCAGTTCCTCCACGATATGGTCTATGACTCTGGTATAGCCGGTATCGCCCCCGTCGTTGCGAACGATGATTGGTACCCACCGCAGTACAGGGCGGCGTTCAGAGCGGAGAAATTCATCGCGCTTTTCGGACCCCCGTGGCACGTGAGCTTCCTCTTTACGGATGTGCCCGAGCAGTCAGGGAAGTGGGGTGTGCAGAAGCTCCCCTCCGGTCTCGGCGAGGGACTGCCGACTGCGAACTTCGGCGGCACCG
The DNA here is from genome assembly GCA_035563475.1 of Rubrobacter sp. Classification (GTDB taxonomy): domain Bacteria; phylum Actinomycetota; class Rubrobacteria; order Rubrobacterales; family Rubrobacteraceae; genus Rubrobacter_D. Next base: position 1,173 of record DATMVF010000035.1, read on the forward strand.
GGCAGTGCGTGACCACGCAGAGCCAGAACGTCGACGCGGCCTACGATCTGGTGCGTATCTCCAACCTCACTACCGAAGGCGTCATGGCGGACTTTAAGGCCCGGACGGCGTACCCCGCGTACAAGCCGGCCTACGATGAGCCCGCCCTGCAGGAGCCGAACGAGTACTTCGGGGGCGAGAGAATAGGCCAGCTCTACGCCGAACTTGCCCCCGAACTTCCACCATTCAACCAGTCGACTGTGTGGGGCCAGGCCACAGAAGCGCTCGTCCGTGAGGCAATAACCCCCGTCATGCAGGACCAAATGGACGCCAAGGCCGCCCTCACGGAACTGCGCGACACCATCGAGAGCATGAAGCAAGGTTAGATCCATGGGGCCCGTGGTCTGAGTCTCTTAGGAGGCAGAGTTGGAGCGCCAATCCGACCAAGAGAGTATTGCGGTACGTCAGGGGGAGGGATTGGCGCCTCGCAAGCGCGGACGGGGAGGTGCCCGCGGCACAGGGAGCTTCACACCTTACCTGTTCTTGTTGCCGTTCTTCCTGATCTACTTGGTATTCTTGGTCTACCCGGTGCTCGCCGCGTTCCGTTTGAGCTTCTACGAGTCCTCGGGTTTTGGGGGTGACACGTTCACCGGGCTAGACAACTACGCCAGGCTGGTGCAGGATTCGCGCTACCTGGAGGCACTCAAGAACACCACCCTTTACGCCCTGGCGAGTGTCTTCATCCTGAGCCCGCTGGCCCTGCTCGTTGCCGTAGCGATCCGCTCGTTCGTCGTGCCGATAGCGACCTTCAAAAGCTTCTACCGTATCATCTTCTTCCTACCTTTCATCACGTCGTTCGTCGTCATCGCCCTGATGTTCAACCTCGTCTTCAACAACGAGTTCGGCCTCCTCAACAATGGCCTCTCGGCTTTGGGGTTGCCGACGCTCGACTGGCTGCGTGACGAGAGAGTGGCGCTGCTGGCGATCATCCTGGTAGGCATCTGGACGTATCTTGGGATCAACGCGTTGTACTTTCTGGCGGGGTTGCAGAACATACCCGAGGAGGTCATCGAGGCCGCGAGAGTGGACGGGGCGAACAGGTTCCAGGTCTTCTGGCGGGTGACGCTTCCGCTTCTGCGACCCGTAATCCTCTTCGTCGTCGTTCAGGCGACGATCTTCTCCTATCAGATCTTCGAGATACCGTTCCTGCTCACCAACGGCGGGCCCTCAGATGCGACGCTGACGCTCGCCATCTACCTCTACGAGGTCGGCTTCCGGGAGTTCGACCGGGGCTACGCCGCCGCAATCGGGTACTCGATGGCCATCATAGCTATAGTCCTTGCCGCAATACAGCTCCTCGCGGCCCGCAGGTTCGACAGGTAGGGAGTGGGAAGAATGGTCGGCAACAAGCTGCAGATGCGCCTTTGGCAGGTGCTCGGCAACGTCATCTTGCTGTTTGCGGTTTTCCTACTGGTGATGCCCTACCTGTACATGATCAGCGCCTCCTTCAAGGAGGGCAACGAGATCTTCTCGATCCCGATAAAGGTCCTGCCTCAGGGCCTCTACCTGGGTAACTACGATCTCCTCTTCACGGAGACCAACTTCGTGCGCTGGTTCTTCAACAGTGTCTTTATCGGCCTTTCGCGGGCCGCTTTGGCCATCGTGGTCTCAATCATGGCCGGTTACGCCTTCGCCAAGTTCGACTTCCGCTTCAAAAATGCGCTTTTCCTCTTCGTCATCGCGACGCTGACGTTGCCCATCTACGTCCTTATAGTCCCGCTCTACGACATGATGGTCACTCTGGGCTGGACGGACCGCTACGTCGCCCTGATCCTACCGTTCGCGGCGCAGGCCATCGGCGTCTTCCTGGCGCGGCAGTACCTCCTCTCCGTCCCGGACGAGATCCTGGACGCGGCCAGGGTGGACGGGGCGTCGGAGTGGGGGGTCTTCTGGCGGGTGGTCTTGCCCCTCACCACGCCTGTGATGGCTGTCCTTGGGATCCTCTTCTTCACGACCGCCTGGAACGACTTTATTTGGCCACTGGTTGTGATGACGGAGGACAACAAGTTCCCGGTCGCCCTGGGACTGCCGACGCTGCTCGGACCGTACAGCCAGGAGTACGGGGCGGTCATGGCCGGGTCCTTCCTGAGCACGCTCCCGATCATCATCGTCTTCCTGATCGCGCAGCGCCGCTTTATCGAGGCGCTGACGGTCGGGGCAGTCAAGGGCTAGAGATCCCGCAACCACTTTAGATAGAAGGAGAGACCATGGCGAACGGCACAGATATGTTGGCGGTACGAGGCAACCGCATCGTGGACGGCGAGGGGAACCCCATCGTACTGCGTGGCTTCGGCCTCGGCGGCTGGATGAATATGGAGAACTTTATAACAGGCTACCCTGCGAATGAGGAGGGGATGCGCGAGGCCGTCCGCGCGGTGCTTTGGGAGGAGAAGTACGAAATCTTCTTCGACCGTTTCCTCGAGCACTTCTTCACAGAAGGTGATGCGCGATTCATCTCTTCCCTCGGGCTGAATCTGCTCAGACTTCCCGTGAACTACAGGCACTTCGAGGACGACATGCGCCCCTTCGAGATCAAAGAGGAAGGCTTCAGGCACCTGGACAGGGTCGTAGAACTCTGCGCGGCGCATGGTATCTACACGATCATCGACCTGCACGCCCTACCAGGCTACCAGAACCAGCACTGGCACTCTGACAACCCTACCCACAAGGCGCTCCTCTGGAGGCACAAACACTTCCAGGACAGGACCGTGAACATCTGGGAGCACATAGCCGAACGCTACAGAGGCAACCCGTGGGTGGCTGGCTACAACCCCATAAACGAGCCAGCCGACCCGAGCGAGCGACTCATAATGCCCTTCTACAGGCGCCTCTACGAGGCGATCTGGGCCGTCGACTCTGACCACCTGATCTTCCTCGAGGGCAACCGTTACTCGGTGGACTTCCACATGTTCGGTGAGCCGTGGCCCGGCGTCGTGTATACCAACCACGACTACGCGCTGCCAGGCTTTATAGACGGTGGCCCCTACCCCGGTGTCTCGCGCGGCGAATACGTTGACAGGGATGTTCTGGAAAGGACTTTCCTACAGCGCAGCTCTTACATGCTTGAGCACGACGTACCCTTATGGGTGGGCGAGTTCGGGCCCGTCTACCTGGGCGAGGAGGAAGCGGACCGGATGCGCTACCAGCTCCTCCGCGACCAGCTGGAGATCTACGACCGCCACGGCGTGAGCTGGGCCATCTGGACGTACAAGGATATCGGCCTGCAAGGAGTCCAGTACGCCGCCCCGGACTCTCCGTGGGTCGAGTGCATACGACCCATACTGGAGAAGAAGACCCGCCTCGGCGTGGACGCCTGGGGCGGTACTGACGCAGGCGTCAGGCACGTCATGGCACCGCTCGAGGAGCTGTTTGCCAACGAGTACCCGAACTACAAACCATTCCCGTTCGGGGCCGAGCGTGAGATCGAACTGCTCGTACGCAACATCCTGCTCGCCGAGCCGATGCTCCCCGAGTACGGAGAGCTTTTCATGGGTATGGACGAGGGCGAGATAGACGCGATGATGCGCTCGTTCTCCTTCGAGAACTGCGTGAGGCGGGAGGCGCTGGCCTCTATACTCTCCGAGCACGCCGTAGGTAGCGGCGCGCGCGGTTGAGCACCGCCGGCGCAGTAGACGGAGGTACAGGCTTGAACTTCCCAGTGAACTTCTTGTGGGGTACGGCGACGGCCTCCTACCAGGTCGAGGGCGCCGTGAACGAAGGCGGCCGCGGCGCGTCGATTTGGGATACATTCAGCCATACTCCTGGCAAGGTCGTCCACGGCGATACGGGCGACATAGCCTGCGACCAGTACCACCGTCTGGAAGAAGACCTCGATCTGATGTCCGAGCTCGGGATGCAGGCCTACCGCTTCTCCGTGGCCTGGCCGCGGATCCAGCCAGAGGGGAGTGGACCAGCCAACGAGGAGGGCCTCGACTACTACAGGCGCCTCGTCGACGGCTTGAGGCAACGCTCCATCGAGCCGATGCTCACGCTCTACCACTGGGACCTGCCGCAGGCACTGGAGGATCTGGGCGGCTGGGCCAACAAGGATACGAGCGAGCGCTTTGCGGAGTATGCTGGCATCGTCTACGAGGCCCTCTCGGACAGCGTGGGATTCTGGATCACCTTGAACGAGCCCTGGGTCTTGGCCTGGATGGGTTACGGCCTCGGTGTCCACGCCCCTGGCATCAGCGACGCCTCGAAGGCGCTCGCCGCGACGCACCACCTCCTGCTCGGCCACGGCCTCGCGATGGAAAAGATGCGCTCCGCCGGGGATGACAACCAGCTCGGCGTTACGTTGAACCTGCATCCTGCCCACCCCTCGCGAGACCGCGACGCCGATAGGGAAGCCGCGCACAGGGTGGACGGACAGGCAAACCGGCTCTACCTGGATCCCCTGTTCCGCGGAGATTATCCGGAGGATGTGTTCTCACACTACAGAGAGCGGGGTGCGGATCTCTCGTTCGTCCACGAGGGGGACCTCAGCAAGATCTCCGCTCCCATCGACTTCCTTGGCGTCAACTACTACTTCCGCAACACCGTCCGCGATGCGCCTGGGGAAGACGCGCCTGGCACGCCCTTTGCCGACCTCGACGCCCGTAGCGTTATCCCGCACGAGGCGGAGAAGACTGCTATGGGCTGGCCCGTGGAGCCGGATGGCCTGACGGAGATTCTGGTGCGGATCAAGGAAGAATACGCTGACCTGCCAATCTACGTGACCGAGAACGGGCGAGCCGTCCACGATTACATAGACCCCGAGGGAGACGTGGACGACGAGGAGCGCGTCTCGTACCTGGATGCCCACTTCAGGGCAGCCCACGAGGCGATGGAGCAGGGCGTCGACCTGCGCGGTTACATGGTTTGGTCTTTCCTGGATAATTTCGAGTGGGCCGAAGGGTACTCCAAGCGGTTCGGGATCGTGTTCGTTGAGTACGGAACGCAGCGGCGCGTCCCCAAGTCGAGCGCCCGCTGGTACTCTGACGTCGTCCGGCGCAACGGGTTGGAATAGATCATACCTGGAAAGGACAGGACTTTGGAATATAGAGACCTCGGACGGACGGGGATGCGCGTCTCGGAGATCAGCCTCGGCACCTGGGCCTTCGGGGGCGACTGGGGAACAGTCGGGGAGGACGACGCTTACGCCGCGCTGAACCGAGCGGTCGACCTCGGCGTGAACTTCCTCGACACGGCAGACGTCTACGGAGACGGACGCAGCGAAAAGCTCATCGGTAGGCTCCTGAAGGACCACCCAAACGATGAGATCCTGGTCGCGACCAAGGCAGGACGACGCTTGGATCCCCACACTCCGGAAGGATACGATTATGACAACCTGTCGGCCTTCGTCGAGCGTAGCCTGAACAACCTCGGGGTCGAAGCCCTGGACCTGCTGCAGCTCCACTGCCCGCCGACGGAAGTCTACCGTCAGGACTCGACCTTCGAGGCACTGGACCAGCTGCGGGAGGCAGGAAAACTCCTCAACTACGGCGTGAGCGTGGAGAAGGTCGAGGAGGCGCGGATGGCCCTCGATTATCCCGGCGTAGCGACCGTCCAGATCATCTTCAACATCTTTCGCCAGAAGCCGGCCGAAGAGTTCTTCCCGCTCGCCGAGGAACGTAACGTCGGCATCCTGGCCCGCGTACCCCTCGCCAGCGGTCTCCTCTCGGGCAAGATGCGATCGGACCGTGTGTTTGACGAAGACGACCACCGCAAGTTCAATCGTGAAGGGCAGGCCTTCGATAAGGGCGAAACGTTCTCCGGCGTGGACTTCGAGACCGGCCTTCTGGCCGCGGAGGAACTCAAAGAGCTCGTACCCGAAGGAAACACCCTCGCGCAATTCGCGCTGCGTTGGATCCTCATGCACCCTGCCGTCTCCTGCGCCATCCCCGGCGGCAAGAACGCCTCCCAGGTCGAGGACAACGTCACCGCGGCTGAGATGCCTCTGCTCTCCGACGACGTCATGCGACGAGCGCGGGAGATCTACGACCACCGCGTCAGCGAGGAGGTCCACCACAAATGGTAGCCTCGCTGGCGTCCCAACGGGATGCTCGCGGAGAGGTGTAGGCGCCTTTGGAGGCCGAGACAGATATTCTGGTCGTCGGTGGGGGGCTGGGGGGTGTGGCAGGCGCCCTGGCGGCGTTGCGTCTCGGCCGGAGGGTCGTGCTGACCGAGGAGACGGATTGGATCGGCGGCCAGCTCACCGCCCAGGCGGTCCCGCCGGACGAGCATCCCTGGATCGAGGATATGGGCTGCACGGCGAGCTACCGCCGCCTGAGGAATGGGATCAGGTACTTCTACAGGCGCAATTATCCCCTCACTGCAGGAGCCCATGCCCGGGAACACCTCAATCCCGGAGACGGGCTGGTGAGTCGCCTCTGCCACGAGCCGCGCGTGTCCCTCGCCGTCCTGGAGGGGATGCTCGCCCCCTACCGCTCCGGACAGAGGCTGCGGGTGCTGCTCCGCCATCGGCCCGTCGCAGCCGAGGTCGAAGGGGATCTCATAACGGCGGTTACCCTCCTCGACGGGGAGACCGGCGAGCAGCTGACCGTACACGCCAGTTACGTGCTCGACGCGACGGAGCTCGGAGATCTGCTAGAGCTGGCGGGAGTAGAGCACGCGGTCGGTGCCGAGAGCCGGGACGAGACCGGAGAGCCCCACGCGCTGCCGAAAGACCCGAACCCTTTGGACCAGCAGGCTGTGAGCTGGTGCTTTCCTCTCGACTACATGCCCGGCGAGGACCACACGATAGACAGGCCCGAAGATTACGACTACTGGCGCAGCTACCGGCCGAACTTCTGGCCAGGCCCGCTCCTCTCCTGGACGGACGTCTACCCCGATACACTACAGACCCGCCAACGTGCGATCTTCCACGAAGAGCCCTTCTTCGCCGGACGGGACGGCTCCGACCTCTGGCACTACCGGCGCATACTCGCCCGCGAGAACTTCTCCGAGGGCCTGCTCGATAGCGACATCACCCTGGTCAACTGGCCGCAGATAGACTACTGGCTAGACCCTCTCGTAGGCGTCGGAGAAGCGGAGCGACGCGAACACATGCAAAGCGCGCGGCAACTCAGCCTCTCGATGCTTTACTGGATGCAGACCGAGGCGCCAAAGCTCGACGGCGGCGTAGGGTACAGGGGCCTGCGTCTTCGTCCCGACGTCGTTGGTACCAGCGACGGCCTCGCCAAGCATATTTACGTTCGCGAGAGCCGTCGCATCAGGGCCGAGTTCACGGTTCTGGAGCAGCACGTTGGCGTCGAAGCGCGAGGCGGATCTAGGGGAGCACAGTCTTTCCACGACAGCGTGGGTATCGGCGCCTACCGCATCGACCTGCATCCCAGCGCCGCGGGACGCAGCTACGTGGACGTGAGCAGCTGGCCGTTCCAGATCCCGCTCGGAGCCCTGATCCCGGTTCGCGTCAAGAACCTGCTTCCGGCCTGCAAGAACCCGGGAACCACCCACATCACCAACGGTTGCTACAGGCTGCATCCCGTCGAGTGGAACATCGGTGAGGCATCAGGAGCGCTCGCCGCCTACTGCCTGGATAAAGATCTCGTCCCGAGGCAGGTGCGCGAAGATGTGGAAAACCTGGAGGACTTCCAGCGCTTGCTTACCGACGTCCTGGGGTTCGAGTTGGCCTGGCCAGAACCGCAACGTTACGAGTCCCTTTGAAGAAGACGTTGCTTCCTCGCGGATCACCGCCCGCGATCCCCCGAATGAATTGCCCGTGCCTCTAGCAGAAAGGTAACAGTACCTTGATCCCGATCCCACGACCCGAGTACCCGCGTCCGCAGTTCCGCCGCAAGGACTGGACGAATCTGAACGGCGAGTGGAGCTTCGCCTTCGACGACTCTGAAACCGGGCTCACCAACGGCTGGCAAAGTGCCACCCCCGGGGACTTGCGCTCCGGTAACTCGCCGTTCGACCGCAAGATCACTGTCCCCTACTGCTTCCAATCGAAACTCTCCGGCATCGGCGAAACGGACTTCCACGACATCGTCTGGTACGCCCGCGCCTTCGAGTACGCGCCGGCGGCCGACGAGCGGCTGCTGCTCCATTTCGGTGCCGTAGACTACCGCGCGACAGTCTGGGTGAACGGCACGCAGGTAGCCTCCCACGAGGGAGGGCACACGCCGTTCTCCGCCGACGTGACGTACGCTCTCGCGGGCGAAGCCGCAGACAACATCGTCGTGGTGCGGGCCGAGGATCCCAGTCAGGACGTGACCATCCCGCGGGGCAAGCAGTACTGGAAAGAGAAGTCCGAGGGGATCTTCTACACCCGTACGACCGGGATCTGGCAGACGGTCTGGCTCGAGCCTGTGAACCGCCGCCGCATCGCTACCCTCCGAATGACTCCTGACGTGGACTCAGCCAGCGTCGAGTTGGAGGTCTCTCTCAGAGGCATCGAACCGGGTATGAGTCTCCGCGTGACGGTGGAACTCGACGGAGAGCGGGTGCTCGAAGACACCCTCAGCGTGCCTTCCTCCCTCGTCGAACGCAGCCTGCCCCTCCTCCGTCGCGGCGAAGCACCGGACACGCCACACGTGGCCGACTGGCCCGGTCCTGCCCTCTGGAGTCCCGAGCATCCCAACCTCTACGACCTGCGTCTCGAGCTGCTCGATCCTGACGGCGGGGTACTGGACCGCGTGGAGAGCTACTTCGGGATGCGCAAGCTCGAGGTCAAAGATGGCAAGGTCTTCCTCAACGACCGTCCCCTCTACCAGCGGCTCGTCCTCGACCAGGGCTACTTCCCCGAAGGCGTCCTGACCGCCCCGACGGATGAAGATCTGCGCAAAGACATAGAGCTGGCCAGAGAGATGGGCTTCAACGGCGCCCGCAAGCAC
>DATMVF010000036.1:0-12404 GCA_035563475.1 Rubrobacter sp.
ACCCAGGCACCGGCGACAACGAGATCTATTACATCAACACCAACGGGGGTGGTAATACTCGAGTCACCGACAACAATACGCAGAACTGGGATCCTTACTGGGCATGTAAAGGAGCTTGTAGGTCGAGGTAGCGATTGCTCCCTCCGGGTAGGGCCGGAGGTGTGAGTTTCGCACAGTAAAGAACTCAGGAGCCCGGAGGCGCCATGGCGCGTTTGCCGGGCTCCTCTTGGTTCGAGCTTGCTCCGTCTCCTCGTGTAGCCTCTCCTCAGCACGTGAAAACCTCACCCATTTGCGCTAGAGAAAAATCACTCATTTGCGGTATGTGCTCCAGGGCACCTCGGTACTATAATTCAGGTAATCGCCAAGCCGGGCCGCACTCTGAACCCTTCCCCCTCCAAAGCGCGACCCGGCTTTCCTCTTGCATTAGCCGTCAGCTTTCAGCGATCAGCGGTCAGCTAGAAAAGCTGAAAGCTGAGTGCTGACAGCGCAGTTTTGGAAGGGAAACCTTCCAAAACCGCTATCAGATCTTCCTCAAGCGTACGCTTTGGACGGAGTGATCTCGACCCTTCTCGAGGATCAGGCGCGCCCTGTCTCTGGTCGGCTCGATGTTTTCTTTGAGGTTGGGGTGGTCGATCTCGTCCCAGACGCGTAGGGCTGCTTCTCTGGCGTCCTCGACGGAGAGCTCCGCGAAACGGTGGAAGTAGGCGGAGCTATCCCCGAGCGCCTCTTCCCGCAGGCGCATGAAGCGCTCCAGATACCATTCTTTGATGTGCCTCTCCTGCGCGTCGACGTAGATAGTGAAGTCGCAGTAGTCGGAGACGAAGACCCTGTGTCCTTCGGAGGGCTCAGGGAGTCCGGCCTCCAGCATGTTGAGGCCTTCCACGATGAGGACATCGGGACGTCCGAGGATCTGGGTCCTGTCGGGGAGGATGTCGTAGGTCAGGTGAGAGTGGATCGGGGCGCTCACCCCGTCGCGACCGGATTTGATGTCTGCGAGGAACCTCAGTAGGAGCGGCAGGTCGTAGCTCTCGGGGAAGCCCTTGCGTTCCATCAACCCCCGAGATCTCAGCACGCTGTTGGGGTAGAGAAAGCCGTCTGTGCTAACCAACCCAACCTCGGGACGCCCCGGCCAGCGGGAGATCAGGGCTCGCAGTACCCTGGCCACCGTGCTCTTGCCGGCGGCGACGCTCCCCGCGATGCCGATGACGAAGGGCACCTCTTTCTCTTCTTCGGCCAGGAACGCGCGTGCTGCCCGGTACAGACTCTGCGTGGCGCTTACATGGAGGTAAAGGAGCCGCGAGAGGGGGAGGTAGACTTCTCTAGCTTCCTCCAGCGAGAGGTACGCCCCTATCTCCCGCGCATCGTCTTCGGAAAGAGCGAACGAGGCGTCTGCCGGCAACCCGGCCCAATCCTCGCGGGAGAGACGCACAAACGGGTGGAGACTGTTCTGCCCGGCGTCCACGGTGGCGTCCTCCTCTCACCCTCTCTACAGAGTCCCTGTGACAGTCTTGCACAAACTCTTCTGGGGCGCCCCTATATCCCATCCATTCGGGTTGCTAGTGCGTATACACGGGCAGCCTTCGGCGCTTGCCGGAGCAAAGGAGGGAGAGTGACCGCCGGCAGCACGACCCCGTGCGAGCGTGGTCTACAGAAGGAGGAAGTATGGTGACCCACAGACGACCGTCCGCCCTGCGCACTTTGACGCTGATGTTCGCTCTCCTGGCAGCACTGTGCCTGGTGCTCGGGGCGGTGCTATCTGATGCGCGGGCGCAGACTGCCCCTCAGTACACATTCACAAAGGTGGCTGACAGCGTAGAGGACGGCTTCGTTAGTTTTGGCTGCGCTGCGATCAACAACCGAGGCGATATCGCGTTCGGGGCGGAACGCCTGGCCTCAGACGGGTTCAATACAGATCCCGGCATATACCGGGTGAACGCAGCGGACGGAGCACTGACGACCATCGCCGAAGACCCGAAGCGATTCGTTACCATCGGACTCAACCCCTCGATAAACGACTCGGGCCATGTCTCGTTCGCGGCCAGACTCGACGGCGGTAAGAAGCCAGACACCGAGGTCATCTTGCGGGGCGGCGGCAGGAAGCTTACTACCATCGCGACGACGGCGGACCGTTTCAACTTTTTCGGTTTCGACACCTCCATCAACAACAGTGGCGAGGTGGCCTTCACGGCCGAACTCGACGAGGAATTCGGCTTCGATGAGGGCCTGTTCTCAGGAAGCGGCGGCAAGCGAGGCGTCACGACGCACTATCTCACCTCGACCAGCCAGTTCGACGGCAGAAGTTCGAGGCCCTCGATCAACGATTCCGGCAACATAGCCTTCGTCGAGTCGGTCGACTTCGCCAGTGGTATCTTCGTGGGTAGGGAAGGAGACTTTACACCGATAGTTCCGCCAGACTCTTCCGACCCTTCTATCGGACTCGGAGTACCGATCCTGAACAACGACGGAACCGTAGCCTTCCAGAGGTCCTTTAGCGACGAGGCTACCCAGGAGTTCGTCGAGGAGATCGTAAAGATCGACGCTGCCGGTACATCCACAGTGGTCGCCGACACGAGGGGTGAGTTCGCCACTTTCGGCTTCAGGCCGCCCTCGCTGAACAACAACGGCGACGTGGCCTTCCTCGCCACCCTCGACGACTTTTCGACTACCGGGATCTTCGTCGGGCCAGACCCCAGTAACGATCGGGTGATCTCCACGGGAGACATGCTGGACGGCTCGACGGTTCAAAACATCACCTTCTGCGAAGAGGGCCTCAGCGACACTGGCGAGCTGGCGTTCGTTGCGCAATTGGAGGCCGATACGCCGGACGGCTTCCGCACGGCCGTCTTCCGCGCCACGCCGGTGCCCTAGCGAAAGGAACGTCTAAGGTAAGCCATCAGCTTTCAGCTATCAGCTTTTTGTTTTGGCTGAAAGCTGAAAGCTCCCTTCTCGGAAAGGTTCAACCTTTCCGAGAAGGGCTCTAATAGTATCTCGCCCCCGGCGCATGATTTGGGGTAGGCTATCGTGGTGGATCGTGAAGGCTTGAAGCGGTGAACCCACTTAGACTGCCAGGGGAGACATTGCTGAGAACGATACTCATAACGGGTTCGATAGGGATGGTCGTCGGCTTTGCCGGCACGCTGTTGACTTTGTTCGGGGGCGGGAGCATCAGGGTGGAGTATGTGGAGTTCGCCGTGGCGCTGCTCCTGTTTTTGGTTATGCTGATCGGTGCGTACTGGTTCGTGATAGGCGAGCCTGGCATAAGGGAAGGGAAGAAACGAAAGAAGTAACGCCAGAGCCTTTCACGGGAAGGTTCTACCTTCCCGTGAAAGGAGCCATCAGCCGTCAGCGATCAGCACTTTGTTTTGGCTGAAAGCTGATCGCTGAGGGCTGACAGCGCGATTTGCCGAAGGTTCGACCTTCGGCAAATCGCAGTAGAGCTCGCCTTACGAGTTGGTCCTTATCTTGCGGTCGATCTGCTCGATCAGGGTCTCGCGGTTCTTGTTCTGCTTCTCGTACTCGCGGACCTTACGGAGCTGCTCGGTGGTGAGGCCGTCCAGCCTCTTGGAGATCTCCGCGACGGACAATTCGTCGTAGTCGGCGGTCTGCAGGGCGCCAGAGACGGCGGTTCTCAGCTCCGCCTCCTTTGTGGCCTTCTCGGTCTGGCGAAGGACCTCATCGGTCTGCTCGGTGGCCTCCTCAGCGATCCTGAGCCCCTGCCTTGCCACCTGCTCGGTGGCCTGAAGTCCCTGCCGGGCGGCCTGCTGGCCCGTCCGCAGGCCCTCCTGAAAGTAGGTGAAGGGGGAGAAGAAGTCCCTGTAGGTCCCCGCCCAAGCCTGGGCGAGCGTCCTCAAGCCCTCCTGCTGCTTGCTCGCGCTCCGCGCGAAGGCCTCGGCGGTGCGCACGTTGTGCTCGGTCTGCTCGCGCCACGCGTCCACGGCGTTGCCCGTCCAGCCCTGCACGAACTCGACGTTGCGCTGCTGGAGCTGCAACAGCCTCACGCCACCAGCGAACCACTCCTGGGCCGCGCGGGCGCTCTGCTCCTGCAATCTCATGAACTCGAGCCCGTCTTCGGCGAGCCCGATGGTGCGGCGCTGGGCAGCCGCGAAGTTCTTCGCGAGAGCCTCGTAAGAATCGCGCTGGACCTCCGCCATCTCGCGGGCGGTGCGCGCCGTCTTGTCGATGTTCCTGGCAGTCTGCACCAATATACCTCCATGGTAGAAGATCTTGACGCTATATTCCTACCACACATATATTCGATTGCAAACCCTCGCAACATCCGGCCTTCTCACGGCGGGTTGCAGGAGGTCAATCCTCCTGCAACCCGCGCGGTCAGCCCTCAACCCTCAGCCCTCAGCTTTTCGTTCTTGCTGATCGCTGAAAGCTGATCGCTGAAAGCTCCTCGTGCATAAGGGTTGAACCCCTTATGCACGGCGCAGTCACATCTAGCTCTCGAATTCTCTGCGTCTCGCCTACTTCGTCTTGTATGCGACGACCTCACCGGCCGTGACTTGGGGCGGGTTCGGGGACAAATGACCCAGATCCTGCGCCACGAACTCTCCCGCCCTGAAGGTCGACTGTTCCTCGGCGTCCTTGTGCTCGAAGACGCTGGTCGAAACCATCACGCCGTCCCCGGCGTCGACGCAGTAGTAAGCCACGAATCCCGGCATTTGGCTGATGACGGGCACGTAGTCCTCCTCGACCAGCTGCGCCACCTTTTGCGAGTCGGTTATGCCCTCGTAGCGTCGCACTGCAACGTACATAGCCCTGGCCTACCTCCTTCTCGTGGAGGGCGGGGTGATAGGCCCCGCCTATGGTCGTACAACTCTAGGCACGCTACCAAACATCGGCGCCAGGCGCATCACTCGGATGAGTGATCTACCTCATACCCTAGCTTGCCTCCCAACTACGGTAGGCGTCACCCGAGAGTGTGAGAGCCGCAAGAAGCTCGTCCTTGAGCTGCTGCTTGAGGGTGGAGTTCATGGTCGAGGTGACAGAGCTGACCTCCGCCAGGTCACTGTCGAGGTTATAGAACTCCCAGCTCGGTCCCCATGGGGGGCGCCTGATGGCCTTGAAGCGGGCATTCTTTTGCCGGACCATTGCTTGCCAGATGCGACTTCCAGCCGGGGCCACCTGTCCGCCTGCGAACTCGGTGTTCATCTCCAGGAGCATCCTGTTGCGCCAGCCACTAGGTTTGGCTCCGCCGACTCGGAAGACGTGGCGCAGGTCGCGTCCGTCGGTGCCGGAGAGGTTCGCGCCAAAGGTAGAGAGGATGGTGCGCGGGATGTCGATGTGGCCGATCCAGGGGCCCGCAAGGCTCGTCCGGCCGACGAAGGCGTGTTGCGGTACGCCGGGACCGCGTACGATGAACGGCACCCGGGCGGACTCTTCGTAGGGTTGCTCCTTCTTCGCCAACCTGTGCTGTCCGAACATATACCCATTATCCGAAGTGAACCAGACGTAGGTGTTTGCGAGCTGACCCGAATCCGCGAGAGCCGTAAGGGTTTCGTTCACGGCGTCATCCACGTCACGAATCTCTTCCAGCTTGCCCTCATACCAGTCCCTGAGCTCGCCATGCGCCAGGCCGCCGGGGTCCGTGATGTTCGGTTGAGCCCTGAGTTCTCGGGGCTTGTCCGACATGTCGGCTTCGTTGTAACTGCGCCAGTTGGGGAGCTGCACCCCATCGAAGTCGTGTGCATGCTCGGGGGAGGCGGTGTATGGGTCGTGCGGGCTCTGGGGTGTCATAAGCGCGAGCCACGGAGCGGAGAGTTGCTCGGGGGCCGTCACCCAGTCTACGAGTTCGCTCCTTATGAGCGCCGTGTCGGTTCTGGGCCACTCTGAACGCCACTCTTCACCGTGGCGGTTGACCAACCACGTAGAGTCCCCGTCTTCCGCGAGGATGATGACAAACCTGTCCCAACCCGGAGGGGGCGCTGCGCGGGTGGCGTCGAAAGAGCCGTCGGAGTTCTTCACGTAGCCCGGATATCCGTTCATGTACTTCCCAAAGATTGCGGTGTTGACCCCCATAGCCTGCGAGCGCGTCGCTATCGTGTCGCCCTCGAGGTCTTTGAAGGCGGTGTGGATGCCACCCCCCTCGTAACTCGCGTTGGTCCACACTCCGTGGTTGTGAGCCAGCTTGCCGGTCAGTATCGTTGCGCGCGCAGGTCCGCAGACGGGTATGTTTGCCCACGAACCCTGCACCCACTTCAGGCCGTGGTTCGCGATTCTCGCTGCTATGTGCGGCGTGATCTTCGCGTTCTGCATGTAGTGGGGCTGGTCGTCGGTGATGATGAGTAGATGATTGGGCCCCGCGCTCGACTGTTGAGCCATACTCTCCTTTTCGAGCGGCAGGGTTTGCCCAGCCGCCCTCGGTTTGTTTTGCGGTTACCAGTTTCTCACCTTCTTACAGCGCCGTGCAAAAGGGTTCAACCCTTATGCACGGCGAGCTTTCAGCAAGAACAAAAAGCTGAAAGCTGAAAGCTGATAGCTGACGGCGCGGGTTGCAGAAGGTCAATCCTTCTGCAACCCGCTGTTAGAACTGCGTACACCGGAAGTGCGCAGAATGCACCAGGCTGCTGAAAAACGATCTCGGTCGTAGAAGCCGTTGCGGGTTAGACGCCCTGATCTCCGAATCTCGACGGGGTCAGGGGCTCGCTGTTTTCGTCTCGAGTCTGAGTCCGAGGACGACGAGGTCTTGCTCGTTGCCGTCGAGTTCGGCGACGCGGGGGAAGTGCGCCCACTTTTCGAAGCCGAAGCGTTCGAAGAGTTTGAGGCTGAGTTCGTTGCCGGCGAAGGCCCCCGCGGTCAGGGTCTTTATGCCCAGATCCGGAGCCCGCCCGATGGCCTCTTCCAGCATGCGCCCGCCCAGTCCCTTACCCCTGTGGCCCTCCTTGATGTAGATGCCGATCTCGGCGGTCCCGTCGTAGGCCGGCCTGCCGTCCCAGAAGTCGCCGAGGCTTAGCCAGCCCAATATCTCTCCATCCTCTTCGGCGACCCGGATCGGACGTCTCGCCGGGTGGTGCTCGTGGAACCACGGCAACCTCTGTTCTACGGAGACCGGCTCCGTGTCGGCCGACACTATCCGGCCAGGGATTATGGAGTTGTAGATCTCCACGATGGAGGCGAGATCCTCCAGCGTGGCGTCACGCATTCTCATGCTCACCCTTCGATCCCCGCCCAGCGCTGTATCGCCAGCTTGCAATCCTCGAGGCCGGGTACAAGCGCGATCCTTATGTACCCTTCCCCGCCTGCTCCGAAGGCCCTGCCGGGCGCCACGATCACTCCCTCCTCCATCAGCCGCAGCGCGTAGGCCTCGTCGTCTCCACCAGGTATCGCGACCCACAGGTAGAAGCTCGCTGCGGTGGGCAGATATTCAAGTCCGGCTCTCTCGAAGAACGCGGTGAAGAGCCCCCGCTTCTCGCCGAAGACGCGCCGCCGCTTCTCGACGTGGGCGTCGTCGTCCCAGGCCGCGGTCGCGGCGTCCTGCACGAAGGTCTGGGTGGCCACGCCGATGGAGGGACGGAGCTTACCCAGCGCGGCGATGAGCTCGGGGTCCCCGGCCATCATGGCCGAGCGGTAGCCCGTCATCCCGCTGCGCTTGGAGAGGGAGCAGAAGGCGAGGGTCCGCTCCGTGGTGATCTCCAGGACGGAAGGCGGGGACTCGCCGGAGTAGATGTCGTTGTAGCATTCGTCGGAGAAGAGCAGGATGTCGTGCTCGCTGCAGAACTCGACCACCCTTTCCAGGTACCCGTACGTTGCCGTCGCGCCCGTGGGGTTGTGGGGGTAGTTGATCCAGAGTATCCGCGTGCGTTCGGGGTCGATCGACTCGGGCTGCAGCAGGAAACCGTCCTCCCATTTCAGCTCAAGGGGCAGGGCCTCGCCGCCGGAGAGCAGCGCGCCCCGTTCGTAGACGGGGTAGCCGGGCGTGCCGTAGGCGACGAGGCGCCGCTCGTGCGAGTGGTGCAGGAAGGCCAGAGGAGCGTGGAAGATGGCCTCCTTTGAGCCCGTGGCCGGCAAGACCTCGCTCTCGGGGTCGAGCGTGACCCCGTGGCGGCGTTCCATCCAGCCGCAGAAGGCTTCGCGGAGATCCTGCTTGCCCACCGTACTCGGGTACCTGCTGACTTCAGGGACGCCCTCTATGAGGGCGTGGCGGATCTTTTCGTCCGTCGGCTCGCGCGGATCGCCGGTGCCGAAGTCGAAGAGATCCAAGCCCTTCCTCTCCAGCTCCCAGCGGCGTTCGTCGAGGCGCAGAAGCGGGTAGGCGCCTTGCCTGGCGAGTATGGGGTTGAGGAGTAAGGGGGGCTTTTGCGTCCGGGGTGTCGCGCGGGGGTTCGGCACGGAGTATATTCTCCCTACGGCTCCAACGGCAGAGCCAGAAATATAGCACGCCCCGGCTACACGAGGAGGTACGTTTTGGACGACTTTCACTACGAGGGGGGCGATCTCCGCTGCGAGGGTGTGCCGCTCTCCGAGATAGCCGCGGCGGGAACCCCGACCTACGTCTACAGCCACGCCGCGCTGGAGAGGGCTTACACGGAGCTAGACAGCGCGTTTGCGGGCCTCGATCACCTGGTCTGCTACGCGGTCAAGGCGAACGGGAACCTCGCCGTGTTGCGGGCGCTCGCGTCACTGGGGGCGGGAGCGGACATCGTCTCCGGCGGGGAGCTCTACAGGGTGATGCGGGCCGGGTTCGACCCGAAGAAGGTCGTCTTCGCCGGGGTCGGGAAGACCGGGCAGGAGCTCATGTCTGGGCTCGGGGAGCGCATCCTGCTCTTCAACGTCGAGTCGGCCTCCGAGCTCGAGCACCTCGACCGCCTCTGTTCCCGCTTCGGCAAGAGGGCCAGGGTGGCGCTGCGCGTCAACCCCGACGTCGACGCCGAAACCCACGACCACGTCGCGACGGGGAGGGGCCGCGACAAGTTCGGCATCCCCGTGGACGAGGCGCTGGCTCTGGCCGAGAGAGTAGGGGGTTACCGGTGCATCGACCTCATCGGGGTCCACCAGCACATCGGGTCCCAGATCACCAAGCTCGCACCTTACACCGAGTCCGTCGAACGCTCCGCCGGCCTAGTCGACGAACTCAAGACCCGCGGCTTCGACATCCGCTACTTCAACATCGGCGGCGGCCTCGGCATTCCTTACAAGGACGAAGAGACCCCGACCCCGAAAGAGCTCGTGGACGCGATCAGGCCGATGCTCGAGGCGGCGGGGACGAAGATCCTGTGCGAGATGGGCCGCTACATAGCGGGCGCCGCCGGGGTGCTCATGACGAAGGTCGTCTACCGCAAGAAGAGCGGCGAGAAGAGCTTTATCGTAGTCGACGCCGGTATGAACGACCTCCTGCGTCCCAGCCTCTACGACGCCCACCACGAGGTCCTCTCCTTAAACGAGGACGGCTCAGTGGCGAACGCCGACCTCGTCGGGCCCGTTTGCGAGTCCGGCGACTACCTCGCCCGCGACCGCGAGTTGCCGGACGCCTCCGAGGGCGACGTGCTCGCCATCATGGACGCCGGCGCCTACGGGTTCTCGATGGCCTCCAACTACAACTCCCGCCCCAGGCCCGCGGAGGTCATGGTCAAGGGAGAAAGCTGGGCCGTGGTGCGCGAACGCGAGCACAGCGCCGACCTCGTGAAAGGCGAGCTGGTTCCGGCGTTCTTGTAGGTTTTATAGGTTTTAGATGTCAGGTCTGCGTGGTCGGTGGCTCTTGTGAACGTACCCGACGGGCTGGAGGTCTTCACGCTCGCCGAGAGGCCGGATCTCGAGTCGCGGGTGGGCTCCCTGCCCGATATGTTCCCCGAGTTCATGCACCACGATTCGACGGTCAGCCGCTACTGGGGAGGCTTGTTTACCGATTTCGCCGGATTCCAGATCGTCGTCTGCGACCGTGGGGACGAAGTCGTCGCGGCAGGCCATTGCATCCCCGTTTTCTGGGATGAGACTGACGAAGGGTTGCCGGCAGGCCTGGATGGGGTGCTCGAGCAGGGGGTGAGGGATTTCGAGGTGGGACGAGCGCCAACGGTGGTCTCGGCCCTCCTGGCGATCGTATCGCACGCCCACCGGGGACGTGGCCTCAGCAGCGTGGTACTCACCACGATGAAGTCCGTCGCGGCGGATCACGGACTGGGAGCCCTGATCGCGCCCGTCCGTCCCACGCTCAAGGAGCGGTATCCGCTCACCCCGATGGAGCGCTACTTCCGGTGGGAGCGCCCCGACGGACTACCCTTCGATCCCTGGTTCAGGGTCCACCGGAGGCTCGGCGCGGAGTTCGTACGGGTCGCACCCCGTTCCATGCTTATCACGGGAACGATCTCCGAGTGGGAGGAGTGGACAGGCATGCGTTTTCCCGAGAGCGACGCCTACGTCGTGCCTGGAGCCCTGCAACCCGTCGTGATGGATCTCGAACGTGACCTAGGCACCTACGAAGAGCCGAACGTCTGGATGCGCCACCCTATCGCGGAGGGTAGATCATGCTGAGGGGAGAGAAGGTTACGCTGCGGGCCATAGAGCGCGAGGATCTGGAGCGCCTGTGGCGGTTCTGGAACGATCTCGAGGTCGAGCTCGCGGGTGGCGGCGACCCGCCGCTGCCCGTCTCCCTCCAACGGCTGAGGGAGAGGTTCGATCGCGAAGCCCGGGAAGGAACTCCGGACAAGACGAACTTCGCCATCGAGGCCGACGGCGAGTGCATCGGGCAGTGCGGCCTCTTCCACTTCGACGTGGCTTCCCGCCACTGTGAACTGGGCATCGCTATCGGCGAAAAGGAATACTGGGGCCGCGGCTACGGGCGCGAAGCCGTGAGGTTGATCCTCGATTACGCGTTTCGGATAAGGAACTTCAGGCGCGTGTGGCTGGAGACCCACGCGGCGAACGAGCGTGCGATCCGGGCCTACAAGGCCTGCGGCTTCGTCGAGGAGGGCAGGATGCGCGAGCACATCTGGCTCGCCGGACGCTACGTGGACAACGTCATCATGGGCATCGTGCGCGAGGAGTGGCGTGAAGGGAGGACGGTTGGCTAGGGGGACGCACGAGGCATTGCCCGACGAGCGCAACGAGGATGTCCTCGTCTACGTCAACGGCGAGTTCTACCGCCGGGAGGAAGCGAAGATCTCCGTCTTCGACTCGGGCTTCCTGGTCGGGGACGGGGTGTGGGAGGGTATTCGCCTGCACGGTGGCGAGTTCGCGTTCCTGGATCTACACCTCGACCGTCTCCTTGAGGGTGCGAAGACGATAGGGCTCGACATCGGTATGACGCGCGAGGAGATCACCGCGGCCCTCCGCGAGACCGTCCGGCGCAACGGCATGGAAGGCTCAACCGGCGTCCACGTGCGCCTGATGGTAACCCGCGGGGACAAGAAGACCCCCTCGCAGGACCCGCGTCTCGTGGTCGGCGGTCCGAACGTCGTCATCATCGCCGAGCACAAGGTGGCCGACCCTGGCGTCAAAGAGTGGGGCCTCAGGCTCTTCACCTCGACGGTGCGCCGCCCGCCGCCGGATACTTTGGATCAGCGGCTCAACTGCCACAGCAAGCTGCACGAGGTGGTGGCCCTACTACAGGCCCTCGAGGCGGGCGCCGACGAGGCTCTGATGCTCGATCCTACCGGGGCGGTGGCGACCTGCAACGCCACCAACTTCTTCGTCGTGCGGCGCGGAGAGGTCTGGACCTCGACAGGTCACTACTCCCTGAACGGCATCACCCGGCGGATGATCATAGACCTCTGCCAGGCCTCGGGAGTCCCCGTCTTCGAGCGGACCTTCTCGCTCACCGACGTGTACGGCGCTGACGAGGCGTTCGTCACGGGTACCTTCGGCGGCATAACACCGGTCGTCGAGGTGGACGGACGCAAGATCGGCACCGGCCAGCGCGGTGACGTTACCGCCCGCCTTACGGACCTGTACGCGGAGGCGGTCGCCGAGGCTACCGGCGGGTAGCGGTGCCGGGATGCCTCAGGCTGTCGGTGTGGTCGGGGCCGCGCAACGTGTCGACGGCGCTCATGTACTCCTTCAGGCAGCGCGCGGATACCGTGGTGGTGGACGAGCCTCTCTACGGACATTACCTGAAGACCACAGGCGCGGATCATCCCGGTGCCAGGGAGGTCATGGAGGTGATGGACGGGGACGGCGAACGGGTGGTGCGGGAGGTCATCCTCGGTCCGTGCGAGCGCCGGATCCGCTTCTTCAAGAACATGGCGCACCATCTTCCCGGCCTCGACCCCGGTTTCCTGGACAGCGTTACCAACGTGCTCCTGATCCGGAACCCCACCGAGATGTTGCCCTCGTTGGCCAAACAACTCTCCTCCCCGATCCTGCGGGACACGGGCCTGCGCGAGCAGGCCGGGATCCTCGACTCGATCCTGGCCAGCGGCGGGGAACCCATCATCATCGACGTCCGCGAGCTACTCCTCGACCCGCCG
>DATMVF010000037.1:0-7096 GCA_035563475.1 Rubrobacter sp.
TGACGAGGATCACCTGCTCATCTCGGCTCGCAGGACGAGCGCGGTCTACAAGGTGGACAAAAGAACGGGGGAAGTGGTGTGGCGACTGGGTGGGGAGAAGAGCGACTTCGAGATGGGAGAGGGTGTCCGAACCGCCCTTCAGCATGACGCCCGTCGAAACGCCGACGGCACGATAACCATCTTCGATAATGGCAACGTAGAGCGAGTAGATCAGTCCCGCGCCATTATGGTCGAGGTCGACGAAGATAAAATGAGTGCCAGCCTGGTGCGCGAGTACACCCATCCCGACAAGTTGCTCTCTGATACTCAGGGCAACGTGCAGGTATTGCCGAACGGCAACGTTCTTGTAGGCTGGGGCAGCGCGCCGTACTTCTCCGAGTTCGATCATCATGGCGAACTGCTTTTCCACGCCGCCTTCCCCGCCGACGGCGAGACCTACAGGGCCTTCCGTCTCCCATGGATCGGGCAACCTAACGACTACCCTGCCATCGCCGCCGAGTCAGGGCCGGAAGACAAGGTAACCATCTACGCCAGCTGGAACGGCGCTACGGAGGTAACTACCTGGCACGTGTTGGCCGGTAGCGCCCCAGATCGACTGGAGCCCCTCGCATCAGCCCCCCATCAGGGCTTCGAGACCGTGATCACGGTACACACCACCGAACCCTACGTCGGCCTGTCAGCCGTTAACGGCTCGGGTGAGGTGCTCGGTACCACCAACGCATTCAGGCTGGAGAACAATACCTAGCCCTCGAGCTGCGACAGCCGGTCTCGTCGCCCATCTTATGTAGATGAAGCCGAAAGCGGGCAATCTGCTGTACATAAGAAACGGGTCGGCTAGTTCGCCGTCCGCCGGTCTTCGGGGATTTCGAACTCTTCGGCGAGTGCCTCGGGCAGCAGCTTGCCGACATATTCGCTGGTACGTCCTAGTCCGTTATGCTTGGGTCGGTACAGGTACCAGTAAGGGCCGTGAAGCTCTCCGCCGGCGCATTTATTGCAGCCCTTCTTACCGCATTTGACGTGTTCCAGTTCGAGATAGCGCTTGTTTTGGGCTTTTTTGCGCGCCGCGGACCGGCGCTGTTCGCGTTTCAGTTGTCGCGCCATTGCGCGCTCACGTTGTATGTCGGAGATCATGGCCGAGATCTCCTGGAACTCCGCCGGATCCAACCCCTCCAACCACTCCCTCGTTATGGGCCGTGGTTCCATCACTTCCTCCAGATCAGCTCCCTATGTACATCCTAGCACGAGTCTGTACAAAATGTACATAAGAAAGAGTAAGGGCGAAGCGTCTTACGGTTCGGGATTCATCGAGATGGCACGCATTGCCCTGGACAAACCTGAAGGGGCGGTTTGCGAACCGCCCGGATACGAACCGCTCAAGATTCCATCCGTTCGACCAACTGCGCCCGCCACTGTGGCGCCTCGAACGGCTCGGCGTAGTAGCGGGTGTCGCGCCAGATCTTGCCGTCGCGCAGCTCGAAGATGGCCACGACGGAGAAAACACGTCCCCCGCCGTAGTCATTGACGCCCTCGATGACCCACAAGCCTTCTCTGACGACTACTCTTCGCAGCCGGATGGTTGGGGGAGAGGGGTAATCCTCCTGGAACTCCCTCATCTTATCGCGGCCCCTGATGCGTTCTCCGGATTGGGGCATCTCCATTACGTAGTCTTCGTGGCGCACGTTGAATTCCGCTGCGGCGCTCAGATCGGAGAAAAGTTCGGCTAGGAAGCGGCGCACCTGTTTCTCGTCCAACTCTTCGAGATCGGGCACCCGTTGCTCATCCATCTGGCCTTCTCCTGTAGCAGTTGCGGGCGGCCGGCTAGTCCTCGAACAAGGAGCCCAGACCACCGCCGCCATCGCCGGCGTGGGAATGCTCGGGAACGACACCGCCTTCCGAGGGTTGTATGAGGACCCAGCCGGCCCCCTCGAAAGATACCTGGAAGGACTCGCCGCTGCCGCGTCCCGTAAAGGTCTTGAAGGAGACATCGCTCCTGACGCCCGTCCTAACGCCGCCGCTCCAGGCGATGGCGGACTCGGGGTCGGCGAAGGTCGGGGTCGAGGTGTCGAGGAGGACGGGCTCACCGTCGGAGGTGACGGCGACCTTGCCCGAGCCTTCCAGGACGACGTTGAAGAGGCCGCCCGCGAGGCGGCCCGCGCCCTCGACGCGCTCTATGTCCCACTCTATGCCTGGCTCGAAGGCGAGGATGTTGTCGCCGTTGACGGTCATACGCTCGTTATGGAGGTCCAGGATCATGATCTTGCGCTTGTCCATCGCCAGGAAGAGGTTGCCCGTCCCGTTGGCCGCCATTAGCTTCACGCCCTCGCCGGTGACGGCCTTCTTGAAGAAACGCCCCAGGCCACCGCTCTTGTGCTCGAAGCTGACGTCGCCCTGGTAGGCGACCATCGAGCCGAGCTTGGCCTGGATCTGGTCGTTCTCCAACTTCACCTTGAGCATCGCCGAGTTCTGCAGCGTGAACCGACCTTCCGGCGTAACCTCCCGAAACTGCTCCAGGTTCGTCTCAGTCACCGCACTACCTTCCTTTCCGATCGCAATGAAGATACTACCCGGGTACGCAGCGCCCGCCTAGAAGTTTCCTAGAACATCCTGCCACCAGGAGGGACCCGGAGATCCGGGGCGAGGAGCACTACCTCATCATTCTCGTCGGGCACGCCCAGGACGAGCACCTCGCTCTCGAAGCCCGCGATCCTCTTCGGCGGAAAGTTGATCACGGCCAAGACCTGCCGACCAACGAGTACCTCAGGCTCATAGTTAGCAGTGAGTTGGGCACTGGTCTTCCTGGTTCCGACCTCCGGCCCGAAGTCCACGACGAGCCTGATCGAAGGCTTGCGTGCCTCCGGGAAAGGGTCGGCCCCAATGACCGTGCCGACC
This sequence comes from Rubrobacter sp., assembly GCA_035563475.1. GTDB lineage: Bacteria > Actinomycetota > Rubrobacteria > Rubrobacterales > Rubrobacteraceae > Rubrobacter_D. The sequence goes on from DATMVF010000037.1 coordinate 2,890, forward strand.
CTTACATCCACCTTCTCGAAATCATCCCAACCTATCTCAGGCAATACGTCCTCCCTCCTAAAGGCTACAGGTTACGGCCATCAGGTAGCACCTATTTCTTTCCAGAGCCGGCACAGTCTATACCTGAAACCTGTAGCCTGACACCTATTACGGAAGATTCCTGACCTCGAAGAGCTCTCTCACGACGTGGAGGTTGAGCTTCCCCGGCAGGAAGGTATCACGCGACCACTGGGCGGGGTGCCCGTCTGTCAGGTACATGGTCTGGATCAGCGAGAGCGCCGCGGAATCGACTCTCAGGCCGAGTCTTTCGCCGGTAGGGTCTTTCGGACCGATCATGACGGCCCCGATGGACATCTGGCTGTAGCCTACGGGCACGCCTTCTGAGACCAGGAGATCCAATAGCATAGCGTCAGGGCGAAACCGCTCCTTGACCTCGTCCACCCCGATTATGCTCTGGAGCACAACGTCTACCATCCATGCGGCCGGGTTTCCTTCCACCAACAAAGCACGCGACACCCTGGCCAGCGGCGTACCTTCAGCGACCTCCAGTGCCGCAGCCTCATCCGGCGAGGCACCGACAGGCTCGATAGTAAGGCCCGAGCTACCGAGTTCGAGTCCCAGCCTCGCAGCGTGGACCGTGTAAGTCTCCAGCCGCTCCAGGCCCGCCGAGAGTCGCGCCCCTTCCGGCGGTCGAACCAGGAACGTCCCACTCCCCTGGCGCCGCTCCAGCAACCCCCGCTCTACGAGTCGCGCCAGCCCTGCCCGCACCGTTACCCGCGAGACGCCTAGAGCGTCGACCAACCCGGTCTCGGGCGGTATCCGTTCCCCCGCCCTGTAGCGACCCTGCAACAGAAGGTCCTCGATGCGCTGCTCCACCTGGAGGTAGAGGGGATCCCTCTTCCTCGGTCCCGGGTTCAGTGGACTATACCTGATCTTCCACCCCTTCTCTCGATCGAAACGTCTGACATACCCCGGAATGCTACCCGAGGAACCGCCGTCCGCAAGAATTCTAGGCGTTCGTCCTCTTGTATGACAAATTGGTATTAACTATGATGCCATCGTGGCCAGAGGGCCGGTACGGGGACGGCCATGACGGGGAATGGGTTCTTCGGGAAGGGAGTTCGGGATGAGCGAGCAGGAAAGACGGACAAGGCAGGGGGCGGGCTACGAGAACGTCGGGTCCGATTACCTGGAGCAGCGCCAGCTGCAAAAAGGGGCCGCGGGCTGGGTGCTCTTGGCCGGTCTAGGAGTGGCCTACGTTATTTCGGGCGACTTTGCGGGCTGGCATTTCGGGCTAGGCGCGGGCGGGTGGGGCGGGTTGCTCATCGCCACGGTGCTCATGGCCACGATGTACACGGCGATGGTCTTTGCCCTGGCCGAGTTGTCGTCCACGATTCCGACGGCGGGCGGGGGCTACGGGTTCGCGCGGCGGGCGCTGGGGCCGTGGGGAGGGTTTATGACGGGGACGGCGATCCTGATCGAGTACGCCATCGCTCCTGCGGCTATCGCGACGTTCATCGGCGGTTACGTGGAGACCCTCACCGGGATCGGCGGTTGGATCGTCTACCTCGTGTGCTACTTGATCTTCGTAGGCATTCACCTCTACGGCGTCGGTGAGGCGCTCAAGGTGACGTTCGGCATAACAGTCGTAGCCGTCGTGGCGCTGGCGGCGTTCGTGATCGGCATGATCCCACAGTTCGAGGTGGCGAACCTGTTCGACATAGATCCGACGGGCGCGGCCGGTGCGAGCTCGTTCTTGCCGTTCGGGGTGGTGGGCATCTGGGCGGCGTTCCCGTTCGCGATCTGGTTCTTCCTCGCGATAGAGGGCGTGCCGCTCGCTGCCGAGGAGACCAGGGACCCAGCGACAGACATGCCCAAAGGGCTCATCGCCGGCATGGCGGCGCTGCTCCTGTTCGCCGTACTCGTCCTCTTCTTCGGTCCTGGGGGTGCCGGTTCGGCGGCATTCACGAGCGGCGAGATAGTGCTCGCCCCGTCCGTGCTGCCCCTGGCGATGGAGGAGGCCTACGGCGGTGGCAACGCGCTCGTCACCTTCGTCAATATCGTGGGGTTAGCGGGTCTGATCGCGAGCTTCTTCTCGCTCATCTTCGCCTACTCGCGCCAGATGTTCGCCCTGTCCAGGGCCGGCTACCTCCCCAGGTTACTCTCGGTCACCGGTGGGCGGAGGACGCCGTGGGTGGCCCTGATAGTCCCCGGCGCCATCGGCCTGGTCCTTGCGATCGCGGGCGGCAGTGCCGGCGGTGCCACGCTTCTTAACAGCGCCGTCTTCGGCGCCACGATCTCTTACGCGCTGATGATGCTCTCGCACATAGTGCTGCGCCAACGCGAGCCTGATCTGGATCGTCCCTATCGCACGCCGGGCGGCGTGGCCACATCGGGTGTGGCACTCGTGCTGGCGGTTCTTGCGGTCATCGCGACCTTTATCGTAGACGTCAGGGCAGCGCTCATCATGCTCGGGGTCTACGCACTCTTCCTCGCCTACTTCGGCCTCTACAGCCGGCACCACCTCGTCGCCCAGGCGCCGGAGGAAGAGTTCGCCGCGATAGAGAAGGCCGAGTCCGAACTGGCCGGAAACTAGAGAGGAGCAGGAATTGGACACGACGCAGGCGGCTGGACGCCTCGACCTCGACACCCTGCGCTCGGAGGTCGAGGCCGGAAACATAGACACCGTCCTCCTCGCGATGACGGACATGCAGGGCCGGCTCCAGGGAAAGCGTCTCACGGCGACTCACTTCCTCGACGAGGTCGTCGAGCACGACGCGGAAGGCTGCAACTACCTGCTTGCCGTGGACGTGGAGATGAACACCGTAGAGGGATACGCGATGTCCTCCTGGGAGCGTGGCTACGGCGACTTCGTCTTCAAGCCTGACATGGACACCCTGAGGTACGTGCCCTGGCAGGAGGGGACGGCGTTCGTGACGTGCGACCTCGTCTGGGAGGACGGCTCCCCGGTCGTGGCCTCGCCCCGGCAGGTCCTCAAGCGCCAGCTAGGGAGGCTCTCCGAACGCGGCCTGGAAGCCTTCGTGGGGACCGAACTCGAGTTCATAGTCTTCATGGACTCCTACGAGGAAGCCTGGCGTAAGGGGTATCGTGATCTCGAACCAGCAAACTACTACAACGTCGACTACTCGCTGCTCGGGACGGCGCGCATCGAGCCCTTGCTGCGGCGCATCCGCAACTCCATGGCGGGGGCCGGGCTCGCGGTGGAGGATGCGAAGGGCGAGTGCAACTTCGGGCAGCACGAGATCAACTTCCGGTTCGACCGCGCTCTAGAGACCGCGGACGGGCACGCGATCTACAAGAACGGCGCCAAGGAGATCGCCGCCCAGGAGGGCTGTTCCATCTCCTTCATGCCCAAGTTCGACGAACGCGAGGGAAACTCCTGCCACATACATTTGAGCCTCCGCAGAGAGGACGGAGCACCGGTCTTCACAGACGGGCACGGTTTCTCCCCGACGTTCGAGCACTTCATAGCCGGGCAGCTCGCCTGCCTGCGCGAGCTCACGCTGTTCTTCGCCCCGAACATAAACTCGTACAAACGCTACGCCAAGGGCTCCTTCGCCCCGACGGCGGTGGCGTGGGGCAAGGACAACCGCACCTGTAGCTTGCGCGTCGTCGGCCACGGCAACTCTTTGCGCGTCGAGAACCGGCTGCCTGGTGGGGACGTCAACCCTTACCTGGCGATAGCGGCCATGATCGCCGCTGGCCTGCACGGCATCGAGAACGAGCTCTCCCTGGAAGAGGAGTTCATCGGTAACGCTTACGAGGCGGACAAGCCGCACGTGCCGACGAACCTGCGCGAGGCACGGGAGCTGTTTGCGGCGAGCGAGGCGGCCAGGAGTGCCTTCGGGGAAGAAGTAGTAGAGCACTACTTGAACATGGCGCGGGTGGAGATCGAAGCTTTCGAAGCTGCCGTTACCGACTGGGAACGCTACCGGAACTTCGAGCGCCTGTGAAGGCGGGATCCAGGCCCACAATCGGCGTGACGGCGGCGACCGAGAGGGTTAGCTACGGCGTCTGGAACGAGATACCGGCGGTCATCAGCCCGGCGCGCTACCTCCAGGCCGTCCAGCGCGCCGGCGGACGTCCCGTCCTGCTGCCTCCAGATCCGGAGGACGCAGAGGACCCTGGCGGGGTGCTGGATCTTCTCGACGCGCTCGTCGTCACGGGAGGAGCTGGGGACCTGGAT